>BJHT01000081.1 GCA_014193395.1 Verrucomicrobiota bacterium
GCCACGCCGCGCCAACCGCGCGGGCAGCAGCTGTGAGAGGGCGGCGAAACAGGTGACTGAGGGCGTTCATAGAATATCGTTGCGTCGTTGGGGCCGGGGCGGCGGATGTCTCCATTGGTCCTGTTATCGGCGCGCATCCGGCGCGGCTGAACCGGAGCAGGCGGAATGCCGCAAAATAAATGCGGCGCAAATCGCTGCGGTGTGGCGCGGATGCCGCAGGCCGCGCGCGGGCTGGTCCGGGAGCGGACCAGAGGGTGCCGCGAGCGGACCAGAGGAATAGGAGGCGGCGAAGGGTTGTCGATCGGGAGGGCGAGGCTTTTGCCGTGGCTCGGGCCGTCAACCGACGGAGCGAGAAGTGTCGCCAACGACGCTCTCCCCGTCCCCACCCGCAGCGCGCAGACAGTGCAGAGGTCGTGTGGATATTCCGCCGTCCTCGCGACGCCCCATCCGCTGCAACGGAGGCGGTCGCTCCCTCCGTTGGTTTGCGGCTTCGGCGCACTTTGTCCATCGCGTCGCCGTGTGATCTCCCCACCGATTCCAACTGCCAGTTCCCGGACTTGGCGCAAAAAAATGCCGGCCCAGTCAGGGCGACTGGGCCGGCCGTGGGTGCTGCGTCGTGGGGCGTTGCGTGTGTGTGTTGTGTGTGGGTGCAGCGAGGCTGGGCGTTGCCAATTAGTACCCGGCGGCCTTGGCCGAGAGGGCGACCAGCGCGAGGATCGCGTTGATCAGCAACAAAAGTTTGTGCGCGCCGCGGCTGCTCGCGCAGGCCTTGCGGTAGAGGTGTCCTTCACTCAGAGAGGCTTCGTTCTTCATACCTTTGAATCGGCAGTTTTTCGTTTCAGTAAACAACCAGCGCCGTTCGGCGGCGGAATTTGCGCGGACACTGCGACGGCCCGCCACAGCGGGGCGGGAGTTAAAATGACGGCTGCCACAGGAGTTTTTCTTTTCGGACCGGACCAGTGTCTCGTTCATGGGACCAGACATTGCAGGTGCCGTGCCACCCGCCGATGGTGCGCGGGCAGTCCGCGACACGCAGCAGCCGCGAACTCGATCCAGCGTCTCAAACTTTTCACGCGCTCCCGTTTCTTTGCCGCCGCTGCGACCAGGGACCGGTCGCGCTCCGGAAAGGCGCGCGGGCGGTCCCCGCCCGCAGCAGCCACGAACTCGCGCCAGCGCCTCGAAGGTTCAACGCGCTCCCGTTTCTTTGCCGCCGCTACCAGCGCGGACCGGTCGCGCTCCCTGCGTAAACCTGCCGCTCCTGAAAAATCCCCTCTCCCAAACGCCCGATCTGTCCGATGCGTATGCAGGTCCACCGTCCGCGGTGTGTCTTGCTATGAGTCAACCCATCGGCGTCTCCGCGCCGGTGAATTGCGTTGACCCATGGTGGAAACGTGGTTCGATCAAAACATGGCTTTGCCCCCGTTCCTTCTCCTGGCGTTCGTGCTGGTGTTCGGCACCGTGCACGCGGCGGAGACTCCCCGCCCCTCCGACCGCAATCCCTTCCTGCCGCACCCGGGCAAAAAGCATAAGGTCGATGTCTCGCAACAGTTCTTCACCAACTCCTACGTCCCGCGGCTGGAAATCGAGATCAAGGAGCCCGAGCTGGGCAAGCTGCGCGCGAACAACCGCGCCTACGTCAAGGCCACCGTCAAGGAAGGCGACACGATCTACAACGAGGTGGCCGTGCATCTCAAGGGCGGGGCCGGGAGTTTCCGCGCGCTCGATCAAAACCCCGCGTTGACGCTGAACTTCGACAAGTTCCATCGCGAGCAGCGCTTCCACGGTTTGGACAAGGTGCATCTGAACAACTCCGTGCAGGACCCGAGCTTCATCACCGAGGGGCTGTGCGCCGGCTTGATGCAGGCGTCAGGCGTGCCGGCGCTGCGCACTTCCAATGCCCGCGTAAAATTGAACGGCCGCGATCTCGGCATGTATGTACTCAAGGAAGGCTACGATCACACGTTTCTGAAACGCCATTTCCTCAACTCCTTCGGCACGTTCTACGACGGCGGCTTCTGCCAGGATCTCGACGGGAAAAAGCAGAAGATCTCGAACGACGAACGCAAAGATCAGAACGATCTCAAGGCCGTGTGGGACGCCGCGCGCGAGCCCGACCCCGCCAAGCGCTGGCAGCGCCTCGAGGCCGTGCTCGACATCGACCGCTTCCTGTCCTTCATCGCCATGGAGGCCATGACCGGCCACTGGGACGGCTACGCGATGAACAAAAACAATTACCGCATGTACCACGATCCGACCTCGGACAAGATCGTGTTCCTGCCGTCGGGCATGGACCAGATGTTCAGCGACGGCGTACCGCTCACGCCCAACGGCTCGGGCCTCGTCGCCAAGGCGCTCTACGACACGCCCGAGGGCAAGGCGCGCTATCACGACCGCGTCGAGTCGCTCTTCCGCAGCTATTGGAACGTCAACGAACTCACGCTGAAGGTGCGGCAGATGCAGGAAAAAATCCGTCCCGGTCTCTCGGAAGGCGAAGCGAAGAATCACGCCAACGCGGTCAACGACCTCGTCAACCGCATCACGCAACGCACGCGCACGCTCGAGCGCTTTCTCGCCATCCCGGCGCAGACCTTGAAGTTTGATGCTGCGGGAATCGCCACGCTCGTGGGCTGGAACCCCGTGGCCCACCAGGGCTTTCCCGCGCTGGAACAGGTCAAGGACGGGGCCAAGGCCGCCCTCCGCATCCGCGCCACCTCGAACGAATCCGTCGGGTCGTGGCGGACGCGGGTGCTGCTGAAAAACGGCCGCTATTTGTTTGAGGGCGAAGTGCGCACCGCCGGGGTGCAGCCCATGAGCGACGGCGGCGCGTGCCTGCGCATCTCCGGCGCAACCACCGCCAGCGTCCGGGTCAAAGGCGACACCGGCTGGCAGCGCATCGCCTACGAAATCGAGATCGGCGAACCGGTGCGTGAAGTCGAACTCGTCTGCGAACTGCGCGCCACCAAGGGCGAGACGCTCTTCGATCCGCAATCGCTGCGGCTGGTGAAGCGCAATTGACGCGGGTACCGCAGGCGTCCCCGCCTGCGAGTTCAGGGAGCGTCTCGCCCCGTGTTCTTGGTTTCCCCGCGCCACATGTCCGCCGTAGGGACAGGCGGCGAGACGCCGCCCGAACTCGCAGGCGAGGACGCCTGCGGCACCACCGCGGCGGCGAGCACCGCGCGCTGCCTCCTGCCCCCTGTCCCCTGCCCCCTGCCTCCTCCCCCTCAGAACACTTCCGCGTCCGCAAAGAACCGCTTCACCTCCGCAGCGGCCGCTTCCACCGAATCCGAGGCGTGGCAAACATTCACCATCATATCGACCCCGAGATCGCCGCGGATCGTTCCCTTGGCGGCTTTCTTCGAGTCCGTCGGACCGAGCAGCTCGCGGACTTTCGCAACTGCATTCTCACCGGCGAGCGCCAGCGCGACCACGGGCGACTGCTGCATGAACGCCTGCACCTCGGGAAAGAACGGTTTCGCCGCGATGTGCGCGTAATGCTCGCGCAACAGCGCATCGGAGAGCCGCATCATTTTCAGACCGCGAATTTTCAGACCCGCCCCCTCGAACCGCGCGAGCACCTGGCCCACGAGGTTTTTGCGGACGGCGTCGGGTTTGAACAGAATCAGAGTAGTTTCCAGTGGCATGCGGCGGAGGAGTTACCTGAAGCGGTTGCGCGGGTCAACCACCGGCCTGTTTTTTTGTCGCGATTGAGCGGAAGGGGGATCCGCTGCCGATGCCGGGCCAGCAGCGCGCCGGATGCCAATGGGTTCGCGTCAGGGCTTGCGGAAGAGGTAGTGCGAGACGAGCCACTCGTTGCCACCGCGGTAGCCCCACAGTTCCGCGCACGCCAGGTAGAAGACGCGCCAGTAAACCCACCACTTGGTTTCGTTCTCCGCGCCGTAGGTGGAGGCGAAGAGGCGGCGAATCTCCGGTTCGTGGGCGTCCATGTTCGCGAGCCACGCGTTGGCGGTCTTTTCGTAGTGCTGGCCGTTGACGCGCCAGTGGTTCACGAGGCGGAGGTCGTCCTGAAAGTAGAGCAGCAGGTCGTCGCTGGGCATGATGCCGCCGGTGAAAAAGTAGCGCGCCATCCAGTCCGACTCGTCCCGCGCGACGAAGTGATAGGCGAACTCCCGGTGCGTGAAGATGTGGACGAAGAGCTGTCCACCGGGCCGCAGCCAGCGCGCGATGTTCGCCAGGAGGCGCTGGTAGTTCTTCATGTGCTCGAACATCTCGATGGACACAACACGGTCGAACAGATTCGCAGGAGTGGAGGGGGCGAAGGGTTGAAGGGTTGAAAGGTCAAGGGGTCGAGCGGTTGGAGCGGCCCCCGCTTCAACTCTTAAACCCTTCAACCCTTCAACCGATTCTCCCGCCACCGGCTCGAAGCGGTTCATGTCGCAGGTGATGATGCGGACATTTTTCAAGCCGCGCCGCGCCGCTTCCGCGTCGATGAACTCCTTCTGCGTCCGCGAGTTCGAGACGCCGGTAATGCGGGACTTGGGAAACTTCTCGGCCATCCACAGCGAGAGCGAGCCCCAGCCGCAGCCGAGTTCGAGAATGTCCTGACCGTCGGCGAGCTGGGCGCGCTCGGCGTAGAGTGCGAGCATCCGCTCCTCGGCCTCGGCGAGCGAGGTGACGCCGACGGGCCAGAGCGCGCCGCTGTATTTCAGGCGCGGACCGAGGCAGAGCTGGTAGAAGCGCGTGGGCACTTCGTAATGCTGCTCGTTCGCCGCCGCCGTCTCGATGGCGATGGGCGAGCGGCGCAGTTCCTCGACGAGCGCCTGCAAATGCGCGCGCTGCGCCTCGGCGTCGCCCCTGTCCTCCTCGCGCAACCGCTGCGCCAGCAGACGGCGGATGCCGAAGCGAAGGAGCGGGTCGGGGAGGAGATTGCGTTCGAGGAGGGAGTCGAGCATGGGGAATCGGAGTCAGGAGGGAGGAGAAGTGCGACCGTCGGGAGCTTCTGACTTCTGACTCCTGACTTCTGACTCCTTCTGCGTGAACCACGGCACGAAGGCGCTGGTGGTGCGCTGGTATTCGCGGTAGGCGTCGCCCTTGGACTTGAGGGACAGCTCCTCGGTCATGGGGATGCCAGTGACGTTGAGGAGGAAGTGCAGCATCAGCGCGGGCGCGATGAGGCCCAGCCAGCCCCACGGCGAACCGAGCGCGAAGACGGCGTAGCCCACCCACACCAGCCATTCGAAGAAGTAGTTCGGGTGCCGCGAGTAGTTCCACAGGCCAGTCTGGCAGACTTTGCCCTTGTTTGCAGGGGCCGCGCGGAAGCGGGTGAGCTGGCGGTCGGCGAGGGATTCCCCGAGGAGGCCGGTGGTCCACAATGCGACGCCGAGGACACCGGTGAGGCCGAGGCCGAAGAATTCCAACGTGCCCGAGGTGTCTAGGTGAACTAGAAAAATGGGGAGTGACAGCACCACTTGGAGCGCGCCTTGGAGCTGAAAGAACCAGAACATCTTCTTGTCAGTCGCCTTCCCCCATTCGACGCGTAGTTTCGCGTAACGGACGTCCTCGTGCGGATGATGCTTGCTCACCCGCACGAGCAGGTGCGATCCCAGCCGCAAACTCCACATGAGCACAAGCGCGGTGATGATTTCCCACCTGATTTGTGCATGGCTGCTGACCGCGAGTCGCGGCGTGAGAAACAGGGCGATTAGCGCCAGCGGGCCAAAACCGAACGACCACACCACATCCACGATGCCGTTGTTCCGCAGCTTGCGCGCGACGAGCCACGCGAGCGTCATCTCGACGACGACAAACACCAGCGCGAGGGCCAGCAGGATGAGGGCATTGGTCAGCATGGGATGGAAAAAGATTCCACGGGTGACCAATGCCCGTGATCGGCTCTCGTGAGCGGGTGTCCGGTAGGGCGCGGTGTCCTCACCGCGCCGCCGAACGACGAGGGAGCGCGGATGGCCGACGGCGGGGTGAGGACACCCCTCTCTACCAACCAAGTCTCGACAGAAGGATTCACGAGACTTCGGAAGCCTTCCTCCTCAGCAACAGGTCTTCCATCGTGGCGTTGGTCGGCAGGCGGAAGAGTTCACGGAGCAGGTAGATCGCCATCGCGATGTTGCCGAGCAGAAGTATCACCACGAGCCACAGGACGCGGGCCAGGTTCGAGGTCTCCTTGTAGGCGAGCCAGACGTAGAAGGTGAGGAAGCCAAAGTAAGTGTCGAACAGCGTCGCGATGAACCACGGGTGCAGGACCACTTCGCGCGGCGTCTTCCAGAGCGCCACCTCGGAACTGGCCCACGTGGTCACGGCGAGCATGGCGATCAGAACGAAGGCGGCGGCGAAACGGAGGGAGATAATCATGATGTTTTTTTCAGCCAAGGATTAAGCGCGGAAGAACCATGTATCCTATCCGCCAGGCAGGCAGGAACAGACGCCCAGATTGCCGGTCCCATCCGCGCGCCGCCCGTGTAGCGCAGGTTTCCCAACCTGCTGTGTCGCCGATTTCCAAATCGGCAGAGGCCCCGGACTTTCGCGCGCGTGCGACAAGACGAAACGTTGCGGGTGACCGGCCCGCCCGCGGGTTTGGAAACCCGCGATACAGCAGACTTGGAAGTCTGCGCTACGAGGGGGCCGTGCGCGGATGCGCCCAGCCTGTCTGTCGGTGTTTTTCTCATGTTCCTGCTCTTCTGCATTCCCGAACAAATTTCCACTCGGGCCTAGATCAGCGTCCGGTTGTTCGGCCGTGTGTAGAGGGCCTGCACCACGCTGATATTGCGTTGGGCAAACGCCGCTTCGCAGTAGCTCAGGTAGTAATTCCACTTGCGAATGAAATGGTCGTCGAAGCGCAGCTTGCGGAGTTCCGGGTGGTGGGCGTTGAAGCGCGCGCGCCATTCGCGCAGCGTGCGGGCGTAGTGATGGCCCATGTCGTGGAGGTTGTGCAGATGCAGGTCCGTGCCACGCTGGAGCGCCTGCGTGACGCGGCCGACGGACATGAGCAGCGAGCCGGGGAAAATGTGCTTTTGAATCCAGTCCACGCCCTTGCGGAACTGCTCGTAGCGGCTGTCCGGGCTGGTGATGTATTGGAGGGCGAGCAGGCCGTCGCGCTTGAGCAGGCGCGCGCACTGGGCGAAGTAGCCGTCCACGTAGCGTTCGCCGACGGCTTCCAGCATCTCGATGGAGACGATTTTGTCGAACTGGCCGGTGGTGTGCCGGTAGTCCTGCAGGCGCACCTCGACGCGGTCAGCAATGCCTTCTTGGATGAAGCGTTCTTTGCAGTAGGCAAGCTGCGCTTCGGAAATGGTCAGTGTGGTGACGCGGCAGCCGTAGTTCTTCGCCGCGTGACAGGCCATGCCGCCCCAGCCGGAGCCGATTTCGAGCAGATGGTCGGCGGGCTTGAGGCGGAGGCTGCGGCAGAGGGCGTCATATTTTGCCGTCTGGGCTTGTTCGAGGGTGAGTTCGGGAGAAACGAAGAAGCCGCTGGAATAGGTCATCGAGGGGTCGAGCCAGAGGCGGTAGAAATCGTTCCCGAGGTCGTAGTGCTCGGCGATGTTGCGGCGGCTGACTTTCACAGAATTAGGGCGGAGCAGGTGCTGCACGCGGTTCGCGCCGCGCAGGAGATTGAGCGCGAGCGGGCTGCGGCGGGAGCCGGACATGCCGGGGGCGTGTTCGACATTTTCGATGAACCACGCCAGCACGGCGGGCAGATCATCCGTGTCCCAATCGCCGTCCACAAAGGCCTCGCCGAAGCCGATGTCGCCGAAGAGCACACAGCGTTTGAAGAAGCCGGGGCGCAGGATGCGGAGGCGCGCGGTGGGTTGCGGGGCGTTGCCGAAACGGCGCGTGGAACCGTCGGGCAGCGTGGCTTCGAGGCAGCCGAGGGGCATCTTGGCGAGCGCTTCCTCGATGGCGCGCTGGTAAAAGCCAGGCCGGGTCGTGGGCGTGGCGTGGTGGCGCGCGGAGTGAGGGCGGTGGTGCGTGGCGGTGCTCATGTCAATGCGCGACGAGCTTAGCGAAAAGTCTCGCCGGAGCAACCGGTAACGACGGATTACGGAGAATTAGGGAGGATTACGAAGAATCACGGTGCGGAAGCTGCGCCGGCGTGGCGCAGGTTTCGCTACCGGCTGGGTCGCCACATTCCCAACCGGCGGGCCGTGAGAAGTCGGGGCGCGCTCGGCGTGGCGAGAGGCTGCGGGTTTGGAAACCCGTCAAACAGCAAACTTGGAAGTCTGCGCTACAGGGCACCGGCAAACGCGGGCGCGAGAGGCTCAGACCTTTTCCGTCGCAGCTTGCACCGTGGTCGCCGTCGCCTGGCCGCGCAGTGACTCGTGCGGGTGGAAGACGCCTTGCTGGAGGTGCGGGTTTGCGGCCTTGCGATGCCACGGGACGTTTTTCCACCAGAGCTTGAGCGCGTGCCAGTGGATCAGCGTGATGACGCGCAGGGTGATGAGCGGGTACTTGAGTGTGAGGCGCGCGAGGTTTGCGTCGGTGAGCGGGACGCGGCGGCCGGTGAGGGCAGTGAGTAGGACGGGGCGGTCGCCTTGGCGGTCGTCGATGTGGATTTCGAGCTGCTCGCCGGGGACGCGAAGTTTGAAGTCGAAGGCGAGGTCCAGCGCGGAGAAAGGGGAGACGTAAAAGTGTTTCGGCACGATGCGGCGGAAGCGGCCGTCGGCGTCGAGGTCTTCGGGGCGGAGGAGGAAGGGCTTCTGTTCGCCAAAGGTGTTGCTGACCTCGGCGACGGCGCAGAGCGGGTGGTCCTGCGCGTCGAGACAGAAGTAGAACGAGACGGGGTTGAAGATGTAGCCGAAGACGCGGCAGTGGGTGAGGAGGAGGACACGGGTCTCGGGCGGGAGGGATAGGCCTTGCGAGGAAATCCAGGCGAGGAGCGAAGTCTTTGTGGTAGCCGCCGACGCGAGGAGGCGGAGGTCGGGCGTCGCGGGGTCCGCCTCCTCACGTCGGCGGCTACCGGGAAAGGGCAAATGATCGCTGTCGTTGAAGCGGTAGAGGTTGGGGTGGTTGTGGCTGAAGAGGCGCAGGCGTGTCGGGAGCGCATCGAGTTCGTCGAGATCGAGGCAGAACTGGAAGAGGCTGTAGCGGAAGCGGTGCTCCTTCGGCGAGAGCCGATGGTGCATCACGGAGCAATCGTAGAGGCAGGAGCGGAGCGCCGAGCATTGCTCGGCTTTGGCGGAAGCCTGCCCTGCCGAGCGATGCTCGGCGCTCCTGTCGCCGGTCGGCGTCATCGGTGCGCCTCCAGTTTGGCACGCGGGAGGAAGTAGGCGTTCGTGCCGGTGCCGATGTGGAGGCCGTCGTCCTGCCATTCGATTCTGCCCCACTGGGCGAAGGCTTCCTCGCCCGATGCGACGCGACCAAGCTCCCCGCACTCGTGAAACATGGGATTCCCTCGCCCAATTTGAACCTGAGCTTTCACTGCCTGTCCGCCTTCAACGGGTTCCAAGAAAACAAACGCTCCGTAGAAAGCCTTGCCGTATTTCCCATCGCCCCAACTCACCGCCAACACCCTGCTCACATCGGGAGCATTCCGCTCGAAGCCGATTCCGATGCCAGGCGCGCCTATCCTCAGGTGATGCGTGCTGAAGAAAGATTTGCCGCTCCAGCCGAGGATGGTTCCGACCGCCAGCACCGCCAGCAACAAGGGGAGTTTCCGCTTCATCCCCAAATCCTCTCACCACTCACCGCCCGGCTGCAATCCAGCGCGGAGGCGAAGGCATCTTCGTGGAAGCCATAGCGGAAGTAGCTGCCAGCGAAGAATACGCGGTTCGCCGGGCGCGTGTTGAGCGAGGGAAGTTCCGCCTGCGCTTGCGTGGCGGCGAGGTTGAAGAGGGGGTGGTGATATTCGATGCGGCGGAGGATTTTGTCGGGGGCGATTTGCTCTGCGCCGTTGATGGAGACGAAGTAGTTCACGCGGTCGGAGACGCCTTGGAGCGAGTTCATCCAATAGATGGTGGACGGGACTTCGCGGCCATCCGCAGTGCGCTCCACGCGGTAGTTCCA
Source organism: Verrucomicrobiota bacterium (assembly GCA_014193395.1). Taxonomy (GTDB): domain Bacteria; phylum Verrucomicrobiota; class Verrucomicrobiia; order Limisphaerales; family BJHT01; genus BJHT01. Next base: position 9,973 of record BJHT01000081.1, read on the forward strand.
GGAGGACCACGCGAGGCGCGTGCGGGGCATCACGGAGGCGTCGGTGTGGACGGTGGCGAGGTTCGGCTGGTAGCGGAACGCGCCGAGGAGCCGACGCTCGGTGGCGTCGGCGTCGGTGAGCAGGGCGAGGGATTGGTCGGCGTGCGCGGTGAGGATGACGCGGTCGAATGATTCGGTGCGGCCATCGGCCGTGGTGACGGCCACGGCGTCGGCGGTGCGGCGGACGGCGGTAACGCGCGCGTTGAGGCGGACGCGGTTTTGCGCGCGAAGCGGAGCGAGGAGTTTGTCCACGTAATGCTTTGCGCCGCCGTCCACGGTGAGCCACGGGTGCTGCGTGTGGAGGCCGAGGAAGCCGTGGTTGTGGAAGAAGCGCAGCAGCGTGACGGCGGGGAATTCCAGCATCAGCTCGGGCGGCGTACTCCAGACCGCGCCGCTCATGGGCACGAGGTAGAGGCGGAGGAAGTCGTCGCCGTAGCCGCGCGCGCGGACGTAATCGGCCACGGTCATCGCGGCGAACGCGGGGTCGGTGAGCGCCGCGACGGCTTCGGTGTTGAAGCGGTTGACTTGCGCGAGCATCCGCCAGAAGCGCGGGCGGAGGAGATTGCGGCGCTGGGCGAAGAGGTGGTTCAAGCTGCTGCCGCTGAACTCGAGGCCGCTGGGCCGGTGCTGGACGCTGAAGGACATCTGGGTCGGCTTCACGCGCACGCCCAGCTCGCGGAAGAGGCGGGTGAGGTGCGGATAGGTGACCTCGTTATAGACCATGAAACCGGTGTCGAAGGCGACTTGGCCGGAGCCTTCGGGGACGGCTATGGTGTTGGTGTGGCCGCCGGGGTAATCCGCCTGCTCGAAGAGCGTGAGGTCGAAGCGGGACTGGAGAAAATGAGCGCAGCCCAAGCCGGCGATGCCGGTGCCGATGATGGCGAGGCGGGTCATGCGGCAAGAGTCAGTGACCGCGGCGGGCTAATCCCCCACTCCAACCGGCGTCCAGTCGCAGCGAATTTTGTGGGCTTTGAAAAACTTGAACCAACGATGGCTGCCAACCTTACGAATGAAGCGAGTTCCGGCCTCCCGAGGCTCCTCATGAATTGCCACATCGGGGAAGCCAGCCTTTTCCAGCGACACACGGTCGAGCACGATTAGTCCATCATCAGGCGGATAAGCCCCCGGCACCCAACTCCCGACATAAGACCGGCCGTCCGGGTCAATCCAGCGCATCTTCGGCGAGAGCGGCACGACTGTCGGAATATCCAGATGCCAGTAGCGGTGATCGAGCCATTCGGCATCGTCATCCATTACCTTCAACGGCCGCGTAATCCTGAATCCGCGCAGATCGGAACCCTCCAGCATCTGCTTCCCCTCGTCAGAAACTCCGAGGTAGTTGTAAGCCAAAGAGAAAAAGTGCAACCCACCTTTTAAGAAGCGGGCCGCTGCCCCCTCAGGCACTTCATTGCCAACATGTCCTAAATCAATGCACGTCTCCCCGGAGGCAGTTTCCCCGCAGCCTGCCTGCATGTCAGCTTCGACAAAAAAAGATACGTATTCAGAGCGTTCGCACTCTTTCGGCGTGAAAATCTTCCTGGAACGGAGGCGGTAGTATCCAACGCATCGTTCAGGTTCCGTTTTCATAACCGCCGCAACAGTATCCGGCATGCGCTTCAGTCCCAGGGTGTTGATTCTATCCATCCATTCAGCATACGCCGGTGAATTCGCGGCATCGTCAAAGACGACTGTCACTAAATCTTCTAGGCCAGGAAGTACTTCTTCTTGGGCGCGAAACCAGGCAAAGTCTTCACGCTTTGGAAGCCAATCTCGCTGTATCATTATGGTGCCTCTAATTCTCATTTGTAGCTTGCCTCCGTGTTAAACCAGTTTCTCAAAGGTCATCGGCTTCACTTAGACTTTCCCTCCGCCAGCACTTCCACCGGCACCGGCCTTAGGTTCCAAATCAGCCCCGTCCACGAGAGCGCCTTGAGGCCGTAGTAGGTGAGGTCGATTTCCCACCAGTAGAAGCCCTGGCGCGTGGAGTGCATGTAGTGGTGGTGGTTGTTGTGCCAGCCTTCGCCGAGCGTGAGGAGCGCGAGCAGGAGGCTGTTGCGGCTGTCGTCGCCGGTCGGGAAGCGCTGGCGGCCGAAGACGTGCGCAAGGGAGTTGATGGAGCAGGTGCAGTGGAAGAGGACGACGGTGCTGATGAAACCCCAGACGACGAGCTGTCCGCCTGAGGTGCCGAGGCCGGGATGCGCATGCCCGAGCCACGCGCCCACTCCGTAGAACACCACGCCAATGAGGAGCGGCACGAGGGCATCGAAGCGGTTGAGGAAGACAAGTTCGGGATATTTGGCGAGGTCCTTCACGCGGTGGTAGTCGGTGGGGAAGTTGCGCGCGCTGGTGATCCAGCCGATGTGCGACCACCAGAAGCCGTGCTGCCGGGGCGAGTGGGCGTCCGGCTCCTCGTCCGAGTGCTGGTGATGGTGCCGATGGTGGGCCGCCCACCAGAGCGGCCCGCGTTGCACGGCGGCGGCACCGATGAGTCCGAAGAGAAACTGCACGGGGCGCGAGGTCTGAAAGGTGCGATGCGAAAAGTAGCGATGGTAAAAGCCGGTGATCGCAAACATCCGCACGAAGTAGAAGGCGACGGCCAGGCTGACCGCAGTCCAGCTCCAGCCATACACCAGCACGCCGAGGCAGCCGAGGTGGAGGATGACGAAGGGAAGGCAGCGCAACCATTCGATGCGGTCGGGTTTCTCTCGGAGGCGGGCGACATCCTCGCAGCCGTAGTCGGCGTCGAACCAGCGCACCAAGGCGGTGCAGGCGGCAGATACGGGATGGCGGGCGGGCGGAGTGGCGGTTCGAGTTTCGATGGGCACGGTGTTTTTTACCTGCCGTTCAGGCTGAACGAAAGTGTTGGAGACGGCAAGGTCTGGTGTGGGTGCATCGGCGCACTTGTCCCACCCGCTCCTCCCGAAATTGTCGGTGAAGCTCAAAGCTCAAGGGAAACACCAAGCTCCAGGGACCAAGCATCGCGCTCCACCTGCCAGCGAGAACGCCCCGCCCCGCGGAGGAGCGATCCCACGAACAACATTGGGATGTCCCGGGGCGCACTGCCCAGGTAGCGCAGGCTTCCAAACCAGCTGTGTCGCCGATTTCAAAATCGGCAGGGTGTCTCCCGCGCCGAACGCCCCGCGGCTTCAGAAACCCGCGATGCAGCGGGCATGGAAGCCTGCGCTGCAAAATGAGCATGAAATATCCGGGCTAGGGATAATGCCTTTCGGTAATTCCAACGAAGAATCCCAACGGGATTCCGGCCTCCAGCCCAGGGTTGCGAGGAACGAGCTACCCTGGGAAAGAGGTCCACAATTCAACAACCCCAACGCGGTTGCGGCCCGACGGTGGGAGTGTGCCACAACCCCGTTGGGGTTGGAAAACTTTGCCGATGTCTACCCAGGGTAGCTCGTTCCTCGCAACCCTGGGCTGGAGGACACAACCCCGTTGGGGTTGCCGAGAGCTGCGGAACGCGTGCTCGGCGGCCCAGCGTTCACCGGAGCGGAATTACCGAAAGGCATTAGCGCTAGGGAAGTTGCACGGCCCGGTAGAATCGCGTGGCCGGCAGCACGGCCGTCGGGTCCGGAAACAGCATCCCATTCGCGCCAAACCGATTGGTTGAGAACGGCTGCCAGTGATTTGTCCCGGTCAGGGAATCCGCGAACTCCAGCCGGTAGTATTTCCCCAATCGGCCGGTGAGTGAAATCACCGCGGGCGCACCCAGCCCGAGGCGGGTTGGAATCGCCGGGATCGCCAGATTGGCAAAGGGCGAGGGGGTGCCCGGCGGAACATTGGGATCCTGGCCCGTGGCCGGGTAATTGTCCGTCAGGGTTTTCATGAAGGCGACGACATCGGCCTCTTCCTGCTGGGTCAGGCCGAGATCGCCCACGTTCGCGGTGTTGATGTTTTGCGGCACTTCGGGGGCGGGCCAGCCGATGACGCCAAACCCTGCATCCGTGCTCGCGGCGACCCGGCCGAGCACATCGCGGGTGTTATAGAAGTGCGTGATTTGATCGAGCGTGGCGAACACCCCGTTGTGCCCGTAGGGCGGGGTGAGGGCGATATTCCGCAGGGACATGACCTTGTGTTTCCCGAGTTCTGCGCCACCGGGCGAGGCGGCCGCAATTTCCGCGCGTCCGCCCAACCCGGGGTCCGGGGCCGGGTTGCCGGGAATGCTGACATTGCGCGGGAGGCCGAGGTTGGCGTAGGTGAAATCCGTGAACAGCGGGGGGATCATGTTGCCCTGCCGATCAATGCCGGACGAGCTGAGATGGCAAGTCGCACAGCGCGCCTTTTTCTTGAAGAGGTTGAAGCCATTCAATTCGTTGGCCGAGAGACTGGTCATTCCCGCCAGCCAGTAATCAAACTTCGAAGTGAACTGGTTGAATGTCGCGCCCCGTTCAAACTCGGAAATCGTCTGGGCCGCCGCGTCGAAGGCGGCCAGCACGCCGGCCGGCGGCGGACTGGTGGCCGGAGCCAGGTCGTTGGCGGGGAGATCGTCGAGGTTGATGCCGAAGACGTCGTTGAAGAGCTGCCGGTAGGTGGCGTTCTCCTTGAGCCGGGTGACGACCGCCCAGCGGCTGGGCATCGCCATTTCCGCCGGATTGAGGAAGGGCATGGCCGCCTGCGCCTGAAGATTGGTCGCGCGCCCGTTCCAGAACTGCCCGCCAACGTAGGCCGCCCGGGTATTGTCCCAGTGGAACTCGGGGCTGAACGCCGCGTACCCGACACTCGGCGCATTCAATTTGCCGAATTGCCCGCTCACGGAACCGCCCGAGACGGGGCTGCCGTTCTCCACATTGCCCGGATCCACAAAGCCGGGAGCGATCAACGGCTGGCCGGTCTCCCGGCCATTGGCCGGAACCAGACTGTGGCAGGAAGCACACGACTGGTTGCGGCGGAGCGAAAGGTTCGGGTCGCTGAAAAGCAAACTTCCGAGGGTCTGCTCCGTGTCGGCATGGACGGGGATCGCGGCAAGAAGCAACAGGGCGCAGGCAGCCGCGAAAGGCGCGGTCGTGTTCATGATGCGTTCAAGGTTTCGGTCAATTTCAGGACAACTTCGAGGCCGTTAAAATCCCAGTTGCCGGCCGGGACAAAACCACACGACAGCCGCCACCGCACGTCGCGGCAACCCTGTTGCGCGAGAATTTCATCGGTTCAAATCAGGCGTGATTAATCCAAAAACGGCGGCTCAACTGCGGATAGGCACGGCTGAAACTCCGAAAGACTGTGCGATTCCGAGGCTCGGGATCACCCCGCACCCCGCGGAGAGATGAGAGGTTTCGCTTCCGCGCCGGATAAACCTGGAAAAAGCAGTTGGGACCACGAACGACACGAAAGACACGAAAAGGGAACCGGTTACAGCCAGATAGGGAGGCACCCGCCAGGTGCTGTTTTTTTGATCAGGGAAAGACCCGCTCGTAGCCTTTGTTTTCGTGTGTTTCGTGTCTTTCGTGGTTCATCTCAACTGCGGTTTTTGGGATAAAACAAAACCGCCCGGCAGCGCGCGCGCTGCCGGGCGGATGGAATCAAAACCGAACCGCGTGACTCAGACGTTGTACGTGCTCGACGACACATCGCCGCCGCGGCCGGTCCAGTTGGTGTGGAAGAATTCGCCGCGGGGTTTGTCCACGCGTTCGTAGGTGTGCGCGCCGAAGTAATCGCGCTGCGCCTGGAGCAGGTTCGCGGGCAGGACGGCGCTGCGATACTGGTCGTAGAAGGAGAGCGCGGTGCTGAAGGCGGGGACGGGGATGCCCTTCTTGGCGGCGGTGGCGACGACGTTGCGCCAGCCCTTCTGGCTCTTCTTGATCTCGGCGCGGAAGTAATCGTCGAGCATCAGGTTGGTGAGCTTGGGATTCTTGTCGAAGGCTTCCTTGATCTTGCCGAGGAAGCGCGAGCGAATGATGCAGCCGCCGCGCCACATGAGGGCGATGCCGCCGTAGTTGAGGTTCCACTTGTACTCGGCCGCCGCGGCGCGCATGAGCATGTAGCCCTGCGCGTAGCTGACGATCTTCGAGGCGTAGAGGGCGCTCTTGATGTCTTCGATGAACGCCTTGCGCGTCTCGGGTTTGCCGCCGGCGGCGATCGTCGGACGCGGGCCTTTGAGCTTGCGGGCGGCCTTGACGCGTTCGTCCTTGAGGGCGGAGACGCAGCGCGCATAGACGGCCTCGGCCATGAGCGTGATGGGGATGCCGAGTTCCTGGGAATTGATCACGGTCCATTTGCCGGTGCCCTTCTGGCCGGCGGTGTCGAGGATCTTGTCCACGAGCGGCGCGCCGTCGGTGTCCTTCTTGCCGAGAATGTCGCGGCTGATCTCAATGAGATAGCTGTCGAGGTCGCCCAGGTTCCATTCCGTGAAGACCGCGTGCATCTCGTCGGCGCTCATGCCGAGGCCGTTCTTCATGATGTTGTAGGCCTCGCAAATGAGCTGCATGTCACCGTACTCGATGCCGTTGTGGACCATCTTCACGTAATGGCCCGCGCCGCCTTCGCCGACCCAGTCGCAGCAGGGCGCGCCGCCATCGACCTTGGCGGAGACGGCTTGGAAAATATTCTTCACATGCGGCCACGCGGCGGGGCTGCCGCCGGGCATGATGCTCGGGCCGCGGCGCGCGCCTTCTTCGCCGCCGGAGACGCCGGTGCCGATGTAGAGGAGGCCCTTGCTCTCGCAGTGTTTCACGCGGCGGGCGGTGTCATCGAAGAGCGAGTTGCCGCCGTCGATGATGATGTCGCCGGGTTCGAGGTGCGGGATGATCTGCTCGATGAATTCGTCCACCGGTTTGCCGGCCTTGACGAGCATCATCACGCGGCGGGGGCGCTTGAGCTTGCTGACCATCTCCGCGATGGAATGCGCGCCGAGCACCTTGGTGCCCTTGGCCTCCTTGGCGAGAAATTCATCCACCTTGGCGGTGGTGCGGTTGTAGGCGACCACGGTGTAGCCGTGGTCGTTCATGTTGAGGATGAGGTTCTGGCCCATGACGGCCAGGCCGATCAATGCGATGTCGCCGGTAGGTTGCATGTTGGTAGTCGTGTTCAGGTTCAGGTGTTAGCGGAAAGAAGCGCGCGAGGTTTGGTCGCGCGCAGGTGGAGGAAAAATGGGTGGGGCCGGATCAAAACCGGGCGGCTCAAAACTGGAGACGCGGATCGTTTTGCAGCATCTCGTTGAGGTTTTTCCAAGCCTGATCGTTCATGCCGTTGAAGGCGTGGAGATAGACGATGGCGGTTTCCTTGGGATGGGTGGCGAGCAATTTGTCCACGCCCGCCTTGAGTTTCTCGTCGTCCATCGACTCGGGGAGGTCTTCCACCGCGCCTTCCTTGTGGGCGATGCCGAGGGTGTTGAGGAAATCGCAGAGCACGGCGTTCTGTTTCTTCAGGAGCCAGCCGCGGATGAGATTGGCGGCGATGAGTTCCTGGGCGGGCTTGCCGAGGGCGGCGACCATGGTGACATGGCGCTCGGCACGCGGCTGGCGCTCGAGGAAAACCGGGCGCAGTTTGCGGGCGTTGGCGACGGCCGTGAGGGTGGCCTTGTAGAGTTCCCGCTCGCCCGCGTAAGCGTCCTCCAGAATCTGGTTGGACAATGCGGGCGACATGAAACCGAAAAGTTCGTGTGAGGTAAGCATACTCAGAAAATCAGGGGGCGGAGTTTACGTACGGTCCCCCCGCATGCAACGTGTTTCTGCCCCGGTGAAAAGATGCGCGCTCCGCCTGCGGTGCGACGCCTCTTGCTCCGCGGACGTGGTGCCTTCGTCCCGTCGTCCTCGTCGGAATACGCCGCGTTCCGCACGGTTTCCCGCAAATAGCTTGGCAGCCTCCCGACCGATGGCCAAGAATCCATCCCATGAAAAAACTGCTCCTGCTCGCCTCGCTCTCGGTGGCGCTGTCCTTCACCTCCGTCGCCGCGGAAACCGAACCTGGTTTCAAAACCATCTGTGACGGCAAGAGCTTCGCCGGCTGGAAAATGGCCAATGAAAACAAGGACACCTGGAAGCTCGAAGACGGCGCATTCGTCGCGCACGGCAACCGCAACCACCTCTACTACGTCGGCGACGAGCAGCCGTTCAAAGACTTCGAACTCAAGGTGGACGTGAAGACCGCGCCCGGTTCCAACGGCGGCATTTACTTTCACACCCGCTACCAGGAAACCGGCTGGCCCAAGCACGGCTTCGAGACGCAGGTCAACAACACCCACGGCGACTGGAAGAAAACCGGCAGCCTCTACGACGTCGTCAACGTCAAGGAATCCGCCGCCAAGGACAACGTGTGGTGGACCCAGCACATCATCGTCCAGGGCAACCACGTCACCGTGAAAATCGACGGCAAAACCGTCATGGAATACACCGAGCCTGCCGACTACAAACCCGGCAAAGACTTCCCCCGCAAAATCAGCGACGGCACCTTCGCCCTCCAAGCCCACGACCCCAAAAGCGTCATCCACTACAAAAACATCCGCGTAAAACGGCTGTGAATGAGCGGACCGGAGTTGAAGGGTTCAAACGTTGAAGGGCTAAAGGGTTGAAACGTAAACCGGCAAACTGAGCTCCAGATTTCAAACCGCCGATCCCCGCGCCCCTCTTCATCTCTTCAACTTTTTAACTCTTCAACTTTTCAACGCTTTAACTCTTCAACCCTTCAACCCTTTCCCTTTTTACCTTTTACGTCCCCTCCCCATGCCCCTCACCAACCCCCAAATCCGCAAACTCAAAGCCCTCGGCCAGCGCCTCGAGCCCGTGCTCGTCCTCGGCCGCAACGGCGTTTCCGAAGCCTTTGTCAAAAGCCTGAACGAAGCCCTCGACCAGCACGAACTCATCAAAATCAAGTTCGGCGATTTCAAGGATCAAAAGAAAATCCTCGCGCCGCAGCTCGCCGAGAAATCCCTCAGCCACCTCGTCCAGCGCGTCGGCAACACCGCGCTTCTCTACCGCGAGCAACCCGCGCCCGAGCGCCGCAAAATCACCTTCTAAGCCGCCGCGGCGCCCCTTTTTCCACCGCCCCAAACATTTCCCCCAACGTCCCCATCACCCCCGCACCCCCACTTTCCCACCCATGAAAACCATCTCCCGCGAAGCCGTGGACCTCATCATCGACCGCTACGAAGCCCACGATGACACCGAAATGCAGCAGCGTTTCAAACGCTTCAGCGAACAGCAGCCCTTCCTCATGGCCTACCTCCTCGCCGGCGACGAGGAGTTCGTGGAAGAGGAAAACCGCGGCGACCTCCTTTACCTCGGCCTGATGATTTTCGAGATCCTCTCCGGCGAACGCGGCGGCCTGCCCGAAGTCGGCGAAGACCCGCTCATGGAAGCCGACGAGCGCAACATGCAGTTGGTGCTCAGCCTGGATGAAGCCTCGGAAATGCACTTTCAGGAATCGATCGAACGGATGCTCGAAGGCTACAACCAGCAGCCGCTCCTGACCGCCATGCTCGAAGTCCTCATGTCCGGCAACGAGGAAACCCCCGAACTCGCGCCCGAAAGCGTCGGCATGAACCTCATCCATCTCAAAACCGTGATCGACAGCCTTGACCGCTGAGGCCTCACTTTTGCCGTGGCGACGATCCGCATGAACCACAGCGACGCCATGAACACACCGCGCCGGAGCGACAACCGCCGCGGCGCGCGGGCGGTCCCCGCCCGCAGCGGCAAAACCGGAGCCGGGCCGCTCGAAGTTTCCCGTGACGTGACGGTGTGCAGCGCGCACGCAGGACGAGAGGCGTCAGGATATTCGGAGGCACCCTTCCCAGTTCACGCGCTGCGACCGGGGACCGGTCGCGCTCCGCGGCGGTTGCCGCTTCGCCGCTCCGTTTCCGTCGTATCTCTAGGGTCTTCTCGGCGGATTCACCTGCATAGACACCGTTGAGCAAAACTTCGCGCGCCCCATGTCCAGCCCCACCGCGCCATCCGTCGCCTCTCCGCCCAACGCCGGCGCGCGACTCCTCTCGCTCGATGCCCTCCGCGGCTTCGACATGCTCTGGATCATCGGTGCGGGTGCCGCCGTCCGCGCGCCCGGCAAGGACAGCGACTCGCCTTTCCTGCGCCTGCTCGCGGGACAACTCGAACACAAGGATTGGGCCGGCTTTGCCTTCTACGACCTGATTTTTCCGCTCTTCGTTTTCATCGTTGGCGTGTCGCTCGTGTGGTCGCTCACCCGCACCGTTGCCGAGCACGGACGCGCCCAGGCCCTCCGCCGCATCGCCCGCCGCAGCGCGCTGTTGTTTGTGCTCGGCATTTTCTATTCCGGCGGACTCAACGCCGCGTGGCCTGAAATCCGGCTGCTCGGCGTGCTGCAGCGCATCGCACTCGCCTATGCCGGCGCGGGATTGCTGTTCTGCTTTTTCAAACCCCGCGCCCTCGCCGGCATCTGCGGCGGAATCCTCGTCGGCTACTGGGCGCTCATGAGCTTCGTGCCCATCCGCGACCTCCGGCTCGACAAAGACAACGTCGCGAAACTCGCCGCCACCGCCACCGGCAGCGCCGACGCCCGGCAGCTTTTCCTGAGCACCACCAACCGCGTCAGCGGCCGCTTCGAGCCGGGCTACAACCTCGCCCACCACGTCGATTTCCAATTTCTGCCCGGCAAAAAATACGACACCTACTGGGACCCCGAGGGCCTCCTCAGCACGCTGCCCGCCGTCGCGACGTGCCTGCTCGGCGTCTTCGCCGGCCTGCTTCTGCGCAGCACAAATTACTGCGACAAATGGAAACTCATCTACCTCGTCTCCTTCGGCGTCGCGGGCGTGCTGCTGGGCTTTGCGTGGGGTCTGCAATTTCCGGTGGTTAAGAAAATGTGGTCCTCCTCGTTCGTCCTCGTCGCCGGCGGTTACAGCGCGCTGCTCCTGGCCGCGTTCTACCTCGTCGTCGATGTCTGGAAATGGCGGCGCTGGTGCCAGCCCTTCGTGTGGATCGGCCTGAATCCGATCACCATCTACGTCGTGGGCAACCTCCTCGGCGGATACGGCAAAGTCGCCACGCGCCTCGTCGGCGGCGACGTGAAACGCTTCTGCGACACCGCCCTCGCAGCCGGCAGCGGCGACATTGTCATCTCCGTCGCCGGCCTCGCGCTGGCCGTGCTCTTCGCGCGTTTCCTTTACCAACGCAACGTCTTCCTCCGCCTGTAAAAAGTGGAATTTCGCAAGGCGCGATCTCTGCGCCCGCCCCTTGCAAATCCAACGCGACCACCGCTTGTCTTTTCCCATCTGTGGTCTCCCTGAATCTGCGGGATATCTCGGCGGCAGATCGCGCCGCCCCCCCGACGCTCGCGACCCCTGCAAAGGATGCCTTCCCACTCCAGGATTTCGTCAAACCTCAACCCCGCAGCGGCCAAACCATCAACCAATCGAAACCACTGACCCGCACTAACTGACACTAATTAAATCCGCCACCCGCCCTCATCCCCGCATGCGTCATGCCTTCGTTCCCATTAGTGCCGGTTAGTGCCGGTTAGTGGTTTTTTCTCACCGCTCCGGCGCATTTTCGGAATCGAGGTTGCCCGTCCCGCGCCCGCCGGACTACAACCTCCCCGCGCATGAAACCCGGATTGCAGATCGGCCAGCAGGGCGAGTTGGTCTGGATCGTTGACCCGATCCACACCATCACGCTCGGCCTCGCCACGGCCACGCAGGTCACCGTGTTCTCCACACCGAGCATGATCATGCTCATGGAACGCGCCGCCCGCGAAGCCCTCCGTCCCTACCTCGAACCCGGCGAGGAAACCGTCGGCGTCGAAGTCAGCGTCGAGCATCTCGCGGGCGCGCCGCTCGGCGCCACCGTGCGGGGCGTCGCCACCGTCACCGGCATCGCCGAACGCCGCATCAGCTTCGACATCGCGGCCTATCACGGCGACCGCCTGCTCGGCCGCGGACGCCACACCCGCGCCGTCGCCCGCGTTGAACGCCTGCTCCAAAATCTCCGCCAAATATCCCCCAACCCCGGAGCCTCCATGAACATCCGCGCCCACTCTGGCGAACTCCCGCTGTTCGCCACGCTCGCCGTTGCCGTCACCGCCAAGGTCGCCACCGTCACGCTCAACCGCCCGAAGTCCCCCAACGCCGTGGACACGCAGCTGACCGCC
>BJHT01000082.1 GCA_014193395.1 Verrucomicrobiota bacterium
GTTATGCCCGCGAAACCAACCAAGCACCTGAGCCGCCGCGAACTGTTTGCCTCCACCGCCGCGATCGCCGCCGGTGCGCTCGCGCTGAACGAGCACGTGCTCGCCGCAGACAATCCCGCCGCGCAGGTCGCCGACCGCACCAGCACGATCAAAATCTCCGCGCTCAAAGGTTTCCGCGTCGGCACGAAGGCGTACATCAAGGTCGAGACCAATCACCAGATCACCGGCTGGGGTGAAGTCACCGGCCTCGAACCCGACATCGCCTGCGTGCTCGCGCGGTCGCTCTTCGAGTTGCTCGACGGCGAGAACCCCACGCGCATCGAGCATCTCTGGCAGAAGCTCTACCGCTCCCATCGCGACATCCGCGGCGGCTCGTTCATGACGCACGTCATCTCGGCCATCGACGTGGCGTTGTGGGACATCACCGGCCGTTTGTGGGGCGTCCCGGTTTATCGCCTGCTCGGCGGGCCGTGCCGCGACAAGATTCGGATGTATCCCTCGCCCAAGGCGCACAAGACCGGCACCGGCGGTCCGCATCCTTTTTCCGGCAATCCCCAGGACATCGAGCGCCTCGTGAACAACATCCGCCACAGCCGCCAAATGGTCGGTCCCGACGGCGCGGTGATGTTCGATGCCCACTGCGCCGTGCCGCCGCCGATGCTCATCCAGCTCGCCGCGGCGATTCAGCCCTACGACATTCTCTGGATCGAAGAACCCGCCGTGCCGGGCAACATCGAAGTCTTCAAGCGCCTCAAGCAGGCCATCCACATCCCGCTCGCGACCGGCGAACGCGACCGCACGATCTGGGGCATGATCCCCTATTTGCAGGAACGCTGCATCGACATCCTCCAGCCCGATTGCGGGCACACGGGCGGCATCAGTCAGATGAAGAAAATCGCCACGCTGGCCGAGGCCTACACCGTGCCGCTTGCGCCGCATTGCACCTGCTCGGAACTCGGTCTCACCGCCAGCCTCCACGCCACCGCCGCGATTCCGAATTTCCTCATCCACGAAGGCTATCTCGACGGCCATCTCATGCCGCCCGGCGTCGCCATCCGCCAATGGACCGTGGACAAAGAAGGCTACGCCTCGCTCCCGCCCGGCCCCGGCCTCGGCGTGGACATCGACGAAACGATGTTCGACAAGGTCAACGCCGATCCGAAACGGAAATTCCGCTGGCCGCTGCCGAAACAACCCGACGGCTCCGTGAGTGATTATTGAGCGCGCGGATGGGGAGAAGCTCAAAGTTCAAAGCTCAAAGCTCAAAGCTCAAGGGAAGGAACAAGGAGCAAGGACCAATGCGGGCCGGACGCTGGGTGAAAATTAACCGCAACTGCGCAGTGGCGGCGACCGGAGCACGGCCTTCAGGCCGCAGAAACGCCCGCGCGCAGCGACGGCTCTCGACAATCCAAACGCGCACCACCGCTCATCCTTCAGTGAGTCGCAATGAATTGGTCTGGAAACTCGCCCGCCTCATGTCGGCCCGTCATCTCCGCGGCCTGAAGCAACGGAGTGAAAACCGCCGATCAGCCTTAGCCTCCGTCCTGAGGCGAACCCGAGCGTCGCAATGCCAATCGTCGCACGGGAATGGGGCAGCGGAGTTTTGGGCAAAGGAATGGAGGCAAAGGAATGGGGAAGAGGAGACATTTTGTCTTCATTCCTTTGCCTCCATTCCTTTGCCAACTCCGACCTTGGAAGACCGCGCTCCGATTGCCTCATTGCACCTTGGCCCTTGGTCCTTCCCTTGAGCTTTGAGCTTTATCCTTTGAGCTTTTCCCCTTCCCCCAACCTCCCATGAATTGCTTCGTCACCGGCGCCTCTGGATTCATCGGCGCGAACCTCGTTCACGAGTTGGTCGCGCGCGGCCATCGCGTGAAGGCCCTCGTGCGGCCCGGCGCTGATCTGCGCGGTCTGGCGGGCGTGGACTTCGAGCGCGTGCCCGGTGACGTCGCGGACCGCGCTGCGCTGGCGGCTGGATTGCGCGGCTGCGATTGGTGCTTCCACGTCGCGGCGAGCTACCACCTGTGGCTGCGCGATTACGCGCCGATGTTCGCCGCCAACGTGGACGGCACCCGCAGCGTCCTCGAGACCGCCGCCGCCGCCGGTTGCTCGCGCATCATCTACACCAGCACCGTCGGTTGCATCGGGCTGCCGCGCGCGGTCAACGGCGGGGTCACGCCCACCGACGAGACGACGCCGGTGACCGAGTCGCAGATGAGCAATCCCTACAAGCTCTCGAAATGGCGCGGCGAAGTCGTCGCGCGCGAACTCGCCGCCGCGGGTCTCCCGATTGTCATCGTGAATCCGAGCGCGCCCGTCGGTCCGCGCGACGTGAAGCCCACGCCCACCGGCCAGGTGATCGTGGATTTTCTGAACCGCCAAATGCCCGCCTACCTTGATACCGGCCTCAACTGGGTCCACGTCCGCGACGTCGCGATCGGGCACATTCTCGCTGCGGAAAAAGGGCGCGTCGGCGAGCGCTACATCCTCGGTCACGCCGACGGCAACTGGACCATGAAACAGGCCTTCGCCATGCTCGCCGAAATCTCCGGCCTGCCCGCGCCCAAGTTTCAAGTTCCCTACACCGTCGCCCTCCTCGCCGCCCACGCCGACGAAGCCATCTCGCGCGTTACCGGCAAGCCGCCGAAAGCCCCGCTGGCCGGCGTGCGCATGGCCCGCTACAAAATGTTTTTCAATCCCGCCAAAGCCATCCGCGAACTGGGCCTTCCGCAAACCCCGCCCCGCCAGGCCCTCGCCGACGCCGTCGCGTGGTTCCGGGCCCACGGCTACGTGAAACGCTGAACCTCACAATCGCCGCCGGAACCATTTCGGTAGGGACGCGTTGCGCGCGTCCGTGACCTTGTCCCGCCCGTCGCGTGGGTGTGCAACGGCTGCTGTTGGGAATCCCCACGCGCACGGGACGAGAGGCAAGTGGCGACAAGCTGTCGCCACCCCACCCCGGAAATCCCCACGCGCACGGGACCTGGATATTGCAGGGCCGCGCTGCCGCGCGGCCTTGCCACGATTTGCGCTGCGTGTGTCCGTGGGACTGTTCACTTTGTTCCGCGTAAAGAAACGAGCAGCCTACTTCTTCTCCGCCGTCCGGCCCGTCTCGCCAGCGGTTTTCAGGAAGGCAAGGAGGTCGAGGATTTGGTCTTTGCTCAGGAGGTTCAGCAGGCCGGCGGGCATGATCGAGTTGGGCTGGGGTTCGCGGCCGACGATCTCTTTCTTCGGGAATTTCTGGATCAGGTTTTCGGCGGGGCCGGTCTGGATGGTGAGGGTGGTGGCGTCCTCGCTGACAAGGAAGCCGGTGAAGGGATCGTCGTTGCCGGCGGGCTTGAAATTGTAGGCGCGGAAGCGCGGCTCGATGGTCTTGGAGGGTTCGAGGATTTCGCTGAGCACGGCCTGGGCGTCGCCTTTGTATTTGGGAAAAACGCCGGTGAGTTCGGGGCCGTAGAGGACGCCGTCCGCGCCGGCCTTGTGACAGGCGATGCAGCCGACGGAGGTGAAGAGTTCCTTGCCGCGTGTGAGGCTGCGGCCTTGGCTGAGGGTCGCGAGGTCGGCGGCGAGGTCGCTGAGTTTCCATTCGGTGATGACCGGGGCGGCGGGTTCGGCGGGAGCTTTGGCGAGATATTCGTCGAGGTCGGGGACAACTTTGAGGAGGCCGCGCATGCGCTGCCAGTGGCCGGGGAAGGTGCAGGCGTAGGGGAAATCGCCGGGGGTCGCGGGCGCGGTGACGCGGACGCGGGCGCTCTCGCCGGGGTTTACGAGCTTGGTGGCGGCTAGAACTTTCGGTGAATCGGGGACGTACATGCGGCCGGTCTTGTCGGGCGTGGGCGGCATTTTCTCGGAGGCGACGCCGATTTCCTCGAGCGCGCCGGGTTGGGCGAGGAGCCAGTTGTGCGGCATGACGTCGCCGTTTTCGAAGACGAGTTCGAAGGGTTTGCCGGCCTCGACGACGATGAGGGTTTTGTCGAAGAACATCTGCTCGATGAGCGCGCCGAGGCGGATGACGCGGACGCCAAGGCTGCCGAAGGCCTTCCGGAGCGGGACGCCTTGTTCCTTCGGGAGCTTGAGCGCGAGGTCGGTGCCGAGCTGGGTAAGGTCGAGGAAATCGTTCTGCGTGCGCTGGTCGTCGGGGACTTGCTTCGCTTGTTCGAGGAGGGCGTCGCCGAGTTCCTTGAGCGCGGGCAGGGGCCACTTGTCCTTGGGCAGCGCGAGCAGCGCGCGGGCGACGACGGGGACATCGGTGCCGCTGGCGACGAGTTTGCCGAGCGCGGCGAAGACGGCGGGTTCGTGACCGGTCATGCGGCCCGCGGCCTGGATGGCGGCGCGGCGGAGGGCTTCTTCGGTCTCGGGTTTCAGGAGGGTCTCGAGCTTGGGAAAAAAGGCGGCGCGGCGCGGAGCATCGGAGACGAGGAGGAGCGAGAGGAAGAGCTGCTCGGGGCCGGCGGGTTTGTCCTCGGCGAAGGTGAGGAGGGCGTCGGCGGCTTGGATGCCGGTGAGCGCGGCGAACGCGGCCTGGCGCGCGGAGGGCGGGCCGTCGGTGCCGGCGAGTTCCTCGAGGGCGGCCTGTTGTTTTTTCAACGCGTCGGGCTTTTGCGCGAGCAGGAGCTTGGCGAGCTCGGGGAGAACGCCGGGGCTTTTCTCGGGATCAAGGCGTTTGAGCGCGGCGAGGATTTCGGTGGTGGCGTCGGTTTTGTTGATCGTGGCGAGCGCGGCGAGGGCGTCCTCGCGGATTTTCGCGGAGAACTTGGGGCGGCCGAGGATGGCCTCGAACACGGGCGCGAACTTCGGATGCGTGGTCTCGCGATCGACGAGGAGGAGTTGCTCGTTGGAGAGACGGCCGAGCTGGTAGGCGACGATGCGCGGGTTCTTGTCGAGGAAGATGATGGGCTTCTCGACCTTGCCGGTGGCGGGTTTTTCGGCCTCGTCGTTTTGCGCGCGCGCGGGTGGAGCGGCGGCGAAGAGGAGACAGGCGGCGAGGAGGAAATGGGGGAGCAGGGTCGGGCGGCGCGCGAAATCGTTTTGCATGGCGGGCGGAATATAGGAGCGGGAAAATGCGGTTGCCAATGGCAGAAGGGGAGGAGGACGGCAGAGGGGCGGTGGAGTCTGAGTTCGGAGTTCCGCCTTCAGGCGGCCCGGGAGTTCGGAGTCCCGCCTTTAGGCGGCGGGGCATGCGACTGACACGGAGGCTGCGAAATTTTCTACCGTCCCGCTGCTTGCGGACGCCTCGCCGCCTAAAGGCGGAACTCCAAGCGGGGGACTCCGAATCGTGCGCACCCCACCACTCCGGCTCACTTCAGCAGATTTTCCTGGAGAAACAGGATCGTGCTCAGGAACTGAAAATCCGCGTTGCGCTTCTTCGCGAAGCCGTGGCCTTCGTCTTTCGCCATCAGATACCACACCTTGCCGCCGTGGGTGCGGATGGCCTTTACCATCTGCTCGGCCTCGCTCAGGGGCACGCGCGGGTCGTTCTTGCCCTGCACGACAAAGAGCGGTTTGCGGATGCTCGAGGCGTGGTTGGCGGGCGAGATTTTTTCGAGGAAGGCGCGCATCTGCGGATCGCGTTCGTCGCCGTATTCCACGCGGCGCAGGTCGCGGCGGTAGTCCTGCGTGTTCTGGAGGAAGGTCACAAAATTCGAGATGCCCACCACGTCCACGCCGCAGCGCAGCCGGTCGCTGTAGTGCATCATCGACGCCAGCACCATGTAGCCGCCGTAGCTCCCGCCCATCACCGCGATGCGTCCGCCGTCGCAGCGCGCGTCCTTTTCGATCCAGTCGATCACGGTGCCGATGTCCTTCACCGAGTCCTCGCGTTTGAAGCCGTTGTCGAGCGTGAGGAAGGTTTTGCCGTAACCCGCCGAGCCGCGGACGTTCGGATACACCAGCGCCACGCCCAGCTCGTTCAGGTAATAATTGAAGCGCGCCTGAAAGCCCGGATGCGACTGCCCCTCCGGCCCGCCGTGAATGCTGATCAACACCGGCCGCCGTCCCGGAAACCGCGCGGGATCGGGCCGGTAAACAATCGCCGAAATGCCCAGCCCATCGAAGCTCTTGAGCTTGATCACCTCGGGTTCCACGAATGCCGCGGGGTTCAGGCCGCCCGTCTCGCTCTCGGTCCAGCGCTCGATTTTGCCGGTCGGGAGATCTAGCGAATAAACATCGTACGCCGACTTCGCCGAGCTGAGGTTGAAGGCGAGATCGCGGCCGTTGGCGTGCCATTCGAGATTGGCCACGGTGCCGAGCGGGAGCTTGGGTGCGGGGCGTTCCTTTTCCGTTTTCACCTCGAGCAGGTGCAGCACGCCGACCCCGTCTTCATTGGTCACAAACGCAATCACCGCGCCGTCGGGCGAGACCTCGAACTCATCGACATCCCACGGAATGTGCGCGGTGAGCGGCGTGTGCTTGCCGGTCGCCACGTCGATTTTCACCAGCCGCCGGAACTCCGAATCCTTGTCCGTCGTGGCATAAACCGTCAGCGCATCCGCCGAGAAACGCGCGCCTCCGTACGACACTTTGTCGCCGCCCTTCTGCGTGAGAATCGAGCGCGCGCCGGTCTTCGTGTCGGCGAAGTAGAGATAGCTCTCGTTGATCGACACGTATTCCAGCAGCAGCAATTTCGCGTCGTCCTGCGACCAATCCGCGATGCCCCAGCCGCCGCCGCTGACCTCGACGAGCGTGCGGTCCGTGCGCGGATCGCGCGGGTCCAGCAGGTGGATGTCGTTGTCCTTTCCATTGCGGGCGGTCGAGGTGTAGGCGAGCAGCTTGCCGCTGTGCGACCAGCGGCGGCCGGAGTTGCGCGACTTCCCGTCGGTCAACAGCGTGATGCGCCCGTCCGCGAGATCGTAGCGGTAGAGCTGGTAGAATTCCCCGCCGCCCTTGTCCTGCGAGAACACGATGAACTCGCCCGTCTTCGGCTGATACGAACCGCCCGCGACCGGCTCGGGCAAAAACGTGAGCTGCTTGCGATCACCGCCCGGCATCTTCACGAGATGCAACTGCGGCGCGTCCGCAAAGCGCGTCGTGATCAGCATCTCGCGCCGGACCGGATGCCACGCATTGAAGACCGCGCTGCGAAATTCGAGATAGCGCGACACCGCGCCACGCAGCTCCGGCGTCGCGGGCGGCACGCCCTCGACGACGAGATTGTCCGGCACCTGGGCGCGGGAAATTCCGACAACGGCGAAGCAAGCGGCGAAAAGCAGAACGCGGTGTTTCATGATTGCGCCAAGCCATGACACAGAAGCGCGGCGGGGGGCAATCGGGAAGTCGGCGCGGATGGGGCGGCGATTTTGGCTTTCGACTTTGGCTTTCGGATTGAAAGGAAAACTTGGTTCGGTTCAGTTACCGGCCGTTATGAAATTCTCCATCACGCTGGACCGCGGGCAGAACGGAGCTTGGACCGTTGAGTGTCCGGTGCTCCCGGGCGGGATCAGTCACGGTCGGACGAGGAGTGAAGCGTTGCGGAAGGCGCGTGAATCGGTGGCGCTTTGTCTCGCTGCCTTGGAAAAGATTCCGGCGCGAACCACGCGCAAGCCCAAGCACATCTTTTCCTCCGAGAGCCTCATCGGATCCCTCGCCACCGGCCTCCCCACCGGCGACAACGCCACAATCCGCCGGCTGGCCCGGCAACGATTGCGTGAAAAGAATCGCTGACACCGGCCTGCTCAAGGCCGCGCTGGATTGCGACGACGATGCCCACGCCTGGGGGGCCGCTGAACTTCGCGCCCACGCTCCGTTTCACACCTGCGAAGCGGTCTTGGACGAACTGGCATTTCTCCTCGGCACTGGCGTTCCCGGCCTGCAACTGGTCGTTCAAGGCGATCTGATTCTGGACTTCGATCTGGGTGCCGAGGCTCAGGCGGTGCTGGGCCTGCTGCAAAAATATCAGGACCGGCAGATGGACCTTGCCGATGCCTGCATCCTGCGGATGACGGAGTTGGAGATGCGCTGCAAAGTCTGGACCGTGGACAGAGGGGACTTCCGAATCTATCGGCGTCACGGTCGCCAGCCGGTCCCGTGTGCGTTTCCGCCGGGGCAGCGGTGAATTGCACCCGGATCGGCTGAACTCGCGGGCGCGCTGGCCTGACACGGAACAGTCCTTCTCCGACTTAGCTACCGAACTGGAGAAATAAAAATGGGGAAATTGGGCGACTGAAGCCGGTAGAAGATCCGCTGGATGGCGGATGTATTTGATACAAGGAACGACACTGATGCGCTCGAGGCCGTGTTGGTGCTCAGTGGAAACCACGTGCGCAGGTCCATCGAGGCCTCCAAGACGTATTGAATCCCCGGGTACGATGGCGAGGTCAACAGATTCGTCCCGTTGATTTCCAGCGTCAGCGCGATAGTGGGAGGCGGAACAGATGTGCCCGGCGGGATTACGATCTGAATGGGGGTTAGTTGCGAAAGGGGAGTGTCATGATTGAGCGGCGACCGCGAAAAGTTCGCGGACGGGGGGCCAGCGCCGCCGCTGCCGATGGATGGTCGCCCGGAGTTGACGGTCAGGGTTGGACCGAATCTCGCAGGTTTGGAAAACGGTGTGGCCTGAAGCTGACCTGACCGAATCACCTCGGTGAGCAATGCCAAGGATTTTTTGTCACGACTGGCCGCCGCCTGGTGGGCACTGACAGCACCCCAAAGACAGCCCATCGAGATGCCGAAGAGCGTGCCGACCTGGCCGGAAAGAATCAGCCAGTACCTGAGCGAGCGCCGATGGCTGTCAGCCCTCGTTCCAATTGACACGGAACGTGAGCCATCCCGGTTCAACGACAGTCGCTCCTCTGCTGCTTTCATTTTTGCGGCAAATTATGGCTGTAACCTCGGGCGACAAGGCTTTTTCTGATTTGCTGAAGGCCTTGGAAAATCGGCAGATCAGCTCCGCCTGCGAGCCCGAGCTGCCGTCACGACGAGCATCTGACCTGTGCTGCGGGCCGCTGAGCGGCACTCGGGCGCGCGGGGGTGTTGCACCTGCCGGGTGGTGTGTTACAAGGGCTGTGTGCAAGACACGATTACGATTCGGCCCACCATTCCCAAGGCGGAGCTGCAAAAGGTTTCCGGGGGCAATCTCAACAAGTGGATCAACGGCCTGATCGAACAGGCGGTCGGTGAGCGCGGGGCCGGGTGGGCCAAGTTCATGGACCAGCCGCGCCGCCGCCGGCAATCCCAGGCCGATGAAATCCGCAAGGCCAGCCGATGAATTTCGCCGACACCAACTGGCTGGAAGCGATGTTCTTCGAGCTGACCGGCGACCTGAAGTCACGGCGGGCCACCGTGGACCGGTTCCTGCGGCAGAACCCCGGTCAACTGGGGCTTTCGCATCTGGTCTATCTGGAGGCGCGCAATGTTTTTTCCCGGGTCAGCGGGGAGGCGGAGCCGCCGGAATGGCGGGAATTGCAGGCGGGGTTGAACGGTCAGTTTTATCTGGACCCGATGAACTGGGAGTTGCTGCGCCGGGACGCGTTCGCGCTGTTCGCCAAGTACAGCCCGAAGGCAACCGTGGGCACCTTTGACCTGGCGTTGCTCGCGTCGGCCAAACTGGCCGGTGCCACCCGCTTGCTCTCGTTCGATCAAACTCTCAAAGCCTTGGCGCTGGCGGAAGGGTTGCGAGTTTTTCCCGAACTGAACGAAGCCGGCAAAATCCTACTGGCACAACTGCGACGGTAAGGAGCCTGTTTGAAAATCTCGGGTTGGAGTTCCGCGTTTACGCGGTTCAGGCGGTGCGCAACCGGCGGGCCGCGTAAACGCGGAACTCCAAACCGCGGTCCCGCGCGGCGAGACGCCGGCGGAACTCGCAGGCGGGGACGCCTGCGGTACGAGGGCGCTGGCGCTTCTTCATCTCGCCGCTCTCCTCGGCGATTTTAATTCTCCGCGCGCCGCGCCACGGACTAGCCTTTCGCCATGACACTCGCCCGTTTTTTCCTCGGCCTGCTCGCCTTCGCACTGCTGCTCCCGGCCCACGCGAAGGCGATGGAACTGCCGGACCGCTGGGTTTATCTCCAGACCAATTTGCAGGTGGACAAAAACGCCGACGAGGTCGAGGTGCTCATGCGGCGTGCGGCTAAGGCGGGCTACAATGGCTTCCTCCTCGCGGACTCGAAATTTGCGAAGCTGGGCGATGTGATTCCGCGCTATTTCACCAATGTCGAGCGCGTGAAGCGGGTCGCGGCGGAATTGAAGATCACGGTCGTGCCGGCGTTGTTTCACATCGGCTATTCGGAGGCGATGCTGTGGCACGATCCAAATCTCGCCGAGGCGCTGCCGGTGAAGGACGCGCTCTTCGTCGTGAGCGGCGGCGTGGGGCGTCCGCAGGCCGATGCGCCGGTGCAGCTCAAGGGCGGCGACATGAGCAATCTCAAGCTCTGGGCGTGGAAGGATGACAACATGGTCGCCGACGCCGGCGCGGTGCGCGTGACCGATCCGAAGGGCGCGAACGCCCGCATTTCGCAGAAGCTCAAGCTCACGCCGTTCCGCCAGTATCATCTCTCGGTGCGCGTGAAGACGCAGGATTTTCACGGCGAGCCGAAGGTGAATCTCCTCGCCGGCAAGCTCGCGCTGAACCACGCGATTCTCGGCGCGAAACCAACGCAGCCGTGGACGACGCATCACGTTGTTTTCAATTCGCTCGACCGCTCGGAGGTGCAGCTTTACCTCGGCTGCTGGGACGGCGGGACCGGCTCGCTGTGGTGGGACGACGTGAAACTCGAAGAGACCGCGCTGGTGAATCTCGTGCGTCGTCCGGGCGCGCCGCTCGTGGTGAAACGCGAGAACGGCGCGGCGCTCGTGGAAGGCCGCGACTTCGAGCGCGTCGTCGATCCGAAGTCTGGCACCGTGCCGTGGAAAGGTGGCTTCGAGGCGTGGCACGAACCGCCGCTCATCAAGACCAGTCTGCCCGACGGCACGCGGCTGCGCGTCTCGTTTTTCCACGCCATCACGGTGAACGAAAACCAGGTGATGATCTGCCCCTCCGAGCCGAAAACGGTGGAGCTGCTGCGCGACGAAGCCCGTCGCGTCCACGCCGCATGGGGCGCGTCCGGCTACATGATGAGCCACGACGAAATCCGCTGCCTGAACTGGTGCGACGCCTGCCAGCGCCGCCAGCTCACGCCCGGACAAATCCTCGCCGACAACGCGAGGACGTGCGTGAAAATCCTCCGCGAGGTCAACCCCGGCGGGAAGATTTACGTGTGGAGCGACATGTTCGATCCGCACCACAACGCGCACGCGGATTACTACCTCGTGAACGGCGACCTCGCGGGTTCGTGGGAAGGTTTGGACAAGGACGTGATCATCATCCCGTGGTATTTCGGGAAGCGGAACGAGAGCCTGAAATTCTTCGCCGACCGCGGCCATCGCCAGATCATCGCCGGTTATTACGACAGCAAACCCGAACAAATCCGCGACTGGCTCGACGTCGCGAAAAAAGTCCCCGGCGTCACGGGCGTGATGTACACGACGTGGAAGCGTAACTTCCGTGATCTGGAGCGGTTCCTCGAGGTGGTGAAGGAAACAAAATGAACGCGCGCGCCGATGGCAGGGACGCGGCGCGCCCGCCAGGCGGGCGGCCATCCGATCGGCCGAACCACGGACTGGGAACCGGCGCGAATGACCGACAATCTCATTCCGTGTTCGCGGTTGCCGGAGTTTCAGCCGGGTCGGTATGCTGCTCCCGTTTATGAAAGTCACCGTGGTTTCTTTGGCCGCAGGATTGATCGCCGTCCTCGTGGCGATTCACGCGTTGCGGGAGCAGCGGACCGCGCGGATCGAATTGGCGGCGCTACGCGAACGCGCGCAACAGAGCAGTGACCAACTGCTTCGGCTCGAAACGGAGAACGCCACGCTGCGCAAAGAAAACGCCGCGCTTGCCTCCCAACTTCCCAATCCCAACGACTTGGCCAGGCTGCGCGCGGACGCGGCGGAATTGCGCCGGCTGCGCGCGCAAGCGTCGTCCACCCCGCCGCGCGCCCAGATTCGGAAGCTGGCCGACGTGCCCCCGGCACCTCCGCCAGACGGTGAGACCACGGCACCACTGACGCTCGACGGCACCGTGCGCCTGAGTTTTGGCGAGACGATGGTGAGCGGTGGCTGGCAATCCCAGTCCGCGGGGAAACGGATATTCACCTTGCTCACGCCAACACGGTTGGATGATGGCAATGTCATGGTTGCCGCGCGGTTCGCCGAGGTTCCGGAAGCCGCGGTGGAAACGCTGGGGCTGAAGGAACTCCGCACCGAGGTCCGTGCCGCGGAGCGCTATTCCACCTTTTCGCCGGAGGCCGGTGCCGAACTGGTACGCGCGCTGACCCAGACGACCGGCGTGGATGTGCTCACCAGCCCGCGCCTCGTGACGCGCTCCGGCAGCGAGGCCACGATTTCAATCGGCGGCCATGCCGACGGGGAGGGGATTTCCATGAAGCTTACTCCGGAGGTTCAGCCGGGCGGAGACAGCGTGGACATGCGGATGAAAGTGGTGCTTCCGCCACCCAAGGCGAAGATCGAACCCTGACGTTTGATCGCCGACAAACCGGCGGCCTCCCGCTCCGCCCCGTGCCCGTCCGGCCGCACGGAACGGCGATACCTGCGGTGCCGCGTCGTTGGCAAAAGGGAATGCCGCACCGGAAGTTTCGGCCCCTTTGCATTGGCCAGCGAGCTTGTAAAACCATCCCCTTTCAGCGAATTGTCAGCCCATGAGCACCGTGGAACTCGCCGTAAAAAAAGTGCAGGGCCTCTCGGAAACCGAGGCTTCGGCGCTGCTTGACTGGCTGGCGCAACAGAAGCCGCGCGCCCGTGCCTCCAAGCCTTCCGCCAAACCGCGTCGCAAACCCAAACGCCAGCAGACGATCGCGGACTTGAACGCGTGGTATGACTCGATCCGCAGAACCACGGACTGGGAACCGCCGCGAATGCCCGATGATCTCGTGCAGCGCGTGAAGTTGTGAACTTCGTTCTCGATACCAACGTGGTGAGTCATCCGCGTTCCTCCTCCGGAGCGCGGCCCTCCGGGCCGCAGCGGCTACTCCTGCCGGCGGTGGCGGAGAAGTCCACGGCGTCCTCGCGTGTTCCAGCCGCTGCGACCGGGACGGTCGCGCTCCGCGCATGAATCATCCGCCGCACAATCCTGGCGTCCGCGATTTGATCGCCAACAAACGTCAGTTTTCTCATCGCCAGACTGCAGCTGAAGGGAAGCTTGGTTTCCGCGGCTGGCACGAGCGTGGACGGCTGCCGCACTTTGATGTGCCGGGGCGGACGCAGTTCGTGACCTTTCGTCTGGCGGATGGTTTTTCGGAGAGCCGTCGCTCCGAATGGGAGCACCTGGCGAAGATCGAGAACGACGAGGAGCGACGCGAGCTATTGGAAGAATATCTTGACCGAGGCCACGGCGACGCGTGCCTGAAACAACCGTTCGTGGGTGGCATGATCGAAAAGGCCCTGCGCTTTTTCGACGGTGAGCGATACGAACTGCGCGCGTGGGTAGTCATGCCGAATCACGTACATGTGTTGTTCAAAGTCGGCGACGTAGCGATGGCGGATATCCTCGAAAGCTGGAAGTCGTTTACCGCGAAGGAAGCGAACAAACTCCTCGGCCGCACCGGACGATTCTGGCAGCCGGACTACTGGGACACCTTCATGCGCAACGGCGAACACGAAGCCCAAATCAGGGGCTACATCGAGAGCAACCCGGCCAAGGCGAAACTGGTGCGTGACCGTAAAGAGTGGCCGTGGTGCAGCGCCCGACTGCGAGACGAATAAGGAAGACTCGATCTGCGGAGCGCGCCCGTCTCGGGCGCAGCGGCTATCCAGCGAAGAAAGCTTCTGGATGAATCGGATGCTCCACTCGCAAACAACGCGCTGCGGCCCGGAGGGCCGCGCCCCGCACCAAAGAAAATCGTGACAGATTCCACCTCTCCACCGTCCAACCCCGATTGAACAAACCATTGCCACCGAACCCCGCGAACTAATTACTAATCACTTTCCCCCACCCACCATGAACTCCCTCCCCCTCGACCCCCACGACACGCGCCGCGACTTTCTCAAGAAGCTCGCCGCCGCCACCACCGCCACGATGTCCCTCGGCGCGCCGCGCCTGCTCGCGGCCGCGCCCGGTGGCGAAAAAATCACCCATCCCAAGGCCACCGCCGACGCGTGCATCCTGATCTGGATGGGCGGCGGCATGGCGGCGCCGGAGACTTTTGATCCGAAGCGCTATCAGCCCTTCGAGGTCGGCGCGCCGGTGAAAAATATTCTCAGCACCTTCCCGGCGATTCCCACGTCGGTGGACGGCGTGAAAATCTGCGCGGGCCTCGAGAACATCGCGCAGGTCATGGACCGCGCGACGCTCATCCGCAGCGCGGTGCAGCCGGACCTCGGGCACATTCTCCACTCGCGGCATCAGTATCACTGGCACACCGGCTACGTGCCGCCGCAGACAGTGGCGTGTCCGCATCTCGGCGCCTGGATGGCGAAGGTGCTCGGGCCGCGCAATCCGGTGATGCCGGCATTCATCAATGTCGGTCAGCGACTCGAGGGTGTGGGCGAACAGGAGGAGCTGAAGGCGTTCACGACGGCGGGCTTTTTCGGCAGCGAATTCGGCCCGATGAACCTGCCGTATCCCGAGGACGCTGCGCAGTCGGTGCGCCCGCCCAAGGGCATGGAGCCGGGCCGTTTCGACAATCGCTACAGCCTCTACCGCAAACTCGTGGACCGGAATCCGCACCGCGAATACCTCAGCGATCACCAGCAGGAATCGTTGCTGCGCTCGATGGACAACGCGCACCGACTGCTCAGCGCGAAGGAACGCACGGCCTTTGACATCTCGCTCGAGCCGAAGGAGAGCTACGCGAAATACAACACCGGCCGCTTCGGTCAGGGCTGTCTGCTTGCGCGGCGCTTGGTCGAGAACGGCGCGCGCTTCGTCGAGGTCACGACCGAGTACGTGCCGTTCCTGCACTGGGACACGCACAAGGACGGCCACGACACCGTCGCCGGCATGCACAAACAGATGGATGCGCCCATCGCGCAGCTCGTCCGCGACCTCGAAGCGCGCGGACTCCTGAACCGCACGCTCGTCGTCATCGCCAGCGAGTTCAGCCGCGACGCGATGGTGGAGGGCGTGCCCGGCTCGAACGCGAAGGATCAGGCGACCGCGCCCAGTGAAACGTTGAAGGAGCGCAAACACTATGGGCTGCACCGGCATTTCACCGGCGGCACGAGCGTGGTGATGTTCGGCGGTGGGATGAAACGGGGCTTTGTTTACGGGGCGACCGCTGACGAGCGTCCGTTGCTCGCGGTGAAAAATCCCGTGCCCGTCATGGATCTGCACGCGACCATTTTCACGGCGATGGGCGTCAACCCGAAGACCGCGTTCGACATCGAGGGGCGGCCGTTTTACGCAACGGAGGACGGCAAAGGCAAGGCGGTGCGGGACGTGTTTGCGTGAGCTGGCGGCGTGTTCGCCGGAGGATTGCAAAGAGGTTGGCAGAGCGGTTGGCAAAGGAATGGAGAGAATGAGATTTCATTCCTCATTCCTTTGCCGTTAGTTCGGCGGCAGCGCGGCTTCCGCGACCGCAAGCCACAGCGAACTGTGGAGGGCAGGGGCCGAATCCGCGCATCCCGAAGTTGTAGTTCATCGCCCGCCAGCAGTTGTTCTCCTGCCGGGACGCCGACGTGTGAAAGCCCAGGGCAGGTTCGATCGGTATGCGGCGGCGTCGGAGTGCGGCCGTCCTCGGCCACGGCGACGTCCGCCGGGGCGAGCGTGGAGGAATGGATCAGAACCTCACTGCCCGCCACACTGCTGCGCCCGGGGACGGGCGCACTCCGGTTGGGTTCTGCGGATTGCGGCCTCCTGGGCCGGAGCAGGAACCGAATCCTCCAACAACCTCGGGATGCACTGCCGACCAAAACCCGAGCGCCTCTGCTATTGTAAACCCGCGGCGGACCGAGTTGTCTGGCGGCCAACATTCAACCGGAAATCATTATGGCCAAAGGCAACCGCAGTCAGAAAAAAGAAATTCGGAAACCCAAGAAGGAGAAGCCCAAGGCCGCGCCCGCGACGTCGCGCAAGACGGCGTGACGCCGACGGACCTCGGTCGGTCGGGCCTTCATCGTCGGTCGGTGTGGCTCGCTGAGAGAACGCGCGGATCGTGGGGCCGTCCCGCGCGGGCGGTTCCTGCAAGCCGGCCGCTCCCCTTGTCTGCGAGACGTATCGAGCGGGGGCGCCACGCGCTGGCCCGGACCGTGAATCCGTGAGAGTCAGGCTTCGCCCTGCTGGTGCGCCTCGCTGGTCCGGGGGCTTGTTTGCCGGACGGTTGTGGTGGCACGTCGGGAATCGATGGCGTGCCGCCGACGCATTCCAGCCCCGCCCTTTCGCAGTTTTGCCCCGCATCCACCGCACTCCGACCGAGGTTGCGTGACATCACCGCACCCGCCGCATACCTACCACGCCGCAAATGTTTCCGGCCCTGCTCGCCACCATCATGTTCTCCCTGTCCGCCGTGTCCGCCACGCGGACGGGCCGGATCATGGGCGGCACCGAGGCGAATTTCTGGCGGCTCTCGCTGGCGACCATTTTTCTCGCGACTTGGACCTGGGGCTTTGGCGCGCGCGAGTTCGGCAGCGCGTTTCCCATTTTCTTTCTCAGTGGTTGCATCGGCTTCGGCTTGGGCGACGTGGCGCTGTTCCAAGCGTATCCCCGGCTCGGCACGCGGCTCTCGATTCTGCTCGTGCATTGTCTCGCGGCGCCGTTCGCCAGTTTCACCGAATGGCTCTGGCTCGGTACGAAACTCACGCCCACTGAAATCGCCGCCGCCGTCACGATCCTCGTCGGCGTGGCCGTCGCGCTGGCCCCGGGCGAACATCTCACGACTCCCCGCCGCACGTTGATCCTCGGCTTGATCGCCGGTGTCGTCGCCGCAATCGGGCAGGCGGGCGGCGCGGTGCTGAGCCGGGTCGCGTACCGTCTCGCGCAGGATGACGGACAGTCCATCGACGGACTGAGCGCGGCGTTCCAGCGCATCATCGGCGGCGTGATCGTATCGGGAATCGCGCTGCTCGTGGTGAAACGCGCGGCGCTGCTGAAACTCGGCGCGCCCGAACTGAGTCCGCAAAACGAACTGCTCACATCCCCGGAAAAATGGCGGCGCATCCGCTGGTGGATCGTCTTCAACGCGCTCGCGGGTCCGACCCTCGGCGTCGGCTGCTACCAGTGGGCCTTGCAGACCACGGCCACGGGTGTGGTGCTGCCGATTGTCGCGCTCACGCCGTTGGTGGTGGTGCCCTTCACCGCGTGGCTCGAAGGCGAGCGTCCGAGTCTGCGCTCGCTCCTCGGCGGCGTCATCGCCGTGGCGGGAGCGGTGCTGCTGAAACTGGGAAGCCGGTGAACTTCGCACCGGCAGCGGCTGGACCACGGGAAGAAAAACCACTGACCGGCACTAACCGGCACTAATAAAACAAAAAAAATCCCAGCCCGCCTTCAACGCCTGGCGTGGCTGGGATTGGTTTTTATTAGTGCAGGTCAGTGCCGGTTGGTGGTTTCAAAACACCGCGTCCGGCACCCGCTCACCCGCCGTTCTTTTTCAGCACGTCGCCGAGCTTCACCGCCGCGCCGCCCTGGCGTTTGCTCTCGTCGGCCGCTTCCATGAACGTGAACAGTTCGATGGTTTCCTCCGGCGACACCGGCGCGACGCCCGTCTGGAAAAACTTGATCACCTCGACCACCAGCGGCGCATAGCCGTCATACGCGCCGATCACGGCCTCGCCCTTTTCACCCTTGGCCACGCCGGTGTACGTTTTGCTCTCGCGGAAAATGCCGGTGCGCCCGCCCGCCCACGTCCCGACGACCTCGATCTTGCCGTCCGCCGTCGTGCCGCGTTTCACCGTTTCGCACCCGCGCCCCATCACGGTGTAGAGCGTCTCGCAGCCGTGAACCGCGTACCAGAACAGGTCGGGATGTGTCTTCTCGAGGCTCGCCGGACTGGTGGCCTCGCAATATTTCACCGTGCCAATCGAGCCGCCGCGCACCGCCTGCGCCGCCTTGGCAAACCGCAGCGACGACGAACTGAACACCGGCACTTTCGCCTCCTTGGCCAGCCGGAAAATCTCGAGCACATCCTTCAGCGAACCGCCCATCGGCTTGTCCAAAAAGAGCGGCTTGCCCGCCGCGATCACCGGCCGCGCCTGCGCCAGATGCGGGCGGCCATCGACGCTCTCGATCATCACCGCGTCCACGTTTTTGCACATCTCCTCGATGGTGCCGTAGAGCTTCACGCCGTACTTTTCGGTCAGCGTTTTCGTGAAGCCGTCGATGCGCTTGAAGCTCGACTCGATGTCCGCGCTACCGCCCTTGAACGCCGCGACCACCTTGGCACCGGGCACATGGCCCTTGGCGGCGGGATTGTTCAGAATCTCGGTGAACGCCGGCACATGCGACGTGTCCAGACCGATCATGCCGATGCGCAAATCGGCCGCGCTGGCGGCCTGGGCGAGGGCCGCAAGAAGTGTGAGAAGAGTGAGAAGAAAAGAGCGTGGTTTCATAATTGTTTGGGTTGGCAAAGCGGGGTGTCAGACGGGGCGAGGTGGGGCTAATTCAGGAGGGAAACTTCGCACGGCAACAGCAAGACCGGGTTGGTGGCAAAGGAATGGAGGCAAAGGAATGGGGAAACGGAAGTGAACATCGCAGCCATTCCCAGTCCCCATTCCTTTGCCTCCATTCCTTTGCCATTCCTCTGCGGACCTGCCGTGACCGTGCTTATCCCCCCAAATTCCTGATTCCCTTCCGTCCCTGCCCACCGCTAAGAATGCCGCGCGCCAACGCCGCGCACGCACACAACATGAAAGCCCTGCAACTCGAAAAACCCCTTTCCTTCCGCCCCCTCGACATCGCTGAACCCGCCGCGCCGCAGGCCGGCGAAGCCCTCGTGCGCGTGCATCGCATCGGCATCTGCGGCACCGATTACAGCGGCTTCCTCGGCAAGATGCCGTTCTTCAGCTACCCGCGCATCCCCGGCCACGAACTCGGCGTCGAGGTGCTCGCTGTCGGTCCCGGCGTCACCCACGTCCGCCCCGGCGACCGCTGCTCCGTCGAGCCGTACATGAATTGCGGGCAATGCCACCCGTGCCGCTACGGCCACACCAATTGCTGCGAAACCCTGAAAGTCCTCGGCGTGATGATGGACGGCGGCATGTGCGAACGCCTCGTCCTGCCCGCGCGCAAACTGCATCCCGCCAACCGCCTCTCGACCGAGCAATGCGCGCTCGTCGAGACTCTCGCCATCGGCTGCCACGCCGTGAACCGCGGCCAGCCCGTCCCCGGCGAAACCGTCCTCGTCATCGGCGCCGGCCCCATCGGCCTGTCGGTCATCGAATTCGCCAAGCTCAGCGGCGCGCGCACCATCGTGATGGACCTCAACGAACAACGCCTCGCTTTCGTGCGCGAGAAAATGGGCATCGCCGACACGATCATGTCGAAGGGCGACGGCACCGAACTCGAGACCCTCCGCCAGCTCACCAACGGCACGCTCGCGCAAGTCGTCATCGATGCCACCGGCAGCAACAAGTCGATGGGCAACGCCCTCACCTTCGCGGGCTTCACCGGGCGCGTCGTCTATGTCGGCATCACGCAACAGGAAGTTTCCTTCCCGCACGCGCCCGTCATGCACCGCCGCGAACTCACCCTGCTCGCCAGCCGCAACGCCCTGCCGCCCGACTTCACCCGTATCATCCAGCTCATTGAAGATGGCCGCATCGACACCCGCCCGTGGATCACCCACCGCGCGACCTTCGAGGAATTGATCGGCGTGTTTCCCACCTGGTTGAAACCGGAGACCGGCGTGATCAAAGCGGTCGTGCAGGTGGGGTGAAAGCCGCTTTGGAGGAGACGACGTGAGGAAACGCTAACCTCCGTCTGCGCGACGATCTCTGAACCGCCGCCACCGGTTCGTTCGCACGAGGGAGGCGAAAGCACAGAGCGATTTACAAAATCAGCCAATGAAAGCGCGCGACCAGTATCTCAAGTATGTCCGCTGGGAAGAGGAGGACGGTTTGTATGTGGGCTACTGCCCGGCCGGTTCCCTACGGCGGAGTCTGCCACGATAAGAGGGAGGAAAAGGCTTCCCGCCAGCTTTGCGCGCTGGTAGCCGAGGTGGTCGAGGACTTGCAGCGAGCGGGCAAGGAACTCCCGCCTCCCAGTACCCGCCCGATGCGCGAGGCGATCCCGGCGTGAGCGGCGGCCGCGCGCCATAGCACCTACACCACCAGATATTGAGTGTCGTCAGCCGCGCCCGCAGCAATATCCCTCGCACGACCAGGCCGCAGCAACGCACGCCTCATCTTGGACCTTTACGCTTGGCCCTTCCCTTGAGCTTTGAACTTTGAGCTTTGGGCTTCTTTCTCCTCGCCCTCTCCTTTCCCAACCGCGCCGAAGCTTCCCTTTTCCCCCGCGACCCGCTAACACCGCGCGCGATATGAACACCATTGATCTGAAAGGCCGCGCGGCCGTCGTCACCGGCGGCGCGCGCGGCATCGGTTACGCCATCGCAGAACGCCTGCTCGCCTCGGGCGCGCGCGTGAGCCTGTGGGATCTCGACGCCGCCGCGCTCGCCGCCGCTGCCGCCACGCTCGCCAGCGCGGGTGACGTTCACACCCACGTCCTCGATCTCACCCAGCCGGCCGCGGTCGCCGCTGCCGCAGAGACCACGCAGCGCCATTTCGGCCGCCTCGACATTCTCGTGAACAACGCCGGCATCGCCGGGGCCACCAAGAAAACCTGGGAGCTCACGCCGGAAGAATGGCTGCACGTCGTGAAGGTCGATCTTTTCGGCGTCTTTCTCACCTGCCACGCGGTGGTGCCGCTGATGCTGCCCAACCGCTACGGGCGCATCGTCAATATCGCGTCCATCGCGGGCAAGGAGGGCAACCCGAACGCCTCGCACTACAGCGCCGCCAAGGCCGGCGTGATCGCGCTCACCAAATCCCTTGGCAAGGAGCTCGCGCAAAACGGCATCCTCGTGAACTGCGTCACCCCCGCCGTTATCGAGACTGACATCCTCAAGCAGATCACGCAGCAGCACGTGGACTACATGCTCTCGAAAATCCCGATGGGCCGTTTCGGAAAAAAAGAGGAAGCCGCCGCGCTGGTCGCGTGGCTGTGCTCCGAGGACTGCTCGTTCAGCACCGGTGCGACGTTCGATCTCTCCGGCGGCCGCGCGACGTATTGAAGCGGGCGCGCGTCACCAACAGCATTCGTTTGACCGCCATGGATCGCGCCGCCGCCATCGAACAAATCCGCTCCGCCTGCAACAACCTCTCGAAGGAGATGATGCGCCTCAACCCCGCCGTCTCCGCGCTCGGCGACAAGGAGGTGCAGGACGAATTGTACAAAACGATCTACGAACTGACCAAGCAGCTTGAGATCGTGAAAAAGCGCATCGGCAAGTTCAGCTCCGGCCAGGACACGCCGCTGACGTGACTTCCTTGTAGGAGCCGACGTGAGGAGGCTCTGACCTTTTCTCCGCGAGAGCAGCGCGATTGGAAAAAAACGGCGAGAGTCTCCTCACGTCGTCTCCTACAAGCGCACCGGGTGCGGCTCGCGTGCGGGCGCATGACAGAATTCTTCAGTCACGCCGCGAGGGCCAGGCAGTCGTTGCGGGCGCTGTGAGCATTGAGGCGTTCTTTCCAGAACGCCGCGAGTCGGCGGCTGGCGTGGAGGCAGCGCAGCGCCA
>BJHT01000083.1 GCA_014193395.1 Verrucomicrobiota bacterium
CATCGAAGCCTACTACAACACCCACCGCAAACACTCCTCCCTCGGCTACAAAACCCCCGCCACATTCGAGGCCCAGCTCAACCCCAAAAACTAACCAAATGCTGGTCCAGAAATCCGTTGCATCTCACGTCCCAAGCCAACGCGAGCCGCGTCGTGAAAACGCGCTCCGGTTCCACGCGCCTTGACCGAGTCAGGTCCGCGAGACTCAGGCCGTGTTTCGCGTGGAAATGGTTAGAGTCTCGTAACCTCGACTCCTACAAGGGCGGAGTTGCTCGCCGACCAAGGTTCACATTCCGCGCAACGAGCGCGTTGGCCCCATGCTGCGCCGTTCGCGCGTGTTGCCTCCGCCGCCTCACGTCGGCGGCTACGTTTTCACACACGCCTGCTACTCCACCTTCACGGGCACGAGGAGCGCGGGCGGGGAGGCGGCGAAGCAGTTGGGCGCGTTGAGGAGCCAGAGTTGGTGGTGGGCGTGCGGCGAGAAGCTCCAGATCTGGCCGGCGAGTTCAGCGGGCACGGGCACGGTGACTACTTCGTCGTCGGTCTTCACTTCGGCGATGAGCTTGCGGTCGGGGCCGAGAATTTTCAGCGGGCCGCCGCTGTAGAAGAACTGGAGGTTTTTCGTGCCGGCGGGGACGAGAAAGAACAACTCCGGCATCTGGCCGAGCGAGATCACTTTCCGGCCGCGCTGCGGAAGCCAGACGAGCGGCGCGCCGGGGCGGCCCTGGATGCGCCAGCCGGCGGCGGAGTCATCGCACTCGAAGATGTAAACGCCCGCCGTGGGCACGGGCAGCGTGAGTTTGTGAATCGCGCCATCCAGCGGGAGCGAACCCGTGACGACCGGGCGGCGCTGCTCGTCCTGAAGCGTCCAGCGCGTCGCCGCGCGATCGCGATACCAGGCAATGATTCCCGTGGTGATGTCGAGTTCGAGCGGTTCGCCGTTCGTGCTGCGGAGGGCGTAGCGTTCGACGCGCTGGAAAGACTGGCTGTGCGCCGCGGGTTTGGCGCTGGCGGCGTTGGTGGCGTTGGTGGCGGTCGTCGTCGCGGCGGGGATGAGCTTCGCGTAGTCGTAGGTTTTTTCGTGCAGTTCCAGCGGTTGAAAATAGGCGAGGCCGTCGCGGAACCATTGCTCCGTCTCGGCGGCGGTGACGAAGCCCGCCCCGCTCCACGGCTTCGGTTCGCGGTTGTTTCGCTCCCAGCCCGGCTCCGCGAATTTCTTGGCCGCATCGCTGGCGAAGGTGCTCTGGATGGCGTTCCAGTGGTTCATGTACTCGTAGCGGGTGCGGTAGGTGAAGGTGAGGATGTCGAGCGTGAGGGCTTTCTGTTTCGCCTTGTCCTTCTCGTGATCGAGCAGCCAGCGCAGATGACTGTAGCGCAGGTAGTGTTTGAGATGATCGAGGCGCGCGAGCGCGTCGGCGCGGTCGCGGGCGAGCGTCGCGGCTTCGTCGAGATCGCGGAAGAGCAGGCCCATGAACTGGCGGCTCACCAGCGGCGAATAGGTCGCCGTCGGCAGCCAGCGCTCGTAGTAACGGCGCATGACCGCGGCGGCGGGGCCGAACGCGTGCGCATAAAAATCCGCGGTGATCGCCGTCACGTCGGCCGCGGGATTCCACATCAGCTTGTTTGCGACGTAGTAGCCGAGGCCGTGGACGCCCCAGTTGTTGCCGCTCTCGGCGTCCATGCTGGTCGCGCCGAGCGCGGCGGATTTGCGGATGCTCTCGGCGATGTGCGGGAGGTTCGCGCCGCGGCCGCCGGGCAGTTTGTCAAAATCCCAGAGCCACACGGAGTAATAGTCGTAGAAGCCCATTGAGCGGCATTTCTGCGGCCACAGCTCGCGCAGTTCATCGAAGGTGTAGCGGCCGCGGATGAAGCCCATCGTGAGCTGCACGTACACGTTCGGCTCGAGCGCGAAATCCGGCGGCTCGCTGTGTTCGTTGTAGGCGAGCAGGCCGATCATTTTGCCGGGATGCGTCTTTGCCAGTTCGCGTGCGGCGTGGTTGGCGAGGCCGAAGACGCGGTTGCTGATGCTGCCGAGTTTCACGCACGGCTCGCATTCGCAATGCCCGTCGCCATCCGCGCAATCGAGCGAGACCATTTCCTTGTCGGGATTTTTCGCGAAGTAATCCAGCGCCCACTGGACCGCGAGTGCGCGCACGCCGGGATTGCTCACGCAGAGCTGCTGGCCCTGGCGTTTCCCCTTCGTCAGCGCGAGATACTCGGGATGTGCGGCAAACAGCGCCTTGTGCGACGCGATGATCGCCTCGTAGGCGTGGCCCGCATGGACGCGGAAGGACGCCGCCATGCGATTGTGCCGCGCCCAGTCGGTGTAATCCGCGGCGCACGAACGCCCGAGCGGATGCTGCTTGTCATCGGGGAATGGCCCGTAGCCATACCAGATGCGGCGCGCGAGAATCTTTGGCCGGTCGGCGAGCGCCAAGGACACGGTCAAGTCGCGGCGCTGCGGAATCACCTCCCACGCCTTGGCCGGAAAAAACCAGCGGCAGCCGAGATGCTCGAGCAACGTGAACGCCGCGTGCGGCACGGCGAAGTCGGTCGCGCCCAGCAGCAGCACGCGCTCCGGCGTCGTGTAGATGACGAAGGCTTCCCGGCCATCGTAGGTGTTGCGGATCGCCAGCTCGGTTTGAAAGCCGGTCTGCGGAAAATCCGCCAGCGTCCCGAGCACGATGCCGCGCGTCGCGTCGCCGTTGGTCACGGCGAATTTCGCGCCGCTGATTTGTTCGAGATATGCCGCCAGTTCGGCGGCCACGGCTTTGGTCGGCGCGGAGGCGTTCGGGGAGATCACGATCGGGAGCAGCGCCTGGCCGACGGCGGCGAGGCGCGCGGTCGCGGCGTCGGGCAGCGGTGCGGCGAAGGCGGGCGTGATCAGCGCGGGTGCGGCGAGGACCAGCAGGAGCAGGAGGGAGAGGGATTTGGTCATGTGAGTTTGGTGAGGACGCATCCTGCGGATCGGGAATCGGCTGTCCACTCTTGGGTGCGGGCGGGAGGGGCGCGGCGCGCGGGAGTGGGCAGGGGAGTTTTGGTAAAAGATTTGGGGTAAAAATTTTGAGGCAAAGGAATGGGGGCAAAGGAATGGGGACGGGGAAATTTTTGTCTTCATTCCTTTGCCTCCATTCCTTTGCCCCGAGTTCTTTGCCAAATCCGGTTTGGGAATTGGGTTTGGAATTCGGGTTGGACGGGGTGCGTGCGACGGACCGCGTCAGGCGTAAATCTGAGGAGAACCCGGACGCGGCTCTGCAGTGACGCGGGTGCTGGTCGCATGTGGTGCGACCGTGTTGGTCTCAATCCACGTACCGGAAATCGAGCGAGGCGAAGAGCGCTTGGTAGAATTGCGCCCAGCCGTTGAGGCGCGCGGCTTCGGTGGTGCCGGCGGATTCGGCGGGGAGGAAGCGGGTGGCGATCTGGAGTTCGCCGGCGCTGGGCGGGCGGCCGAGGGCGAGGCGGCTGGCGCGGGCGACGCGGGCGGCATCGTCGGGGAGCGGCTCGGCGAGCAGGCGTTTGGCGGCGAGCTGGGCTTGCTCCATCACGAACGGGTGGTTCATGAGAAACAACGCCTGCGGGGCCACGGTGCTCACGTTGCGCCGGCCGGTGACCATGCTCGGGTCGGCGAAGTCGAACACATCGAAGAGATCGGGCAGCGAATTGCGCAGCACGGGCGAATACACGCTGCGGCGTGTGTCGGTGTGCTTGTAGCCGTAATCGGCCGCGGTGCCCGCCTTGATCGTGCTGCCGCCGGCCTCGAGCTGAAGCTGGCCGCTCAGGAGCAGCACGGTGTCGCGAATGCTCTCGGCGTCGAGGCGGCGGCGGTTGGCGTGCCAGAAGAGGCGGTTCTCGGGATCGACGGAGGCGGGATCCAGTTGCGCGGTCGTGCCGGTTGCGGTTGCGCTGGTGGCAGCGGCGACGTGGAGTTCGGCGGAGGAGAGTTGGTAGGTCCGCGACAGGACAATTTCGCGCACGAGTTTTTTCACTGACCAGCCGTTGGCGACGAAACGCGCGGTGAGATGATCGAGCAGTTCGGGATGCGACGGCGCTTCGCCGGTGGTGCCGAAATTGTCGGTCGTGCGCACGAGGCCGGTGCCGAACAACCAGTGCCAGACGCGGTTGGCCATGACGCGCGCGGTGAGGGGATTCGCGGGGCTGGCGAGCCACTCGGCCAGTTCGCGGCGGCCGCTCTCGGTGGCCGAGACGGCCGGGGGCTGGCCGTAAGTGGCGACTTGGAGAAAACCGCGCGGGACTTTTTCGCCGGGATTGGCCACGAGGCCGCGGATGTGGATGAAGGTGTCCTCGATTTTTTCCTCCTCCTTCACCGACAGGTAGAGCGGGCGCTTGGGGCCGGATTCGGTGAGTTTTTTCAATTCCGCTTCGAGCTGCTTCAGGTCCGCGGGTTTGGCCTGATTCTTCTTCGCGGCTTTCTTCGCGGCCGCAGCTTGGGCGGCGGTGAGTGGCACGGCCGGCGCGTCGGGTGCCGTGGCCGCGGGGGCAACCGCAGGGGCCGCGGGCGTGTTGGCCGTGGCCGTTTCAACTGCGTCCGCGGGCAGAAACTGCACGGCGTCCGCGATCACGTTCCCCGTGGTGCCCTCGTTGGAAATCATCACGAAGCCCTGCGTGCCGGCCTCGAAGCGATGCTGCCCGAGCGAGACGAAATGGCCGTCGATCGGCGGCGATTGGCGTTGGTCGATGCGCACCGTTTTCTCGCCGTCGGCGCTGAACACGGTCACGGGAACCTCGGCGGCGCGGTTGCTGCCGGGCACGTAGGCGAGGCGCACTTCGTAGCGGCCGGCGCGCGGCAGTTCCGGGATGAACGTCACCGTCTTGCGGCCCTTGCCCGTGTTGTCGTCGTGGATGTAGCCCGCGCCGATGAAGTTCCGCACCGTCTTGGATTCCGTCCATTCGCCGACGCGTTTGGCGCGCGGGTCATCGACCACGATGCCCGGCAATTTCTCGGGGGCGATCACGCTCGCGGGCGCGAGCGCGTTCTTGGCGGGGACGAGGGCGGCGGTGGTTTTGGCGGCGGCGTCTTTGGCTTCCTTGATGCGCGCTTGGAGTTCGGCGATGGCCGCGTCGTGTTTTTGCAGCGGCTTTTCCGCATCGGGATCGACGGGCAGCGGGAGTTCGAGCCACTTCGACACGTTGGCGTGTTCGAGGGTCTTGGCGTTTTTGAGAATGCCGGCCAGCGCGTAATAATCGCGCGTCGGAATCGGATCGAACTTGTGGTCGTGACAGCGCGCGCAGCCGATGGTCTGCCCGAGGAAGGCCTTGCCAATCGCGTCGAGCTGTTCGTCCACGACATCCATGACGAGCTGCTTTTTGTCCTGCTCCTCGAGGTTGTGATTGCCGACGGCGAGGAAGGCCGTGCCAACGACCTGGCGGCGGCGCTCGGCGAGCGAGGCGGCGGGCAGCAAATCCCCGGCGACCTGTTCGCGGACAAAGCGGTCGAACGGGCGGTCTTGGTTGAAACTCTCGATCACGTAATCGCGGTAGCGCCAGGCCTCCTTGAGCACGAACCCGCGCAGCGTGAGCGACTCGGCGAAGCGCGCGACATCCAGCCAGTGACGGCCCCAGCGCTCGCCGAAGTGTGGCGACGCGAGCAGCCGATCGACGAGCCGCTCGTCCGCTCCGGCCGCGCGGTCATTCACAAAAGCGTCGATCTCGGCAGGCGTGGGTGGCAGGCCGATGAGGTCGTAGGACAAACGGCGGATCAGCGTGACGCGGTCGGCATCGGGGCCGGGCCGGATGCCCTT
The DNA here is from genome assembly GCA_014193395.1 of Verrucomicrobiota bacterium. GTDB lineage: Bacteria > Verrucomicrobiota > Verrucomicrobiia > Limisphaerales > BJHT01 > BJHT01. The sequence continues at coordinate 5,760 of BJHT01000083.1, forward strand.
GGCCTCCTGGCGCGCGCGGATGAAGCGGTCGATCTCGTTGCGTGGCCACGCGGTGTCGGCGACCGCGGGCAGGGCGGGGGCGGCGACGGGCTGATACGCCCAATGTTTGCGGCCCTCGGCGACGTTGATGGTGCGTTTGGCGGGCACGCCGGCGACGCCGGAGCGCGGGTCGGGCGCGCCGAGTTTGACCCATCTCTCGAAGTCCGCGATCTGCTCGTCGGAGAGTTTGCGCTTGGGCGGCATGCGGAAATCCTTGTCGCGATAGCGCACGGCCTTGATGAGCGGGCTGTCGTCGGGATTGCCCGGCATCACGGCCGGACCGCTGTCGCCGCCACGCGCCCAGCCATCGCGCGAGTCGAGCCGCAGGCCGCCCTTGGTTTTCTTCTCCGCGCTGTGGCACTCGTAACAATGCTCGGCGAGGAGCGGTCGGATGCGTTTTTCAAAAAACTCGAGGCCCGCGGCATCGGGCGCGGCGGCGGGGGCGAGGGCGGGGGCGGGTGCGGATGCGGGCGCGGCAGCCGCAGTGGTCGCGCGTGCGAGGCCGCCGAGCAGCACGCTCACCGCGAGGACAGAGTGGATTTTCAAACGCATGGGCTTACGACGTGTTGGCATAAACTGCGGTTCACTGTGGAGGTGTTGCAGCGGCCGTGCCAGCAAACTCAGCGGGCGGCAGGCCGCTGGCGAGCACGGCCGAGTTGGGCTGGGGAAATTGGGGACATGGGAATGGGAGGGGACGAATTGTCCGACGGATGCCTGCGCGGTTTCGGGGCCGCTGCGGCTGGTCCTCGGCGGACACAGCCGCGTGCCGGTTGGGGGGCGGCTGAATCGTTGCGACTCACTTCATCTCCTCGACTACGCGGCGTGTGACGGCGTGGAGGATGCCGCGTTCGTTCGCGTGCCCTTCTGTGAACACCACGAGGATAAACTTCCGCCCATCCGGCAACTCGACACAGGCCGCATCGTGGCGCGTGCGGCTCGTCCAGCCGGCCTTGGACCACAGCTTCGCGCCCGGTGGCAGCGCGGCTCCGGTGAACTTCGCCTGATCGTTGGGATCGCGGATTTTCGGATCGGAGGGGTCGCGTTTCAGCAGCGCCAGCATGGCCGCGCTGCGCTGCGGCGTGACGCATTGGCCGGTGATAATCTCCGCCAGCAACCGCGCGGTGGCGTCGGTGGTGAGCAGGTTGCGATTCGGCTGAAAGGCCTTGCTCGCCTGCGTCTCACGGCCGTAGGGACCATCGCCCCACGGCTTTTTGTTGGCGTTGATGCCCGCGTAACCGAGCGCGGCGAAGTAGCGGTTCACGGCATTGCGTTTCTCCTGCCAGGCCTTGAGTTCGTCCTCGGGCAGTTCCGGTCCGCTGGTCGTGCCGGTGAGCAGGTCGAGGACGTAATGCGTCGCGTCGTTAGAGGAGTGGACGATCATGTCGCTGAGCGCACGCCGCAGTTCGGGCGTGTCGGCGAGGCGGCCGTCCTCCAGCCAGCGGTGCGCGGCCACGAGGTAAAACAGCTTGATGACACTCGCCGGATAAATCGCCGCGTCGCCACGATGACTCGCGCGCAACGTCCGCGCCGGGTCGCGCAAATCGGTGAGCGTGACCGCAATTTGATCGGGCTGAAGTTTCGGGAACTGCTCGCGCGCGGCGCGCACGGCGGCGGTTACGACGGCGGTGAGGGCGTTGGTGGGTGCGGCGTTGGTGCTCTGGCAGGAGGCGGAGTTCATGGACAAAAACAGCGACAGACAGACCAGCGGCAGCAGTGACGGCAGCGTCCGCGCTGCCAGTGATCGTCGCGGTTGATTCATCCTAAAAAAACGCGGGGGAGATGAACCACGAAAGACACGAAACACACGAAAACAAAGGCTGGGAGCGCGTTCGCTTTTCGGGTCTTTCGTGGTCACAACTTTTTTTCTCGGTTCATACCCACGAGTCTCCCGCAGCGGGTTTCACGGGTGCGGTTGTGCTCGCGGCCGCCGTCGTCGCCGCTCCCGCCGTGAGCGTCGCCGGATCGCGGCGCAGGAAGCGCATCCAACTGTCGCCGTGTTTCAGCGCCTTCAACTCGACCCACGGCGGCGAGATCGTCACGGCGTCGCGCTTGGCGTGGCCGAGGATGAACAGGCCGTCGGGGGTAAGCAGGCCGGGCAGGAACGGGTCATCGAGCAGTTCCTGCGCGAGCGACTCGGAGCGTTCGCCTTTCGTTTTCTCGCCGTAGGGCGGGTCGGCGACGATTAGCGAGAACTGGCGCTCGCCGGAGGTGAATTGCGCGAGCGCTTGAAAGGCGTCCTGCACGCGCAGTTGCAGGCGCTCGCGGGGGAGGCCGACGGTTTCGCAATTGGCCCGCAGCACCTGCGCGTGGCGGCGGCTCTTCTCGACGCACACCGCCAGCTCCGCGCCGCGGCTCAGGCAGTCCAGGCTCAGCGCGCCGGTGCCCGCGAACAGCTCGAGCACGCGCGCGCCGGCCACGCGGCCCCCGAGACTGTTGAAGACCGCCTGCTTGACGAGGTCGGGCGTGGGCCGCACGTCCAAGCCCTTGGGAACTTTGAGAATACGGCCCGCCGCCGTGCCACCAGTGATGCGCATGGCGGCATGAGAACAGGTTCCGCCCGTTGGGAAAATCCTTTTGCGCGGCGTGCCGGAGTGCGGCCGTCCCCGGCCGCAGCAACGTCCGCACGCACCGCGGTGAACGGGGACACTGCTTGGTAAACGGATTTTAGGACAGCTCGGGCCTCGCAATCCGGGGCGCGCATCCGGGTCATGAAACACGGAGTTTTGACTGACGAATGGGGACTGACGAATGCTACCCCGATGCACCTGTCCCCATTCGCCAGCCCCCATTCGTGAGTCCAAGTTCCGGGCGGGTTTCTGGAGAGCACCACCTCAAGTTCTGAACGCGCGTTGGAACCGTGAGCCGTCGAGATTTCCCGCAGATTCAGGGCGGCCACAGATGGGGAAGTGGGGTGTGGCCCTGCTGCGGCGGAGGAGTCATCGGGCGGAGTTTCGCGGCACGTCCCGACACGGGGCGCGATGCCCCGCGAACTCGCAGGCGAGACGCCTGCGGTACCCCGCCGCGCCTCAAAACACAATCTGCGCGAACACCGACCCATACGCGTCGTGCTCGGGCTGCTTTCGAAATTCCGGCGTGCGGAAAACTTGCGTGAAGCCGAGCAGGCAGCGCCCCAGTTGCACCGCGAAGCCCGTCCGCAGCTCACCGATCAGCAGCTCTTTCTCAACGTGCTGGCTCGACTGGTAAAGATTCCCATCCAGAAAAATGTTGTGCCCCACCAAGCGTCCCTCGGTGCCGACGAAGGCCCACACTCCCAGCCGGCGCGACCAATCAACCCGCCCCGGCGGATGTCCGCCCTCGGGCGTCGTCAGGGAATCCACCGTTTGCAATCCGAAGTTGCCGGGGAGATTCCACCCTGCGCGGAACATTCCGCCGAAGCGCAGCGAGGTGTCCACGTTGCCCACGCTGAACCCGCCGCGCGGGATCAGGTCCATCGCGAATCGATTCGTCCATGACGACCGGAACAAATACGAGCGCTCGTATTTCAAATTGATCCCCGGCTCGGTCCGAAGCTGGTGCCTCCAGCCCAGCGGCAACGGACGTCCGCGCAGCTCATGCACCCACGTTTGCGCTTCCTCCGCGAGCGACTCCGGGCCGACGATGCCGAGGTCGATTGCAAAATTTTCCAGCACCGGCGTGCCCCCGCGCGTCTCGCCGCGCCGCTGGAGGATCAGTCCCGTGTAGAGCCAGCCGCCGTAGGGCCGGTCAGCCGGAAGCGCTGCGCGGGTCCGGATGTTGGCCGGAGTGAACATCGACTGGCCGATCTGGTAGCCGAACTTGAGCGCGTTCGGCTGATACGCCACCGACGGCACCAGTTCCAACATGCGCGCGGCCACGCGCGGCACGTCGCCGTCGGCCTGCAGGTAGGAAATTTTGAGTCCCTGCGTGTAGTGGCGGTCGGTCTTCACCACCATGTCGTTTTCCTCGAGCACCGAGAAGACTCTCCCTTGGTTGGTGGCGATCGATTGTGCTCGCGCCAAGTGCGGCGAGCCGGCGGCCAGCAGGGCCAGGCCTCCTGCCAGCGCGCGCAGCCCCGTGGGAAAAAGGCCGCCGATGGTGGGAAGCGAAAGGGGGTGGGCGGGATTGCTCATGCGCCGAAGCTGTGGTTCGCCTCCGGGTGTGCCAAGAAAAAATCGGCCGTCCCGCGTGGGACGGCCGATGCGAAATGGTCGATGGGAAGCGGCTTACTTCGTCACTGTGTAGCCGGCTTTTTCGATGGCGGCGACGAGGTCGGCCTTCTTGGTCTTGGCGGCGTCGAACGTGATCTTGGCTTCGCCGATTTTCACTTCGCGTTTGGTGACGCCGGCGATCTTGCCGAGCGCGCCGTCCACGCTCTTCACACAGCCCTGTTCACAGATCATGCCCCCGATTTTCAAGGTGAGCTGCTCGGCCTGAGCCGCGGCCACACACCCGACGAAAGCCAACAAACAAGCAAACTTGCGCATAATATTTTCGATTCAGTTTTGGTTTCTGCCCCGGAGTTTTTTCGGAGCGTCGGCAAGCTAGAGGCGGCTCCGGGAGGCGTCCAGCGGGATTTGTCCCGGTGCGCGGCGGCGGGGCAGGCCAGCCGCAGCAACTGCCAGCTTGCCAATGACTTTTCCCGTCGTTTAACTCGCCGCCGTGGCGCAACAGCAAACCCTTCAGCAACCCTCCACTTTTTCCGGCATCGGCCTGCACAGTGGCAATCGGGTGACCATGACCTTCCTGCCGGCGGCGGCCAATTCGGGCATCCGTTTCCGCCGCGTGGACCTCGAGGGCAAGCCCGAGATCGAGGCCCGCGTCGAGCACGTCATCGAGACCAACCGCTCGACCACGCTCGGCAAGGCCAACGCCAAGGTTCACACCGTCGAGCACGTCCTCGCCGCCTTCGCCGGCCTCGGCGTGGACAACGCCATCGTCGAGCTGGACGCCAATGAACCGCCCATCGCCGACGGCAGCGCGCGGCAGTTTACCCGCATGATCGACGAGGCGGGCCTGAGCGCCCAGCCCGAGAACGTCGAGTTTTACAAGCTCACCCAGCCCATCGAGTTGCAGATCGGCGAAACCCTCGTCACCGCCTTTCCGCACGACCGGCTGAAAATCTCCTGCACCAGCGCGGACCGGAACAATCGTTTCACCCAGTTTTACGGCCTCGAAGTCACGCCCGAGACCTGGCGGACGGAACTCGCGGCGGCGCGCACCTTCTGCTTCTTCGAGGAGATCGAGTACCTCATCAAGAACGGCCTCATCAAGGGCGGCAGCCTCGAGAATGCCGTCGTCATTCGCGACGACGCGATCCTCACGACCGAGCCGTTGCGGTTCGCCGAGGAGTTCGTGCGCCACAAGATTCTCGACATCATCGGCGACCTTTCGCTCATCGGCCGACGCCTGTGCGCCCACGTCGTCGCCGTGCGCCCGAGCCACAGCGGCAACTGCGAACTCGCCCGCCAGACCGTCGCCCAATTGAAGAAACCGCTCGTCGCCGCGCAGGCCTTCGCGCCCCCGCCCCCGAACGCCAAGGACGCCGCCGCCACCGCCATTGCCGGCATCATCCAGGAGGGTGGCGTGCTCGACATCGATCAGGTGATGAAGATCCTGCCGCATCGCTATCCGTTCCTCATGATCGATCGCGTGCTCAAGATTGAGGGCAACAAGGTCACCGCGTTGAAAAACGTGAGCGTGAACGAGCCGTATTTTCAGGGCCATTTCCCCAATCACCCGATCATGCCCGGCGTGATGCAGCTCGAAGCCATCGCCCAGGTCGCCGGCATCCTGATGATGCGCCAGGCCGAGAACTTCGGGAAAATCGCCTACTTCATGGCCGCCGACGACGTGAAATGGCGCAAGCCCGTCCGCCCCGGCGACGCGCTCCTCATCGAGGTCGAACTCACCCGCACGCGCGGCAAGATCGGCCGCGCCCGCGGCGTCTGCTCCGTCGCCGGCGAGACGGTGAGCGAGGCGGAGGTCACTTTCATGTTGGTGGATGCGTGACCGGAGGAATTTCGAATGGGGAATTTCGAATTGCGAATCACCGAGCTCCCAGCGCCATGAATGATCTCAAAAATCGGACCAAGAAATTCACGGTCGATACCCTTCGTTTTTGCTCGAAGCTCCCGAAGGAAATGGAATTCCAAATTATCCGCGGGCAATTGGTGCGCTCGGGCAGTTCCGTTGGAGCGAATTATCGCGCTGTCTGCCGCGCGAAATCGGCCCCCGATTTCATCCACAAACTTTCCATCGTTGAAGAAGAGGCCGACGAATCAGCCTTCCGGCCGGAAGTGCTGCATGATCTCGGCATGACGGAATCCTCCGAGCGCACCCGCCTCGAAAGCGAAGCCAATCAGCTCGTGGCCATCATGGTCTCCTCCAAGAAAACCGCGCGAGCGTCGGCAGCATCCGGACACTGACTTCCGAAATTCGCCATTCGAAATTCGTAATTCGAAATTCCCATGCTTCACCCGACCGCCGTCATTCATCCCACCGCCCAGATTGGGGACGGCTGCGAAATCGGGCCTTACTGCATCATAGAGGAGCACGCCGTGCTGGGCGCCCAATGCAAATTGCGCAGCCACGTCGTGATCGGCAGCCACACCGTGCTCGGTCGCGAAAACGAAATCTTCCCCTTCGCCTGCCTCGGCCAGAAATCACAGGACTTGAAATGGAAGGGCGGCACCACCTGGCTGCGCATCGGCGACCACAACACTTTTCGCGAATACGTCACCATCCACCGCGCCACCAACGACGGCGACGCGACCACCGTCGGTTCGCGCAACACCATCCTCGCCTACTGCCACATCGCGCACGACTGCCAGGTCGGCAGCCATGTCATCATGTCCAACGTCGCCACGCTCGCCGGGCATGTGACCGTTGAAGACCAGGCCATCGTGGGCGGCCTAGCGGCGGTGCATCAATTTTGCCGAATCGGGCGCCTGGCCATCATCGGCGGCTGCTCGAAGGTCGTGCAGGACGTGCCGCCCTTCATGCTCGCCGACGGCAACCCCGCCGAGACCCGCACGATCAACAAGGTCGGTCTCGAACGTCACGGCCTCAGCGACGACGCGCAGTCCGCCCTGAAGCACGCCTATAAGATTCTATTCCGCGACGGCCTCACGATCACGAACGCCCTCACGCGCATCGAAGCCGAGCTGCCCCGCCTGCCCGAGCTGCTCCACCTCGTCAGCTTCATCCGCGCCTCCGAGCGTGGCATCAGCAAATGACTTCGCTGCGCAGCGGCTTCGACTGGTGCGGGTTCACGCCGTGAAGCTCAAAGCTCAAAGTTCAAAGCTCAAGGGAAGAACCAAGGAGCAAGTTCCAGTCGCACCGGCACCAAATCGGTTCCCCGAGACCTCGAAATTTGGCAAACTTACGCACAAACCCAGTCCGGCGCCGCCGCCCCAGTTTGAACCTTGAACCTTGTTCCTTGTTCCTTCCCTTAAGCTTTGAACTTTGAACTTGGAGCTTCTTCCGCCCCGTAATTCCACTCGCAACCGAAACCAACCATGACTTCTCTCATCCGCCTTTCCTCGCCCGCCACGAAGGAGTCCTGGGAAATCCCCATCCTCTTCGAGAGCGCCGACCTGCTCGCCATCAACAAGCCGCCGCGCCTGCTCCTCTCGCCCGACCGCCTCGATGCCCGACGCCCCAGCCTCACCCAGCTCCTGCGCGCCGAACTCACGCGCGGCCCCGCCTGGGTGCGCGAGCGCGGCCTGACCTATCTGGCCAACGTCCACCGCCTCGATTTTGAAACCAGTGGCGTCCTCCTCCTCGCCAAATCCCGTCCCGTCCTCATCGCGATGGCCGACCAGTTCGGCTCGGAAGCTCCCGTCCAGACTTACCTCGCCCTCGCGCATGGCAACGGCGCGCAGCCCGTGTTCGACGTGGACATCCGCATCGCCCCGCACGCCACCAAACCCGGCGTCTTCCGCGCCGATCCGCGCACCGGCAAGCAATGCTCCACGCACTTTGAAGTCCTTGAACAATTTCGCGACTGCGCCCTCCTGCGCTGCTGGCCCAAGCCCGGCCGCCCGCACCAAATTCGCATCCACCTCCAGTGCCGCCACCAACCCGTCGTGGGCGACGCGCTCTACGGCGGCCAGCCGCTCCTCCTCTCCCACCTCAAACCCGGCTACCGCCTCAAGCCCGGCCGCACCGAGCATCCGCTCATCGCCCGCGCCGCCCTCCACGCCGAGAAACTCGAATTCGGCCCGCCCGGTGCCGCCGCGCCCGTGACCATCACCGCCCCCTGGCCCCACGACCTCGTCGTCGCCGTGAAATACTTGCGCCGATTGTCCACGCCCGGCGGCACCCCGCCCGCGGCCGAACCGGCGGAAACTCCTGAAGAAACCTGACGCGCCACCCACGACCGCGCCGCGACCGAGCATCGACAGAGAAGTTTCAGGAAGGGGGCGGTTCTGGATGTCCGTAAGGTAAGGCCTTGGATTTTCGTTTTCAGCCGTCTGCGGCGCGGTGGATTGGGTAGCGTTTCCAAGATCACCGGTCGCGACAGCACCTGTAATATTCTCCCCATCCTTTCCGTGAACGGTGGCCGGCTTCGCTGCAAATGCGCCCCGCCCGCGCCACCAAACAGGTTTGCCTCCCTGACCGGCCCGGATTTTGGGAGCGGTGACTTGTCACCGATTTGGCGAGGCGACTGATTGCTGCCAAAGACCCGCAGTTCGCCGCGGGGGAAAAGAAGGCCCACGGCTGGTGCCCGCCCGGGTACGCCGTGCCCGTGCGAGGACGGCCAGACCATCGACGGCGACAAGTCGCCGGTGCAAAAGCGGTGACGAATCGCCGCACTCCGCCGGCGGCGGCGTTTGGCGGCAGGTGGCGCGGGCGAGAATTAGGTTCGACGGCGCGAGGTTCGGTGGGGATATTGGTGATCAAGCTTGGCGTTGATGGCGCGTCTCCCGGCGCGTGATTCGCAGGCGGAACACAGCATGAAACTAAACTTGAGCAATGTCCGCGCCCTTGCGGTGGCGGTGGTCGCGGTGGGAATGTCGGCGGTCGCGTCGGCGCGGGCGGAGGAGCCGGCGGGTTTTCAGGAGGTGTTCAGTTTGATCCGCTCAAACTTGGTGGGCGTGAGCGCGGCGGATTTGGACCGCGCCGCGGTGCAGGGTTTGCTCCAGCAGTTGCAGGGGCGCGTGGCGTTGCTGACGAACGGGACGGCGGGCGGCGGGGCGAAGGCGTCGGAGAGTTTGCTGGGGCGGACGAATGTGCTGGAGGAGGCCTTTGGTTATGTGCGCGTGGACCGCGTGGAGAAGGGGCTGGCGGACCAGTTGGCGGCGGCGCACGAGAAGCTGAACGCGGCGAAAAAACTGAAGGGGCTGATCGTTGATCTGCGGTTTGCGGGCGGGCTGGATTATCTGGCGGCGGTGGCGGCGGCGGAGAGATTTTTGGCGGGTGACAAGCCGCTGTTGCAGATCGAGGGGAAGGTGCTGCGTTCCACGGCGACCAATGTCGCGATCGCGGGTCCGCTGGTGGTGCTCGTGAATCGCGAGACGACGGCGGCGGCGGAGACGCTGGCGGCCATTTTGCGCAAGGCCAATGCGGCGATGATCATCGGCGCGGCCACGCCGGGACAGGCGGGGGTGTTCATGGAGTATCCGCTCAAGAACGGGCAGCGGCTGCGGCTGGCCAGCGGCATGGTGCGGCTCGGCGACGGCACGGCGTTGACGGGCGCGGGTCTCAAGCCGGATGTGAGTGTCGAGGTGAAGCCGGACGATGAGCGCGCGTATCTGGCGGATCCGTTCACGGATTTGAACCCTGCGGCGCCGCCCAAGCCGGGAACGACAACGGCGGCCCGGCGGCGCATGAACGAGGCGGAACTGGTGCGCCGTCAGCGCGAGGGGCAGAACACGGAGGAAGATGAATTTGTCGGCGCGGGCGGGGACAAGAACCGGCAAATCATGCGGGATCCGGCGCTCGCACGGGCGGTCGATATTCTCAAAGGGATCGTTTTGCTCAAGGCGGCGCGCGCGAATTGATTTCGCCGTTGACGACTGCCAGTCCGCCTCGCACTTTCGCCCGCGCTTAACGCTCGAATGAAAACCATCCTCTTTGTCTGCACCGGCAATATCTGCCGCAGCCCCATGGCTGAAGGCCTGTTCCGGCGCATGGCGCAGGGGCGTGGGGACTACAAAGTGATGTCGGCGGGGCTGGGCGCGATGAACGGGCAGGCCCCGAGCACCTATGCGGTGCGGGCGTTGAAAGAGATCGGCATCGACATCACCGGTCTGCGCAGCCGCATGGTGACGGCGCAGATGGTGCTGGAGGCGGACCTCATTTTCGGGATGACCCACGGGCACGTGGACGCGATCAATTTGCTCTACCCGCAGGTGCAGGAGAAGACCTTCCTGCTGCGCGAGTTCGACGACACGCTGCAGGTTTATGAGAAGGACATCTCGGATCCGATTGGCGGCTCGTATGATGTCTATCTCAACTGCCGCGATCAGATCGAGCAGGGCATCGTTTCCATTTTCAAATTCATCGAACAGGACTCCATGAGCACGGCTGCCCCGGCGGTTTCTGGCAAAGTTTTCACCCTCGCGCTGGGTTCCGATCACGCCGGTCTGCGGCTCAAGGAAACGATCAAGGACCATCTCGGCAAGCGCGGCTTCCGGCTGCAGGACTTCGGCACCAGTTCGACGGATTCGACGGATTATCCCGACTTCGCGCAGGCGGTCGCGCAGAACGTCAGCGGCGGGCGGAGCGACCTGGGCATTCTCGTCTGCTCAACGGGCGTCGGGATGAGCATCGCAGCCAACAAGGTCCCGGGGACGCGCGCGGCGCTGGTGTTCGATGAACGGATGGCGGTCCTCGCCCGGCAGCACAACAACGCCAATGTGCTGTGTCTCGGCGAGAAAGTCGTGAGCGCCGAGAACGCGCTCAAGATCGTGGACAGTTTTCTGGAGGCGCGGTTCGAGGGCGGGCGGCACGAGCGGCGCGTGGGCAAATTGGAGCGCGGTTCGGGGACGCCGCTGGCGCGCGTGCGGGCCGTGGATGCCGACGTGGCCGAGGTGATTTCCCTCGAACGGCAACGGCAGGAGGAAAACATCGAGCTGATCGCCAGCGAAAATTTCACCAGCGCCGCGGTCATGGAAGCGCAGGGGTCCGTGCTCACGAATAAATACGCCGAGGGCTATCCGGCCAAGCGTTGGTACGGCGGCTGCGAGCATGTGGACACGGCGGAGACGTTGGCCATCGAGCGCGCGAAGAAGCTGTTCGGCGCCGAGCACGCCAACGTGCAGCCGCACTCGGGCAGCGGCGCGAACATGGCGGTTTATTTCGCGTTCTTGAAGCCGGGGGACAAGATGCTGACGATGGACCTGAGCCACGGCGGCCATCTCACGCACGGCAACAAGGCGAATTTTTCCGGCAAATTTTTCGAGATCATCCACTACGGCGTCCGCCAGGGCGACGAGCGCATCGACTACGATCAGCTCGCGGCGATGGCCCGGCAGCACAAGCCGAAGATGATCACGGTCGGGGCGAGTGCTTATCCGCGCGTGATCGACTTCGCCCGCATGGGCGAGATCGCCCGCGAGGTCGGCGCGCTGCTGCTGGCGGACATCGCGCACATCGCGGGCCTGGTGGCGGCGGGGATTCACCCCAGCCCGATAGGCCACGCGGATTTTGTCACGACGACCACGCACAAGACGCTGCGCGGGCCGCGCGGCGGGCTGATCCTGTGTCCGGCGAAGTACGCGAAGGAAATTGATTCGCAGGTTTTTCCCGGCATCCAGGGCGGGCCGCTGATGCACGTCATCGCGGCCAAGGCCGTGTGTCTCCACGAGGCGCTGCAGCCGGGATTCAAGAGCTACCAGCAGCAGATCGTGCGCAACTGTGCGGCGCTAGCCGACGGGATGCGTCGCAATGGCTACCGGCTCGTGAGCGGCGGCACCGACAATCATCTCTGTCTTGTCGATGTCGGCGCGCGGGGCCTGACGGGCAAGGAATGCCAGATCGCGCTGGACGAGGCGGGCGTGACGGTGAACAAGAACACAATCCCCTTCGAGACGCGCTCGCCGTTTCAGGCCAGCGGCATCCGGCTGGGCACGCCGGCCGTGACCACGCGCGGCATGAAAGAGCCGGAGATGGCCGCCATCGCCGACATGATCAGCGAAGTGCTGCTGGACATTAAAAACCTTGACGCTGCCCGCGCCGTTCGTGAACGTATCCGCGAATTGACTGCAAGATTTCCGCTGCCTTACCCGTGATGGTGGGCCGTCCTCTTGAAAAAAACTCCCGGTGCGCAACTCCAACGGTGGTCGTCTTGTCTCCGAGACTGACCGCCGGCAAACGGTAAACAATTCCCGCCACGCTGGTTTGCCCGCCGCCACAATCGTTAGTTGAATTTATGTCCAAACCGCCTCCTCGTCGCCGTGGCCCACGTACCAAAGGCCCGCCGAAACGCCCCACTATCGAAGGCTTGCCCGCCCTTGATGACGCCGAATTGATCCCGCCGCCGCCGACCACTCCGCCGCCCCCACCGTCCCCCACGCCGGGGCTGGTGCCGGAGACGCCGCGTCCGTCGGCGCCCGCCGGGCCTTCCGGCACGGTGCCCGCCACCTCCGACGAACTCGAGCCGCCGCAGCACGCCATCGCCGAGACCGAGAGCGAAGAAGATCGCCCGAAGCCCGCCGTGCCGCAGGTGCCGCAGCCCAAGGGCGAGACGATCAACATCAGCCAACTGCAAACGATGGCGATCACCGAGCTCAATCAGCGCGCCAAGGAGATGGCGATTGAGAACTTCGGCACGATGAAGAAGCACGAGGTCATCTTCCAGATCCTCAAGAAAAATGCCGAACGCAGCGGCGTGCTCTTCGCCGAGGGCGTGCTCGAGATTCTGCCCGAGGGCTTCGGGTTCCTCCGCTCGCAGGCCTTCAATTACCTGCCCTGCCCCGAGGACGTGTACGTTTCGCCCTCGCAAATCCGCCGCTTCGATTTGCAGACCGGCGACCTGATCGCGGGCCAAATCCGTCCGCCCAAGGAAAAGGAAAAGTTCTTCGCCCTCCTCAAGGTCGAGGCCGTGGACAAAGAAGACCCCGACAAGGCGAAGGACAAGACGCACTTCGAGAACCTCACGCCGCTCTTCCCGAACAAGCGCATCATCCTCGAAACCACGCACGACGAGCTTTCCACCCGCGTGCTCGACCTCGTCTGCCCCATCGGCAAGGGCACCCGCGGCCTGATCGTCGCCCCGCCGCGCACCGGCAAAACCGTGCTGCTCCAAAAGCTGGCCAACTCGATCATCAAGAACAACCCCGAGGTCTATCTCTTCATCCTGCTCATCGACGAGCGGCCCGAGGAAGTCACCGACATGGAACGTTCCTGCCGTCCGGCCGAGGTCATTTCCTCGACCTTCGATGAACCACCCGAACGCCATGTGCAGGTCGCCGAAATGGTGATCGAAAAAGCCAAGCGCATGATCGAGCACAAAAAGGATGTCGTCATCCTGCTCGACTCGATCACCCGTCTGGCCCGCGCCTACAACACGGTCCAGCCGCACTCGGGAAAAATCCTGTCCGGCGGCGTGGACGCCAACGCGCTGCACAAACCGAAGCGGTTCTTCGGCGCGGCGCGCAACATCGAGGAAGGCGGCTCGCTCACCATCATGGCGACGGCGCTCGTCGATACCGGCAGCCGCATGGATGAAGTCATCTTCGAAGAGTTCAAGGGCACCGGTAACATGGAGGTGCATCTCGATCGCGGCCTGGTCGATCGCCGCATCTTCCCCTCGATCAACGTCGAGCGCTCCGGCACCCGCAAAGAGGAACTCCTCTATCATCCCCAGGAATACACCCGCGTCGTCATGCTGCGCCGCGCCCTCACCGGCGTGCCGCCCGTCGAGGCCATGGAACTGTTGCTGGGCAAACTCAAGAAGACCCGGTCCAACATCGAGTTCCTGCTCGCGATGAACACCGGCGGGGCGTAGGCACCCCGTGAACGCGGGCGGCCCGCCCGAGGCAGATCGCCGCTGAGGCGGACGATTCGAAAAACTGGGGCGGCGACAGCTTGTCGCCGCCCCTTTCCGCTTTTTTCCACCCGCGCGATGAACTCAACACCGGAGCGCGAGCGGCTCGCCTGCCAGTGCCTTGCGATTCACCCCCGCGCGGCTGCTCTCCAGAACCGATGCGGCGACAAGCTGTCGCCGCCCCGGACGCGCTGCTCCACCCGCGCGGCGGCCTCCCAAACTTGGGGCGGCGACAGCTTGTCGCCGCCCCTTTCCGCATTTCACCGCCCGTGCGGCGGCTCCCGGCACTGGAGCGCGGACGGCTCGCCCTCGAGTTCCTGACGGTTCACCACCAGCGCGGCGGCTTCCCCAAACCGCTGCGGCGACAAGCTGTCGCCGCCCCTGCCGCGCTTCACCACGCGTCCGGCGACTTTCCAAAACCACTGCCTGGAAACCACTAACCGGCACTTACCGGCACTAACAAAACCAGTTCCAGCCGCCCGCGCGAAGCGCGTCGGCTCCACTGTCTTATTAGTGCCAGTTAGTGCCGGTTAGTGGTTATTAAACGGCCGGTTTTTCCGCAACCGCCGCACATTTCTCAACCGCACCCCACGGGCTGCGGCTGCGGCTCCATGGTTAGCGTCGGGCTGGGCGTGTCCTGCGAGGTGGAAGCGAGCTGCGTGTGCGTGGCGCCGATTTTTTGCAGCCGCTGGTTGACGATCTTGTGCGCGAGTTCGGGGCGATTGCAGTCGCGGCTGAGGTGCCCGAGATAAATGTGACGCAGGTCCGCGTGCATGATCTGCTCGGCGACCTCCGCGGCGGCGTCGTTCGAGAGGTGCCCGTGGCGGCTGAGGATGCGCTGCTTCACGCTCCACGGGCGCTTGGTGTCGTCCTGCAACAGTTTGAGATCGTGATTGGCCTCGAGCACGAGCGCGTGCGACGAGCGGACGCGTTCGAGGACGAGCTTGGTCGCGTGCCCGAGGTCGGTCAGGAAGCCGATGTTCCCCGCCGAAGTATGCAGGAGAAAACCGACCGGATCGTACGCGTCGTGCGGCACGGCGAAGGTGTCCACCGTCAGGTCGCCGACCTCGAAGGAAGCCCCGGTCGTGAAGAGCCGGAAATCTAGCCGTGTGGCGGACTGGGCCTGAATGACCTCCTGGGTGAGCCGGTTGCAGTAGATGGGAATCTGATGCTTGGCGCACAATGCCGAGAGGCCCTGGATATGGTCGCAGTGCTCGTGCGTGATGAGAATGCCGGTGAGCGTTTCCGGCGTGCGGCTGAGCGTCGCGAGGCGCTGGCGAATCTGCCGTCCGCTGAAGCCGGCATCAATGAGGACGCGGGTGTCGTCGGCTTCGAGGTAGGCGCAGTTGCCGGCGGAACCGCTGCCGAGAATGGTGAATTGGACGGGCACGAAAGTGACGGTAGAGAGCGGCGATGGGTGGGGCAACGCTTTTCCCCGGAGGCGCGGGGTTGCGGGGGATTTCGGGT
>BJHT01000084.1 GCA_014193395.1 Verrucomicrobiota bacterium
TTGTATGTTCATTTTCAAGCTTTCCGGGGTGGCGCCCGCTGGTCGCCACCCAGTCAGTGGCGACCAGCCGTCGCCACCCCGATTCTTGGCGGACGCTGGGGCCAGTGTCCCAGCCCCTGTGGGGTTCATTTCCCATCTTCCTTGCACGGCGACAGCCGGGCGGGAGGACGGGGGCCGCCGCCGGGCCTGCAGGCCCGGCGGCGGCGGCGCGGATGTGCTCGTTCAACCCTCGGACTTGGAAGTCCGTAGCCAAGCCAGAGCCATCCCCGCTTTTGTGTTCCGAACTTGAACCGTTGCCTGAGCGGCGCCTTAACCGCGCCAGCTCGTATCCGCAAGAATGAGTCAGAAACCGACCGTTGTTATGAATGATAAAAAACCGTCCGTCTATGCCGGCCTGGATATTGCCAAGGCCTCGCTGGAACTCCACCTCCTGGGCAAATCCTACGATCTGCCCAACACGCCCGCCGGCCATGCCCAGTTGCTCAAACGCTTGGCCGCCGTCCCCGGCGCCCATATCATCTGCGAAGCCACCGGCGGTTATGAACGGGCCGTCGTCGCCGCCCTCCACGCCGCCCAGATGCTGGTCAGCGTGATCAATCCCGCCCGCGTGCGGCAGTTCGCCCGCGCCAGCGGCAAACTGGCCAAGACCGATCCCATCGACGCGGCCGTGCTCACGGCCTTTGGCGTGGCCTTCTCCCCCATGGTCACGGCGGCACGCACCACCGTCGAAATCCAACTGGCCGCGCTGACGACCCGCCGGGCGCAATTGCTCCAATTGCGCATCGCCGAGGAAGGGTGCGCCGAAACCTGCACCGATCCCGCCTTGTGCAAGCTCTTCACCGGCTGGCTGGTGCAGATCCACAAGCAGCTCGCCAAAGTGGAGGCCCTGACCGAAAAACTTCTGGCCGAACAAACCCTGCTGACCGCGCAGGTGCAGCGGCTGGACGACATCATGGGGGTGGGCCGCCTCACGTCCGTGGCGGTGCTGGCGGCCCTGCCCGAGCTGGGCACGCTCAACCGCGGCCAGGCCGCGGCCCTGGCCGGGCTGGCCCCCTACAACCGGGACAGCGGCACCTGGGCCGGTCAACGCCACATCAGCGGCGGGCGGGCCGACGTGCGGTGCGCCCTCTACATGGCGGCCTTGTCGGCCAGCCGCAGCAACAAGATCCTCAAACCGTTTTACGACCGCCTGATCGCCGCCGGCAAACCCGCCAAAGTCGCCCTCACCGCCGTCATGCGGAAAATGATCGTCCTGATGAATCATTTGCTCAAAAATCCGGATTTCACCCTTGCCAAATGAACACCGTTGCCGGGCTGGAGGACACAACCCCGTCGGGGTTGCCGAGAGCTGCGGAACGCGTGCTTGGCGGCCCAGTTTGCCTCATCGCCGTTCCCGTGAACCGCGGCACGTTCGCTCTGTCTCCCTTGGAGCTTCCCATGAGCTTTGAGCTTTATGCTTTGAGCTTCTTCCCGGTCAGCTCTGCGCTGCGGCCGTGGTCTTGCGCACGTACGTGTGGGTCGCGTGACCGAAGAAAGTCTCGGCCGCTTCCATCACGGTTTCCGAGAGGGTCGGATGGGGGTGGATGCACTCGGCGAGGTCGCGCGCGGTGGCGCCCATCTCGACGGCGAGGACGCCTTCGGCGATGAGTTCGCCCGCACCGTGGCCGACGATGCCGACGCCGAGGACGCGTTCGGTCTCGGGTTCGAGGATGAGCTTGGTGAGGCCATCGGTGCGGTCGTAGGTGAGCGCGCGGCCGGAGGCGCCCCAGGGGAATTTCGCGACGGTGATCGGAATGTCTTTGGCCTTGGCTTCGTTCTCCGTGAGGCCGCACCACGCCACTTCGGGGTCAGTAAAAACGACGGCGGGTACGACGTGCTCGAAGCGGCTGTCTTCGCCCAGCATGCACTCGACGGCGATGCGCGCTTCCTTGGCCGCCTTGTGTGCGAGCATCAGGCCGCCGGTGATGTCGCCCACGGCGTAGATCGCCGGGTCGGCGGTCTCCTGCCGGGCGTTGACCTGGATGAAGCCCTTTTCGTCCTTCACCACTTTCGTCTGCTCGAGGCCCAGATCGCCGGAGTTCGGCGAGCGCCCGACGGCGACGAGGACGCGGTCATACAGTTCTTCGCGGCGCTGGCCGTCGAGTTCGGTCTCGACTTTGATCTGCTTGCCGGCGGTGGACATTTTGAGCACGCGGGCCTTGACGCGGATTTCCTTGAACATCTTTTTCGCTCGCGCCGCCACGGGCCGGGCGAGGTCCGCGTCCGCGCCCGCGAGAATGGTGTCGAGCGCCTCGACGACGACGACGTTGGTGCCCAGCGCGGCATAGACCGTGCCCAGCTCCATGCCGATGTAGCCGCCGCCGACGATGAGCAAATCCTGCGGAATCTCCTCCAGTTCGAGCGCGCCGCGCGAGGTCATGATGCGCGGGTTGCCAAGATCAAAAGCCTTGGGCAGCGCCGAGCGCGAGCCGACGGCGATAATCGCCTTGTCGTAACTGATGAACTGCTGGCCCTGCTCACTTTCCACGCGCAGTGACTGCGAGCCTTCGAAATGTCCGCGTCCGTAGATCACCTGCACGCCGCGCTTTTGCGCCAGCGCCTTGATGCCGCCGCCGAGCTTTTCGAGGACGGATTCCTTCCACGCGCGCAGCTTCGCGAGGTCAACCTGCGGCGACGCGAAGGTGATGCCGCGGTGCGCCGATTCGCGCGCCTCGGTGATCAGCTTGGTCGCCTGCAAGAGCGCCTTCGACGGGATGCACCCGCGGTTCAGGCACACGCCGCCGAGGCGTTTGTCCTGCTCGACGAGGATGACTTTTTTGCCCAGGTCGGCGGCGTAAAAGGCGGCGGCGTATCCGCCCGGTCCCGCACCCACGACTACGATGTCAGTTTTGATCGGCTCCATGACGCTGTGTGAAAAAGTTGTTGAATTGGTCCGCTCGCGGCGCGCTTAGAGGCGCACGTCCGCTTCCGTGAAAGTCTCGAAGGCCCGCACCAGATCGACCGTGAACCGCGCCGCCGTGCCGCCGTCGATCAGCCGGTGATCGTAGGAGAGTCCGATGGGCAGCAGCATCCGCGGCTCGATTTTTTTCTCGCGCACAACGGCCTGCCACGCGCCGCGACCGAGACCGAGGATGGCGACTTCGGGCTTGTTCACGATGGGCGTGAAATGCGCGCCGCCAATGCCGCCTTGGTTCGAGATGGTGAAGGTGCCGCCCTTCATTTCCTCGAGCGCGATCTTGCGGTCGCGCGCCCGCGTGGCCAGGTCCTGCAGCTCTTTCGACAACTCGAAGAGGCTCTTCTGGTCGGCGTTGCGGATGACCGGCACCAGCAGACCGCCGTCCGTATCGACCGCGATGCCGATGTGGAAATAATTCTTGAGCACCACCTCGCCCGTCGCCGTGTCGAGGCTGGCGTTGAAGGTGGGATGCAGCTTGAGCGCCGCGACGACGGCCTTGATCGCGAAACCCGTCAGCGTGAGATGCGCACCCTTGGCCTCGTAGGCGGCGGCGTGCTGCTTGCGCAATTCGAGCAGCGCCGTGATGTCCGCGTTGTCGAACTGCGTGACGTGCGGGATCGTGTTCCAGTTCTCCGTCATCCGGTGGCTGATGACTTTGCGCAGCACGGACAGAGGCTTCTTGGTCACCGGTCCCCACTTGGAAAAATCAATGGACTCGACGACGGGCGCGGGCGCGGCCACGGCGGCGGCAGCGGGTGCCACCGAGGGCTTGGCGCTCTTGCCGGCGGTCGCGAGTTTCTCCAGGCGCTGGATGTAGGCGCGCAGGTCGGCCAGAACGATGCGTCCGCCATTTTCGCTGCCGCGCACTTTGGTGAGATCGATGCCGAGTTGGCGGGCGAGCAGCCGGATCGAGGGCGCGGCGGCGGGCGGGTGGAGGGATTTGGAGTGATGGTCGGACACGTCGGACGAGTCGGGCGCGTCGGGGGCGGTCGCTGCGAGTACTGCGGTGGCGGCGCTCGGCGCAGGTGCGGGCACGGGTGCGGCCGCGGGCGGGGCCGCTGACTCGCCCGCGGCGAGCAGGGACAACACCACCTGGCCCACGGCGACGCGATCGCCTTCCTTCACGCGAATCCTTGCGACGGTTCCGGCGGCCGGGGCCGGGATCGGCGCCACGGCCTTTTCATTTTCGAGTTCGAGGATGGTCTGGCCCTTGGTCACCACCTGGCCTTCTTTGACCAGGATGCCGACCACGACACCCGACTCGGAACCTTCGCCTAATCTCGGTAATTTAACGTCCATACACGCAATCGCCCCGGTCTGACGAACCGGGAAACGGGCAAGAAAAACGCGCGCCAAGTTCCACCTAGACCGGTGGGTTCAACGCGCGTCCGCCCGCAAACCGCTCGGACCATCCGGGCCGCCCCCTGAATTTGCAACGGCATTTTCCCGCGCCGCGCGTGTGGGGCAGGCATCCTTGCCTTCCAGTTCACGGGGCATCCGTGCCCCGTGTTCCTAGTTCCGCCGCGCCGCGCCAAGTCCGCCGACGGAACGGGCGGCAGGGATGCCGCCCGAACTGTCAGGCTGGAAGCCTGACCCACACCACTGGCGCGCCTTACAAAAACTCCTCCAAATCGCGCCGCTCTTTCTTCGTCGGGCGGCCCGTGCCTTTGGGGCGGAGGAACAGCGGGCGCAGCGCCGGATCGCGCGGTTTTTCCAACTCGGCGGGCGGGGTGAGATCCTCCGCAAATTGTTTCACCAGCGGCGCGCCGACCCGCTGCTCGCCCAGCGCCAACACACGGAACGTGCGCCGGATCTCGCCGGTGAGCGCCGTGATCGTCTCGCCGATCCGCACGTCCCGCGCTGGCTTCACCGCGTGGCCGTCAATGGTGACGTGTCCCGCCTTGCACGCCTCGGTCGCCAGCGAGCGCGTCTTGTAGAGCCGCACCGCCCACAGCCATTTGTCGATCCGCACTGATTCAGGAGCAGTCATTTCGCTGCGCACGCTAGCGGCTCGCGGCGCGAGTCACAACGCTGGGCGCACTGCGGAGCGCCGATCTCCTGATCGGCGGGTCTTGGCGATTCTGCCGCGCACGCCTGGGCGCAGCCGCGCATCACCGAGTAGCGCCGGTTTCCAAACCTGCTGGGTCGCCGATTTCCAAATCGGCGGGGCGCGGCGGAAAAACAGAGGCGGTGTCGGAGGGCGGACCGCCCGCGGGTTTGGAAACCCACGATACGGCAGACTTGGAAGTCTGGGCTGCACGCGGCCACTCGTGGGCGCGCCCGCTCACACCTGTTTCACCGTGCCCCAGTAAACATCGAGCCGTTTGGCGAGGAAGAGTTTGATGGCGCGGAGGAGGACGCGGGCCTCGAGGCGCTGCCCGGCGGCGGTGATTTCCGGGAGGCTCGCGCCGGGGAGAATATTGAAGCTGCCCTGCGCGATGATGGGGCCTTCATCCAGGTGCATGCTGACGAAGTGCGCGGTGACGCCGGCAATTTTCACTCCGTGTTCATAGGCCTGGCGATAGGCCTGCGCGCCGGGGAAGCTGGGCAGGAGCGAGGGGTGGATATTGATGATCTTATTTTTGTAACGCCACACGAAGTTGGGCGAGAGGATCTTCATGAAGCGCGCCAGCACGACGAAATCAGCCTCGTGTTCCTCGAGCAACTGGAGCGCCTGCGTCTCGGCGGGGACGCGTTCCACCCACGGGACGTGTGCGAACGGAACGCGGTGACGGCGGGCGATGGGTTCGAGGTCGGTGTGGTTGGAAAGGATAAGGACCGGCTCAGCGCGGGCGAGCTGGCGGGCTTTGCACGCAGCGAGAATCGCTTCAAGGCAATGGGTTTCGCGCGTGACGAAAATGGCCATGCGCTGGCGGCGATGGGGTTCGGTGAAACGGATTTTGATCTCCATCGCGAGCGCGGTGGCGAGGGCGGCGAGGCCCGCCACCACGGCCTCGCGGTGCAGGTCGCGCCCGCGCCACGAGGCCTGGAGGGTCATGCTGAACTGGCCGCGGGTGACCTGTTCCTCGAGGCCCTCGATGTTCGCCTTCTGCTCGAAGAGAAAGCTGGTGACGCGCGCGATGACGCCGGTCTTGTCGCGGCCGATGACAGTAAGAGTGGCGAAGTGTTTCATGCGCGCGCAGCGTACGGGATGGAGTGGGGGAAGCTCAAAGCCCAAAGTTCAGAATGGGAGACCGGGAGTTGCTCGCTTCGATGACGGCAATGGCGGGTGGGGCGGAGGATTTATGAATCGCGGTTTTCCACGCTGAGTCAGTCGGCGGTCATTAACAAAAACCCTCGATCCGTGCATTTGCCGCTCACTGATTTCTCCAGTTCAACCGCGTCTCCGCTGATGCGCGCAAACAAGCGAGGCGCGCGGGGGCGGCTCTCCGCAAGGCTGCTGTTATTGGTCGGTTGGCTGTTTGGTGTAGGTGCCGGTGCGGCGGAGAAGGTGGAGCGGGAGGGCAAGGCGGTGGAGTTGCAGCCGGTGGTGGTCGGGGCGGTGACGCGCATCGTGGTGCATCCGGCGGCGGTGAAGCTGGCGGGATCGCGAGCGCGGGCGCAGGTGGTGGTGACGGGAGTTTATGCGGACGGGGCGATGCAGGACCTCACGCGGGCGGCGCGGATTGAGAGCGCGGATGCGAAGGTCGCGCGGGTCGAGGCGGGCTGGGTGTCGCCGGTGGGAGATGGCCGGACGGAGTTGCGCGTGAGCGTGGGCGGGCGGGAGGTGCGGGTGCCGGTGGAGGTGGTGGCGCAGGTAGCGGCTGCGCCGGTCGGGTTCAAGTACGGCGTGCTGGCGGCGTTGAGCAAGCAGGGGTGCAACTCGGGCGGGTGTCACGGGACACCGAGTGGTAAGGGGGGATTTGCGTTGTCGCTGTTCGCGTTCGATCCGGAGGCGGACAAGAACGCGCTGGTGCGGGAGGTGTTCGGCCGGCGCATCAATTTGCTGGAACCGGAGGCGAGCCTGCTGTTGCGCAAGCCGCTGGCGCAGGTGGCACATCGCGGCGGGCTGCGGCTGCGGGCGGGTGACGAGGCGCACGGACTGCTGGTGGATTGGATCAAGCAGGGCTGCGCGTTTGATCGCGCGGAAGCCCCGGCCTGCACGGGGATCGTGGTGCATCCGGGCGCGAGCCGGTTGCTGAAATGGCCGGCGCACACGCAGCAATTGCAGGTGACGGCGCGCTTCGCCGATGGCACGGAGCGCGACATCACGCGGCTGGCGATGTATTCGAGTTCGGATGAGGCCATCGCGACCGTGACGCCGGAGGGATTGGTCGTGGGTCAGGGACGCGGGCAGGTGGCGGTGAGCGTGCGGTTTCTGGAGGATGTCGAGACGGTGGGATTGACGTTCGTGCGGGACATTGAGGGCTTCGTGTGGCAGGCGCCGCCGGTGAGCAATTTCATCGACACGCACGTGCAGGCGAAGCTGCGGCAGTTGCAGTTCCTGCCGTCGGAGCCGGTGACGGACGAGGAGTTTGTGCGCCGGGTTTATCTCGATGTGATCGGGCTGCTGCCGACGCTGGCGGAGACGCGGCGGTTTCTCGGCGACGTAGCCAAGGACAAGCGGGCGCGGCTGATTGATGAGTTGCTTGCGCGGCCCGAGTTCCCGCGATTCTGGGCGTTGAAATGGGGCGACTGGCTGCGGCTGAATCCCACGGCGCTGGGCGCAGGCGGGGTGCATAAATTCCATCGCTGGCTGGTGCGCGCTTTCGAGGTGAACCAGCCCTATGACCAGTTCGTGCGCGAACTGCTGCTCGCCGACGGGAGCACGCTGGAGAATCCCGCGGCGAATTATTATCGCACCGCCGCCACGGGCAGCGATGCGACGGAGACCACGGCACAGATTTTTCTCGGTGTCCGCATCCAGTGTGCGCGGTGTCACAACCATCCGTTCGAGCGGTGGACGCAGGATAATTATTACGGGATGAACGCGGTGTTCGAGCGGCTCCAGCGGCAGCCGGGCAATCGCGCGGGCGAACAGATCATCTGGGTCGCGCGCCGCGGCGAGGTGACGCAACCGCGCACGGGCAAGGAGATGAAACCGTGGGCGCCGAATCACGGGGAGATGAACCTGCCGCCGGAGGCCGACCGGCGCGCGGCGTTCGTCGAGTGGCTCACGCAGCCGACCAATGCGTTCTTCGCGCGCGCCGAGGCGAACCGCATCTGGGCGCAAGTGATGGGCCAGGGGATCGTTGAGCCGATTGATGATTTCCGGGATTCCAATCCGCCCTCGAATGTCGAGCTGCTCGACGCGCTGGCGAAGGAGTTCGCGGCGCAGCGCTTCGACCGCAAGCAACTGCTCCGCACGATTCTCAACAGCCGCACGTACCAGACCAGCTCGACGCCGAACCGTTTCAATCACGACGACCGGCAGTTTTTTTCGCGCTATCGGCAGCGGCTGCTCACGGCCGAGCAGTTGCTCGACGCGGTGTGCCAGGTGAGCGGGCTGCCGGAAACATTCGCCAATCTTCCGCCCGGCACGCTCGCGACGCAGCTACCGGCGCCCGAGGCGAACAACGCGTTTCTCAGCACGTTCGGCCAGCCGCCGCGCCAGACGGCGTGCGCGTGTGAGCGTCCGACGACGACGCATCTCGGGCAGGCATTGCAGCTTTTCAACGGGCCGCTGCTGCACGGGAAATTGCAGTCGGCGAACAACCAGTGGCGGAAGCAAATCGCGGAGGGGCGCAAGGATGGCGAGATCATCACGGACCTGTATCGCGCAGCGCTGTGCCGACCGCCGACGGATTCGGAACTGGCGACGGCGACGCGGTATGTCGCCGGGCGCGCGGATCGCGGGGCGGCGCTGGCGGATGTGGCGTGGTCGGTGCTGAACCTGAACGAGTTCCTGTTTCAGCACTGAGGGGGGCGAAGCTCAAAGCTCAAAGGATAAAGCTCAAGGGAAGGAGCAAGGACCAAGGGTGGAATGGTGACGGGTGACGGGTGGCGGGTGGCGGGTGGCGCGATTGGCAGGGCGCGTCTGTCCTCCCCGCACCACGGGACGTACGAATACGCAACCGGCGCGCTGGAGACAGACGCGCCCTACCACGCGACGCGCCGCACCACGCGATCCGGCTCGTCATCTCGGCGGCTATGGGGAGGGAATTTTGGCAAAGGAATGGGGGACACAGCTAGCCGGAGTCAGTTTCCGAAGCTATCTCACCTCATGAACACGAAGCGTCTGGCTATTATTCTTTGAACTGTTTCCCTCGGCCAGACTGTCACCGTCGGATTTGAGCAAGGGTGAGTGGTAAAGGATTTTCTTCCTCTGGCCTCCCGATGTCCTACGGACGAGCCACTGTTGCCCAAGGATGGCATGGTTTCCAAGATTTACCAAGCCACGCGCACCGAGGTGAAGGAAGGGAATGTGTTTATCGCGGTCGAGCTACGGGACCGGCGCTGGTCCTGGCCGGCCTGCAGGAGCCGGGACATGATCGGCGAGGGCCAGCGGAATCGGGGCTGGGAGGTAGCGTTCTGCCAGTTCAGGCCTTCGCGCCGTAAACCCCTTTAGCTCCATACTTCCCGTAATAGCTATAGTTGTAATAGGAGTCGTAGTAATACCCCCCCAACCCAACCCGGCGCGGCAGCCGGTTCAGGATCAGCCCCGCCAACGGCGCCTCCGCCTGGCGCAACATCTGAACCGCCCGCAACGTGGCTTTGCGCGGAGTCTTGTTCGCGCGGGCGACCAGACACACAGTTTGGACGCGTTTCAACATCAAAAGGGTGTCGCTGACCGCGTGAACCGGGGCCGAATCGATCACCACCCGGTCGTAGTTTAGCAATGCCTCGGCCACCAATCCATCAATCCCGTGTTGCCCCAGCAACTCCGCTGGATTTGGAGCCGTCGTGCCGGCTGGAATAAAGGAAAAATTCTCGATGCCAGTCTGCTGAACAATTTCCTTCAGCGTCTTCTGTCCCAGAATGTAATCCGTAACTCCAACCGCCTTCTTATCCTTACCAGAGATTGCCTTTTCCACCGCCGGCCGTCGTAAATCCCCGTCGATCAGAAGAGTCTTGGAACCCTGCTGCGCCAGACTGACAGCATAGTTTAGAGAACAAAAAGTCTTCCCTTCGGCCGGAATCGCGCTCGTAAACAAATACACCCGCCTATTCTCTGCTTTTCCGAGCATCGACAGGGATGTTCGAAGCGTTCTGATTGCTTCGGCACCAATTGATTTCGCGTCATCCACCACGACCAATCCACGATTATTTCCGAAGGCGGTGATCTGCGGAATGGCGCTAAGTACCGGCAGTTGCAGGAACTCCTCCGCCTGGTCAACTGACTTGATCGAACTGTCGATCTGGTTCAGGAGAAGGGCCAACATAAGCCCGCCCATCAATCCCACCAACAC
Source organism: Verrucomicrobiota bacterium (assembly GCA_014193395.1). GTDB lineage: Bacteria > Verrucomicrobiota > Verrucomicrobiia > Limisphaerales > BJHT01 > BJHT01. Next base: position 10,306 of record BJHT01000084.1, read on the forward strand.
CGCCGCCGCCATGATCTTAACCTTCTGGGGTTTAGACGGCCTCTCAGGAGCTATCGCCGGCTGGATCACGCGCAGCTTGTCGGATTGCAGTTCCTTGGAGATCTGGCTCTCTTTCATCTTTTTCATGACGTTTTCATACAACCCCCGATCCGATTCGACTTCCCGGCTCAAGGTGTCAAACTCTAACTTTTGTTTGTTCAGTACCAACTCCAAAGCCTCTTGTTCCTTGAGTGCCGCTTCAAACGTCTCCTCGGATGATTTCGCCCCGCGATAGGAAATCTCTATTGTCTGCGGAATCTTCATCACCGCGTTCGTGAGTGCATTTCGCCATTCGGTCAGAGCACTCAAAGTTCCCATATACTTGGGATGTTTGGGTAGATAGCGTTGCTTGATGGTAGCGAATTCACTCTCAAATTTCGACAGATTGGACTTGATGTCCCGCACTGTCGGATCGTTGGCAACGCTTGCGATGCCAAGCAAGGCACCGATGTTGGTGCCCAATTGCTGGATTTGGGCGAGGTCAGACTCCAAGCTGATTCTCACCGACTTAGCCTCAGTCACCTTCTTGCTCATCTCCTTAAGCTTCTGACCGACGATGTCTTTCTTGTCATCCAAAGAAATTGCCGCCGACCCCACTTTTTCGCGATAGGTTTGCAGGGCTTTTTCGGAGGACAGCATCTTCTTTTTCAATTTCTCCGCCTCTTCCACTAGAAACTGGCTCGCAGTCAGCCCACTTGAAACATACTGTTCATAGGAGAGTTGCACATATTGCTTGAATATAGAATTGGCTAGCAGGGCCGCCATCGCGGCGTTGGGATGCTCGACGGACACGTCGATCAACCGGGTTCCACGCCGCATCCGAGACTCAGTGATCGCCGCCAAGGTTCCCGCTATTCCATCTATTGAAATCTCCTTTTCGGGGGCCGCCGTTCCCGCCACGGCGTCGAACAAGCCTTTTTTCCTCTCGTAAATTGTCAGAAACTCGCCGTTCTTGGTCAACTGATTCGTGGCTGCCACGCGTTCAAGGACGGGACGGCTTACGATGGTTTGCTCAAAGGTTTTAAGTATTTCCGTTGTAGTCTGCTCGTCGGGCTTGAACTTGGTCAAATCAACGATCTTGGATTCTTGCTCAACCTGAAGGGTAAGGGTCGCCGAATAGATCTTTGGCGACCTAACGACGTAGAGTCCTCCCAAAAAGGTCGTCAAGGTCAACACCAAGAGGACCGCCCAAATCCGCTCCAAGAAGACATGATAAATCTGACGAAGATCAACAGAACTGCCAGCTTCCTGATCGAACTCCGACTCGGATCGGTTCTGAATCATGTTAGAAAAGACCTTCGTCAACTGTAATGGTGTCGCCTGGAAGTATCTGGAAGGTCTGAGGATCTCCGATCGCCGATCGACTGGTGGCATCAATGTAGATGGTGGTTGCCTTACCGCCAGACTGCCGGGTAATCGACACTTTTCCCTTCTTTGCTATTCTCGTAAATCCACCAGCCAAGGCAATAGCCTGTGGAAAATAAACCATTTCTTCACTCGGGATTTCAAATGAACCCGGCTTTTGGACCTGTCCCAGAACCGTGAAGCGTTTCTTACTATACTCGAGGACAACCAATGTTACTTGGGGGTTGACCAGATAATCACGAGCCAGTTCCCGCCGGATCAAGGCTGTTGCCTCGTCCACAGTTCTGCCTCCCAATTGCACCGCCCCCAAGAGCGGAAACGTAGCACTTCCATCCGCAGATACCCGTATCTTAGTCTCCAAATCATCTTCTTGGTAAACCTTGATATGAATCAGGTCATTCGGACTGATGCGGTAAACCGATCCGCTCTGCGCCCAAAGACTTCCTGAAAAACCAAGCAATATCTGGGCGACAATCCATAGCGTGGCCCATAAAGGACAAGCTCGTCGCCCAATGATTTCAGGTAGAATCTTCTGCATAAAAATGATTTGGGGCGTCTTGCGACGCCCCAAGACACCTAACTGAAGCCAGATTGTTAAAACGCGGCGGAAGCTTGGACGCCGAACTGATGATTCCTAAAGGTCGAAAATACACCGGTTCCCGTCGAAGCGTTGTCGCGATACATGTGGAACACGCCAACGGTAATACGGCGGGTAATTTTCAGATCGGCACCGTATTTCAGGGTATAATAATCATCAACCCGATCACCCTGCGTATATTCTGAGTTGTAGTAGCCACCACCGAAGTAAACGGTCAGCTTGCGCATCAGTTCCTGCCGAATTTCCGCCGAAACCCCGGCAGTGGTTACGTTCTGCCCCGCGCTTTGGATGGCATAAGTCTGGGCCCGCGACGCGTCCAGCGAGATTGATGTGCTGTCCATAGGCTTGTAGGTTGCGCCCACAGAAAAAATCGGAAGGACTTCATCGCTTTTCCCGCCACCTACCTGCCTTATCTCAACACCGCCCGTTGCCCGGAATTTCAACTTCGCGGCCGCATCGTAGCCAACGCGAACCAAGCCCCGTTCATAGGTCTGGCTCGGCAAACCACCGCTCAAATCAAGGTAGCCAAACGTAAACCCGGCACTGGTGGTGATTTTTTCGGTCGCCTTGTAGTTGATCCAATTGTCGCTCACGAACTCCTTCGAACTGATGAGACCCGCGGCGGCAAAGTCGAGGACATTGAACTGGCCATTGGCCTCGAACGAGGTCTTGTCGCTGTAGTCGTATTTCGTCAGCAGGCGGGTGGCGAACGTGTCCTGCTCCAACCGGGTGGGGGAAAACTGACCGGGAGCGACGCCGATGGCGCTGTCCGAAACCCGCGTGAAGCTCTGGCTCAACCCAACCGTCAGCCGTGTGAAGGTCTTCTCAATCTGAAAGCGGGCGTCATGATTGATGGCATCATTGTTTCCGTGGTCCTTGAAGAACTGAAACGTCGGCGTGTAATCCAACTTTGCGGTCGAGTTACCCTGTTCGCCGTAACGCACCTGCATGCTGGGCGACACCGAGGTGATAAGATCGTATTCCTTGCCACCCACCTGTTTTCCTGTTCCATCAAAAACGCGCGATGGCCCAAGGAAGATGTTGTCGTCGTAAACGCTCTGGGCGAACAGCCGGGCGTTGAAATCAAACGGTCCGAAACTCGCCAGCGCGGGCAGTCTTTCGCCCTCTTGGGCAAATCCAAATGGAGTTAGAACTGGTGCGGCGAGGGTGACGGCGAGAGCTTTCTTGAGGAGCGAGGATGTTTGAGCTTTTTTCATAAAGGCTTAATTCGAGTTCTGTTCAGACCAGTTTGTTTTCCCGTTTGTCTCTCAAACCAACACCGCGAGTCAACTATTTCTTTTTCAAATGAGTTGACCCCGACGGAGGAGCAACCAACGACGGAGAAATTGGCACGTCGGCGGACCCCGAGTCAAAATCTATTTTTAGTGATTTTTGTACACGATCGGCCTAATTCCGGCGGGCATCCCACCCCTCCGTCAACCAGCCCGAACACGCCCAGGGTGACGACCTCGCCGACCGAGTCCATTTTCATCTTCCTTCATCCCCTCTCCCCCCTACACTCCGCGCGCTCATGGTCAATCTCGCCGCCCTCAACCCCGAACAACGCCAAGCCGCCGAGACCATCCGCGGTCCGGTCCTCATTCTCGCCGGCGCGGGCACGGGCAAGACCCGCGTGATCACCTTTCGCATCGCGCATATGGTCAGCAGCGGCGTGCGCCCCGGCAACATCCTCGCCGTCACCTTCACCAACAAGGCCGCGCGCGAAATGCAGGAGCGTGTCACCAAACTCCTCCCGCGTCCCCCGCGCCCCGCCGATGGAGAAAAGCCCGACCGCCCCACCATCTGCACCTTCCACTCGCTTTGCGTCCGCATCTTGCGCGGCTACATCGACCGCCTCGGCTACAAGAAAAACTTCGTGATCTACGACGAGTCCGAGCAACTCGCCGCCGTCAAAAAGATCCTCAGCCACATCTCCGCCAAGGGCGAGAAAACCGACCCCCACGCCATTCTTTCCCTCCTCAGCCGCTACAAAAACACCGGCAGCGCCGGCTTCTTCGCGGACCCAAGCGTCGCCGCGCTCGCCGAGCACGTCCGCAAGCGCTACGACTCCGCCCTGCGCGCCTGCAACGCCGTCGATTTCGACGACCTCATCCTCCTCACGCTGCGCCTCTTCCACGAGCACCCCGACGTCCTCGAAGCCTGCCGCGCCAAATACCGCTACGTCATGGTGGACGAATACCAGGATACCAACGCCTCCCAGTTCCAGCTCGTCCATTTCCTCACCCGCGAACATCGCAACCTCTGCGTCGTCGGCGACGACGACCAGAGCATCTACGGCTGGCGCGGCGCGGAGATCGCTAATCTCCTCAACCTCGAGCAGCACTTTCCCGAGGTGAAAATCGTCAAACTCGAACAAAACTACCGCTCCACCAACACCATCCTCAAAGCCGCCAACGCCGTCATCAAACACAACGCCCGCCGCCGCGGCAAACAGCTCTGGTCCGCCAACGGCACCGGCGAACTCATCAGCCTCCACGTCTTCCCTGACGACGAAGCCGAGGCCCGCACCATCGCCGAGGAGATCGAGTTTCACCGCATCGGCCACAAGATTCCCTGGGGCGATCATGCCATCCTCTTCCGCACCAATCAGCAGTCCCGCCCCATCGAAACCGAGCTCCGCAAAGCCGGCATCCGCTACCACCTCATCGGCGGCCAGAGCTACTTCGACCGCCGCGAAGTCCGCGATTTCATTGCCTACCTCAAGATGCTCGTGAATCCCCACGACGACATGAGCCTCCTGCGCATCGCCAACGTCCCGGCCCGCGGCCTCAGCGATGTCACGATGGAACGCCTCCTCGCCGCCAGCCAGGAGCGCCACTGCTCCGTCTTCACCGCCATGCGACACACCGACGTTCAGGATCAAATGCAGGCCCGCACTCGCGACAGCCTCCTCGCCTTCCTTGAATTCATCGACCGCACCCGCACCCAGCTCGAAACCGACCCCGGCATTTCCCTCCAAACCTGGGCCGAGAAATTCCTCGACGAAACCGGCTACCTCGCCGACCTCCGCCGCTCCGAGAAAAACATCGAGATTGCCGAAAACCGCGCCCAAAACCTCAAAGATCTCCTCGTCCAGCTCGGCAACCAAGCCCCCGTCACCGCCAAGCCCGGCGAACGCATCGCCAGCTTCCTCGACGACCTCAGCCTCGGCGAAGACCGCACCGAGGACAAAGAAGCCGGCGACGCCGTGACCCTCATCACCATGCACAGTTGCAAGGGCCTCGAGTTCCCCCACGTCTTCATCGTCGGCCTCGAGGACGGCCTCCTGCCCCACACCCGTTCCAAGACCGAAGGCACCCTCGACGAAGAGCGCCGCCTGTTCTACGTCGCCATCACCCGCGCCCAGAAAACCCTCAGCATCACCCACTGCCAGGGCCGCAAAAAATACGGCCAGCTCCTCCCCTGCCATCCCTCCCAATTCCTCCACGAACTTCCCGAATCCCTCGTCGAGTGGTCCCACGAAAAAGCCAAGAAACCCGTTCCCCCCTCCGCCGGCAAAAGCCTCTTCGACGGCCTCCGCGCCGTGATCGGCGAAGCTGAGGAACCCACCGCTGCCTGAACCCCAGGGGCTGGGACAGCTTGTCCCCGGCACGCTCGCGGCGACGAACCGTCACCGCCACAGATGAAAAAGCCCGCGGTCTCTGCTTTTTTTTCGGATTGGGTTTCAAAAAAGGAGGTGGCGGATCGTGCGCCATCGGTCAGCGTTTCGGCACCCGACGAACCGTCCCAGACGCGGGCGAAATAGCCGCCCGGCATCGCCACCCAGCGGTTGACCTGGCACAGGTCAGTGGGGCCGACGGCACAACGGGTGGTTCGACAGCGGGAACAATGCTCTGACGGGCGCAGCGGTCCGCCAGATCGTCGGGCGTGTACATGGATGCTGGTGGGCAGGTTGGGCCGTTCCTCCGGGATTGTGGTCTCCAGCCTGGAGGCATAGAATCGGGGTGGCGGCGGCTCGTCGTCACAAGTTGGATGCCGACAAGCTGTCACCACCCCGGGAATCTGGAAAATGAACCAAGAGGGGCCGCGAGGAAGGAGCATATCCGCAAGCGATCTGTGACTGACGAGCAACGCCGCCAACGGTGAAAAGACCCAGCGAATTAGGCTCATCTTGAAAGCAACTTGGAGTTAGTTTCCGCCTTTGGCGCAGAGATTGGTTGCCTGGTTGCCGGCTTGGTGGGCGGTTTATCTTTGGCGGGTGCCTCGGGCTTTACCCCCGCATAGACCATCACTGGCCGTAGAATCCCGCCGAGTTTCAGTTCGCTGATCTTATGGTGGTGGGTTCGGATGACGACAGTGTTCTCCCGCCCGGCTTGGACCCTGCCGGTGATTTCTACTTCACCGGGGTTGCGCGCGCCGGAGAACTCACCAGCTGGCGTCCCATTGATCCAGACCGTGGTGGTCCGGCCATCGACCTCCGCAAACCAAAGGTGCAGCGGGCCGGCGGGTAACTCCTTGGGGGCGGTGAAGGTGGTCCGATACCACATCGAGGTGAGTTGTTCCGGTATCTTCTGTTCGTCCAAGGTAGCCGAGTAGGTTCGGACGGTCTGCCAGTCTTTGGTAGCTATCCCAACCTTGAACCAGCCGTTTGACTCGCCCAAATTGCCGGGATCGAAGCGCAATTGCCATGCGTCGGGAAGTTGGACCAGTTTGCGGCAGTTACCGGTGGTGCGGGCCAGACCTTCCTTGGTTGTCTTGCCGAGGATTCGTTCCGCATAGCCGCGTTTATAGCCTTGCGACGCGTTGTAGCCTTGGGTGAAGGCGTCATCCATGTGTGCCAGCCAGTCGTCAAAGGTCGCGCTCGCGGCGGTGAAGTCACACTGATTCACTGCGTCGCGCCAGGCTAGAAAGAACCGGGCGTTCTCGAGGCCGGACTGACACATCGCCACCCGGGCGCGGGTAGCCGCAGTGTCGGCGGTCATGGCTGCCGCGGTGAGATCCTTCTGGCAGGCTGCCACCAGCGCCGGGGTCCAGATGCGGTGGATTCCGTAGAAGCTGCCGCAATGCACGTCGGCCGCGACGACGGCCTGATCGATGCGCTCCCAGTAGGCTTTAATGTGCGGTGCCGCCTTACCCGCGAACTTGTCGTAGAAGTCATTCAGGATGGCATCGGCATCAGCATCCGCGTGCCACATTAAGCGGTAGGCCAGATAGGTGTGGGGCGCATAGAGATTGGGCGCGGCCATGGCTTCCAGGTTAATGCCGAGGCAACCGGATTTCTTCAGAAAGGGAATGCGCTCGCGGAAGTAGGTGATTTTTGAGATAGGCACGGCGACCTCGGACAAATTGTAGTTGTAGTCATAACTGGCGGTTTTGATGCCCATGCGGGACCAGTCTTCCACCACCTTCTTATACCGGGAGGCGGCCTCACAGTGGGGATTCCCCGGTGAGTGCAGGCGGCAGAAGCGAATGGTGGTGATCCAGGCGCATAAGTTGTCGGATACCTTGGAGATATTCTTGGGCGGCAGGGTGTAGTCAGAGTAGGCATAGAAACTCAGCAGGAAATCCGGGGCTTCCTGCTTCACCAGTTTGGCCACCGCGTCGAAAAACGTGACGTAGCGATCCGACATGCAGAGTGCGTCATTGCTTGGTTCGACGTAACCCGGCACGTCGAGGGCGGTGCATTTGTCACACTGGCAGAAGCCGCGGCCATCCGGCGGCGAGATGGTGTCCGCCTTCTGACCGGCTTTCGCCTTGGCGATGTAGGCATCGGCGAAGAGCCGTTGCACGTCGGGGTGCGTGGTGCAAACCCAGGTTCCGCCCAAGCCTTCACCGACCCGCTTGCCATCACGGAGCGCAAAGTATTCGGGATGGTCTTTGAAGTATTTCGCCGGCGGAACATGCTGCCAGTCGTGCTGGTTGGGCAGGTCAATTCCACCGCCGCGGGTCGGCGCGAAGTCCGCACCCCAGACCATGCGAAAAAGAAAGTCCGGCTTCTCCGCCACGTCGAACCCATCCAGCGAAATGGTTTTCAACTCGGGGATCGCCTCACCCAGCCGGCCCCACGTCAGCCAGCGATACCCAAAATGCTCAAGGAAATGAGTGACTGCGAATTCGGCCGCCGGCCCCGATTCCCCGGCCAGCAGCAGATGGTTGCCCTGAGTTCTCAGACGGTAACCATCCCACGACACGGTCTTGGGTGGCACCGGCAGCCCCGTATCCAAGGCCAGCGCGCCAATGATGATGGCGGCGGCGGCGCCAGGAGGTTTGCCGTCAGCCGCGGCGGACTTAATGGCCAGCTTTACGCCTGTCATCTTCTCGACATAGCTGACGAGATATTCGGCGACTTTCTGGTCCGAGGTTCGCCGACTGGCCCGCGAACCTAGTTTCTCCAAGGCCATCCCGGCGTCCATCTGCTGCTTCAGATATTCCGGGCTGGCATCCTTGATCCAGACACTACCTAGCGCCTTGCCGTCCTTGATGATTTCCGCCGCCTCGCCGGGACATGCGAGTGACAGTTGAAACAGCAACGAGGTAATAACGGCGAACTTCAGCCATAACTGTTTCGCGGTCCGGTGTTTCTTCTCTGGTGAATTACTCATAGGAGTCTGTCATTGAAAGTTCCTAGGACGAACTGCGTCCGGCAAGCTGGCTTTACTTGTGTGTCTCTGGCTCGTGGCGGGTGCATGGGCTGAGAGCTTAGATTGTCACCACCAGGAGGCAACCGCCTTTTCCAAGGCTTCGGCGCTGGTTGTCACACCTGCGAACCACCGGGCGCGGAGGCTTTGTAGTCCGGGGGCTTGAACTGCTTCTTATACGGATCGCAAAGAACCGTTGCCGTGTCGTCGCGGAGCGACAGTTCTGGAGTGCGGTGGCGGTCGCCGCCATTGCGCCGGCGACCTGCCACCGTCGCAAACCGGAACGGCTTCGGTCACGCGGGTGCACTGGTGTTGGCCTGAGCGGCGGACGCCCCGTCCAAGCTTCGCGCGTCCCGCGGGTAGGCGGCGACAAGTCGCCTTGAGAAAGCAGTCACAAGTCCCCGCACCCCACAGGCGCACTCGTCCAGTTGCGGTTTTTCGTCATCGGCAACCGTGAGTCGCTGTCCGCGGCTACCCTTAAACCGCCACTCCGCGATAATTCACCTGCTGCTGCTGCGATCCGTATATAGAGCAGGGCTTGCCCCCGCATTCCATTTCATTTGGAAATCGCGGCGCGCAGCGCACGGCGTGGGGTCTGACATTTGGCGTTTCCCTCGAGATTTGAGCAGGGCGCTTTGAACTTTAGACCTCCTGCCAACCGCTCCCGTCACCAACCACCTTGGGACGCGGCCGCTCACCGTCCGGGCCTTTTTTTAGGTTTGACTTGATTTCCGGCCATTAACACGGTGCGACTATGACCATTCGCCCGCATTCCCGTTTCGGCGCCTTTACGCTGATCGAACTCCTCGTCGTCATCGCCATCATCGGCATCCTCGCCAGCATGTTGTTGCCCGCGCTCGGGCGGGCCAAGGCCAAGGCCAAAGGCACGCAATGCAACAGTGACATGCGACAGATCATGATGGGCACCGGCCAATATATAGAAGATAGCAACGGTTACATCCCGCCCATGGGCATCGACAAGTTGGTGTCTTTTCCCGCCATCATGAATGCGGCCGCCAGCGGCACGGTTTGGATCACCAACGCCGCCTACTATTACTGGCCGGACATCATGCGGCCCTATATCGGTCCCCGCTCCATCATCAATTGCCCGGCGGTGCGCGATGCGCTGAAACTGGGCATCGGGATGACTTATTGCCAGGCCGGACCGGGTAATATCGGGGTGCTCGATCCCTCCAACATCGGGCAGCTCAGGCGCGACGTCATGATCGATCGTCCCAGCGAGACGGTGTTCTTTGGCGACGCCGGGGATGTAACTCCGGCCACCTTGGGTTTGGCCCCCGACCAATGGGTGGGGGATACCACGGGGTTCGGCACGCACTATTTTCGCACGCCCGATCCCACGGTCGGCGGGTGGTCCACCTGGGCGGCGAGAACGGAGCGCATGTTCAACCGCCACGATGGCCGGGTGAACGTGGCACTGATGGATGGCCGCACGGAGTATTTTGCGGTCGGCAAGGTCGGCTTCCAATTACCTCCGGGCGATCCGCAGAACATGTGGGACATGCGGTGAAACCAGCGCCTGTAGCTCTGCTGCTGATTGCTGGCTGCTGCTGACCGCCTTCGATGGCGGTGGAAAGAAGGATGGCCCGCTGGAACCCCTGCCGCTCTCTCCCGAAGCGCAGCGGATGCTCACCGTGGCGGAGAACTCGCCGGGAGCCACGCTGGCTCTCATGAACGACATCAGGGAAGAATGGCTGCTCTGGCACCCCGACTATCGCGGCCGTACCTATCCAGTTGAAACGGAAGTTGAGACCACAGAGACACGATGGACACAGAGAAAAACCGGGGGCATGGGCGGCGAGTCGACGAAATCATCAATCAGTGAACGATTATCGATCAGCGATTCCTTGGTTTTCTCTGTGTTCATCGGGTCTCTGTGGTCAAAAAGCATTGGTTTGATTGAGCAGTTACGGCTCAGAGCGTGTTTTAAAAGTGGGGGTCCCCCCGTAGATGACCCACCCCCTGTGCTTAGATGGGGGAAATGAATGAACCTGGCTATCCGACTGATCTCACCGAACCGCAATGGGAACTGCTGCAACCGCT
>BJHT01000085.1 GCA_014193395.1 Verrucomicrobiota bacterium
TGTCACGGTTCCAAGTTATCGCCCGCTGAAGACAGGCACCTTGCTGGGAGGTGTCTTGAGGCCCGTCGCCGCGCACCACAAACTCACGGTCGAGGTATTGCTGGCCCGGCTCAATCTGTAGCTCGGGTCGGTTGGTTTCCAGCCCCCCAGCAGCAACCGTCGATTCTGCAACTTGTAGTTTGCAAAATAACAGGTCATCTTGCTACCCATGTATCTCCGCAGACAAGCCGAGCCGCTGCTGAAAGCCATTCTCGCCGGGGGCAAAGTCGGTGTCCTGCTGGGTGCCCGGCAGGTCGGCAAGACCACCTTGGTCGAGCACGTCGTGGCCGGACAGAATGCCGTGTTCCTTAACTTCGATGTCGAGGTGGACAAGGCGCGCTTCCTCGCCGCCGCCGCGCTGACTCCCCAAGCGGGACTGCGCTCATTGGGCAGTCCGGCCGTGCTGGTGATTGACGAGGCGCAGCGCCTGCCCGAGACCTCCCGCCTCATCAAGGGCTGGCACGATGCGCGCGTGGCGGCCAAGTTTCTCCTGCTGGGTTCTTCCTCGCTGGACTTGCTCGATCAAGCCGCCGAAAGCCTCACCGGCCGCAACCGCAAACTCGTCCTCCCTCCGCTGCTCTTCTCCGAGACGCTGGGCACCCAGACCTGGGCCAGCGCGGAGGCTTCGTCCGCCCATCTATGTCAGCACTTCGCGCCGCAACTCCGGGCCTGCCTGCTGCAGCGCCTTAACTTCGGCAGCTATCCCGAGATTGTCACCAGCGAACACCCGGCACCCTTGCTGCGCGAACTGAGTTCCGACTATCTCTGGAAAGACATCCTCCAGACCGGCCTGGTCAAGATCCCCGACCTCATCAAGCGGCTGCTCCTCTTGCTCGCGCATCAGGCCGGCTCGGAAGTCTCCGTAAACGAACTGGCCACCCAGCTCCAGATGGCGCGGGCGACCGTGGACCGCTATCTCGACCTGCTCGAACAAACCTTTGTCATCTTCCGCCTGCCGTCCTTCAGCACCAATCCCCGCAAGGAAATCGCCAAGAGCCAGAAAGTGTTCTTCTGGGACACCGGCATCCGCAACGCCCTCCTCAACGTCTTCTCATCCGATCCCTCCCGGCCTGACATCGGCGCGCTCTGGGAAAACTGGGTCATCGCCGAGGTTTCCAAACACAACGCCCTTCACGGATCACCTGCGGAACTCTACTTCTGGCGCACCCGGGCGCAGTCCGAAGTCGATCTGGTCGTGAAACAGGGAAACCGTCTCCGGGCGTTTGAAATCAAATGGTCCCAGCGCAGCGTCTCCGCCCGTGCCTTCCGCGATGCCTACGGGGTCGAGGTAGAGACACTCCGGCCGGACAATCCGTTTGTGACTGACACCTTCGGTGAAGAAATGGTTGAGCGACCATGAATCTTGCTGAGTCACGTCCCCTCAAGCTCCTCTTCATCTGCAGCCGGAATCGCATTCGGAGCCTCACCGCCGAACGCATCTTTGGTGGCCATCCGGGCATTCAGGCTCGCTCCGCCGGCACGCAGCCCAACGCCCGCATAGTTGTCACCGAAGGGCATCTCGGATGGGCTGACCTCATCTTCCTCATGGAGAAGGCTCACCTGAACCGCCTGCGCCAGAAATTTCCCGAATCACTCGACGGCAGACGCATTGTCACTCTGCACATTCCCGATGACTACCAGTTCATGCAGCCTGAACTTATCGACGAGTTACACGCAAAGGTATCTCAGCATTTGCCGCTTGAGATCGGAGGGCGGTTAAGGGTTAGGGATAACAGGCGAATCGAGTGACATTTAGTCCGGATAGGTCATTGTTCCGTCGCGGCCATCGGTCGCCCGCCCTTGTAGCGCAGGTTTCCAAACCTGCTGTGTCGCCGACTTCCAAGTCGGCAGGGCGTCGGCCTCGCCGGACGCGCCGCGGGTTTAGAAACCCGCGATACAGCAGGCTTGGAAGCCTGCGGTACAAAAACAGCATGAAATATCCGGGTTATAGAACCAAGTCATCAAGCCTGGTGAAGGTGACAGTGAGTCCGCCGACCTGGCGGGTGTAGGGCTTGGGGACGTTGGTGGCGACGACGAGGTTTCTGCCCGCCGGATGGAGCGCGCGGAAGACTTGGAGGTTTTTGGGATCGAAGCGGTCGGCGTTCCATTTGCACTCGATGGCAGTGACGGCACCGCGACCGCCGGGGAGGACGAAATCAATCTCGTATTGGTCTTTGTCGCGCCAATACATGACTTCCGGTTCGGTGGGATCGGAGCGGAGGCGGTCGAGGACGAGGTGTTCCCAAAGCAGGCCGCAGTCCTCGGGGCGGAGGTCGGTCCAGCCGCGGGCGAAGGCGACGAAGCCGGTGTCAAAGCCATAGACCTTGGGCTGGCGGACGAGTTCGCGCTTGCCGCCGCCGGAGTAGGGACGGATGAAGGCGGCGACATGGGTGAGGTCGAGCACGTCGAGGTAATTGAGCACGGTGGGCCGGCTGAGGCCGCAAAGCTGGGCGAGCGCGGTGGCTTCCATCTGGCCGCCACTGAGGCGGAGGACGCTCTCGACGAGCTTGAGAAAGCCGGCGCGCTTTTCGACGCGGAAGAGTTCCTGCACGTCGCGGGCGTAGTAGGAATCCAGCCACTCGGAGTAGAAGCCGGGGTCGTAATCCGCGGCGAGCAGAGCCGGGGGCAATCCACCGCGGAGGAGCCGATGGCGGAGGTCGCGGATGCCGAAGGCGGGCAGTTCGTCGTGGCGCACCGGGACGAGATGGAGGTTGCGTTTTCGTCCGGCGAGGCTGTCGCGGAACTTGTGCGTGGCGGCGAGCGTCGAGGAGCCGGTGGCGAGGATCTTGAGCTTGGGGAAGACGTCCGCACCGATTTTCAGGAGCCGGCTGGGGTCGGGAAGCTGATGCACTTCATCCAGGATCAGCCGCGGCTTGGTGAGCGAGCGGTAGAACGCCTCGGGGTCGGCGAGGAGATGCTGCGAGGACGGCAGGTCGCAGTTGAGAAACTCGGCGTTTTCGAGGGTCTCGGCGAGCGTGGTCTTGCCGACGCGGCGCACGCCGGAGAGCCAGACGATGGGAACCTTGCGCCAGCAGTTCTCGATGCGCTCAAGCCAGAAGGGGCGGGAGATCATGAAAACAGTCTTTACGTTTGGTCGGACCAGATGCAATACCGGACTTTTCAAAAGCCGAAGGCGTTTTCGTTGGCAACCGATGCGCGAGGGTACCGCAGGCGTCTCGCCCCGAGTCGGAACGGGCGGCGAGACGCCGCGCGAACTCGCAGGCGAGGACGCCTGCGGTACCCCGGCCTCGGCCCGCCGGCTCGCCGAGACCCACGAAGGGACGTTGGCCTCATGCTGTGCCGTTTCGGCGCTCGGGTTCTTCTCATCGTGGCACCACAGGGGCGCAGCAGGCGGTTCGATCCGTTTTCTCTGTCGCAACAAAAACCCTCGCCACTCGCCGCGTCCATCGCAGTATCCTGTCCCATGCACACCTTACTCGTCGCCTTCGCCTGCCTATGGATTGGCTCGTCCGTTGCACGCGCCGCCGCGCCGCCGGGTGCACCGAGGCCGAATGTCCTCTTCATCATGGCGGATGACTACCGACCGGAGCTGGCCACCTATGGTTCGCCGGCCATTACGCCGAATCTGGATCGGCTCGCGCGGCGGAGTGTTCAGTTCGACCGCGCCTATTGCCAGCAGGCGGTCTGCAACCCGTCCCGCTCTTCGCTGCTCACCGGGTGCCGTCCCGACACGCTCCGCATCTGGAATAATGGCACTCACTTTCGCGAATTAAACCCGGATGTCACCACGCTGCCGCTGTGGTTCAAAGAGCACGGCTATCACACCCGCTGCACGGGGAAGATTTTTCACAACTGGCATACCAAGGAGAAAGGTGACGCCCGTTCGTGGAGCGCGCCCGAGTTCCTTCACTACGCTACTCACGGCGAAGACCACGCGCTCGTCACCGGCCCGCTCCCGCCCAACACCGCCTCGCCCGCCCCGCGTCTCTACACTTCGGTTCCGCTCTACGAATGCCGCGACGTTCCCGACGAAGCCTACTACGACGGCCGCGTCGCCGCCGAAGCCGTCCGCGTCCTCGCCGAGATCAAGAGCCAGCCCTTCTTTCTCGCCGTCGGTTTCTGGAAACCTCACGCGCCCTTCAATGCGCCCAAGAAATACTGGGATCTCTACGATCGCAAAAAACTCCCCGTGCTCGATCCCGCGCGCCCCACCGGCGCGCCGGACGTCGCCTTTCACGACAGTCGCGAGGTGCGCGGCATCCCGCCCAATCAGGTTAATTTCACCCCCGAACAAATCGCCGAAATCCGCCACGGTTACTTCGCCAACATCAGCTATCTCGACGCCCAGCTTGGCAAAGTCCTCGACGCCCTCGACCGCAGCGGCGTCGCCGACCGCACTATCATCACCTTTATCGGTGACCACGGCTATCACATCGGCGAACACGGACTCTTCGGCAAGACCTCCAACTTCGAGTATGACGCGCGCGTTCCTTTCTTTGTCAGTACTCCCGGTAACTCCCATGCGCGAAAACGCACCCAGTCACTCGCCGAGTTACTCGATCTCTTCCCTACGCTGGTAGAACTCTGCGGCCTCCCTACTCCCGCCGGCCTCGAAGGTGCCAGCCTCGTCCCCGTCCTCCGCGACCCCGCCAAGTCGGTGAAACCGGCCGCCTACACCCAGCACCCGCGCCCCGCCTATTACGACCGCGAACCGGACAAACAACCCAAGACCATGGGCGTCAGCGTCCGTCTCGCCGGTGGTCGCTACACTGAATGGCGCGATTGGAAGACCGGCGAAACCATCGCCCGCGAACTCTACGATGACTCCCAGCAACCCGCCGAACTCCACAACCGCGCCCACGATCCCGCGCACGCCGCCTTCCGCCAGCAGGCCGAGCGCCTCCTGCACCAGCAATTCCCCACGAACCGGCCTGGCATCCACCGCTGATTCCGCCAGCGCCGCACCACGCTCATGGCGACTGGAGCACAGCTGCGAGAGCCTCTGCGAATCGCCAACGGGGTCAGTCCCGGCTATTGGCAATCTGCTCGTGTCTTTGCGGCGATTACTTTATCCCTCCCGTGGTTCCCTTTCGCCGTGGTGGTTCCCGGTCGAAGTACTAATAGCCGGGACTGACCCCGGTGCGCCGGAGCCGCCCGCCCGCGATGGCGACAAGCTGTCGCCACCCCTTGGGATTCGGGGTCGATGCGTTTCCGGTCCGAGCAGAGAGATTCCTTCGCCGAGTTTGAGCTGTTTGCCTAACCCGAAATCCCGATCCCCGCTCACTCCACCGTCACGCTCTTGGCTAGGTTGCGGGGTTTGTCCACGTCGCAGCCGCGGGCGACGGCGATGTGGTAGGCGAGGAGTTGCAGCGGGATGACGGCGAGGAGCGGCCAGACGGGATCAATGGTCGGCGGCAGGTAGATCACGTCGTCGGCCTGCTTGGCGATGCGGGTGTTGCCTTCGGTGGCGATGGCGATGATGGGGCCTTTGCGGGCCTTGATTTCCTGGAGGCTGCTTTCGGTTTTTTCGTAGAGCAGGTCGGAGGGAATGAGGATCACCGTCGGCGTCCGCTCGTCGATCATGGCGATGGGGCCGTGCTTCATCTCGGCGGCTGGGTAGCCCTCAGCGTGGATGTAGGAAATCTCCTTGAGCTTGAGCGCGCCTTCGAGGGCGACGGGGAAATTGTACTGGCGGCCGAGGAAGAAGAAGTCCTCGGCGTGCGCGTATTTCAGCGCGATTTTTTTGATCGCGGCATCTTGTTGCAGGATCGCCTCGATTTGTTTCGGCGCCTCTTCGAGGGCGCGGATGATCTGCGTGCCGCGGCTGGCGGAGAGCATGCGGATGCGGCCCATGAGCAGCGCGAAGAGGTTGAGCACGGTGACCTGCGACGTGAAGGCCTTGGTCGAGGCGACGCCGATTTCGGGGCCGGCGTGGAGGTAGATGCCGCCGTTGGCTTCGCGCGCGATGGTGCTGCCGACGACGTTGCAAATGGACATGACCTTGTGCCCGCGACGGCGCGCCTCGCGCAGGCTCGCGAGCGTGTCGGCGGTCTCGCCAGACTGAGTGATGACGAGCACGAGCGTGTGTTTTTCCACCGGCGCGTTGCGGTAGCGGAACTCGCTGGCGTACTCGACCTCGACGGGGATGTGCGCCATTTCCTCGAGGAGATATTCGCCCACGAGCGCGGCGTGCCAGCTCGTGCCGCAGGCGGCGATGACGATCTGATCCACGTCGCGCAGCTCGGCGACGGACATGTTCAGGCCGCCGAATTTCACGGTCGATTCGTCGTGATCAATGCGCCCGCGCAGGGCGTTCTGCACGGTGCGGCCCTGCTCGAAAATCTCCTTGAGCATGAAGTGCGCGAACGTGCCTTTCTCCGCGGCCTCGGCGTCGAACTCCAGCTTGCTGATCTGCGCGACGGCGGTGTCGGAGCCGAGGTTGTCGAGCTTGAAGCCGTCGGCGGTCAGCGTGACCACGTCGTAGTCGTTCAGGTACACGACCTGCCGCGTGTGGGCGACGATGGCGCTGGCATCGCTCGCGAGAAAATTTTCCCCTTCACCCACGCCGACGATCAGCGGCGAGCCGCGCCGCGCGCCGACGATCACACCGGGGAAATCCGTACAGATCACCGCGATGCCGTAGGTGCCGATCACCTCGCGCAGCGCGCTCATCACCGCCTGCGCCAGCGGGTGCGAACCGGGGGTGAGGCTGCCGTTGGTCTTCGCGGGGAAGCCCTGATTTTTCAGGCGTTCGTAGTGCTCGCCGATGACGTGCGCGAGCACCTCGGTGTCGGTGGAGGAGTGGAAAACGTGGCCGGCCTTGAGCAGGCGGTCTTTGAGGCGGTCGTGGTTTTCGATCACGCCGTTGTGGACAATCGTGAGCCGCCCGCTCTGGTCCGGGTGCGGGTGGGAATTCACATCCGACGGCGGCCCGTGCGTGGCCCAGCGCGTGTGACCAATGCCGAGCGCGCCGGGGAGCGGCTGGGCCAGGAGAAGCTTGGCGAGACCGTCGTCGATCTTGCCCTTCTTCTTGCGGGTTTCGATCCCACCCGGCGCGAGGATGGAGATGCCCGCGCTGTCATAGCCGCGGTATTCCAAGCGCCGCAATCCCTCGAGCAGGATGGGCGCGGCTTCCTTCGGTCCCACATAGCCAACAATGCCGCACATAAATTTGATTTTGCTTTTGTTCCGTTCGCCCCAGGCGATAAGGTGCGGGTGGTTAACGGCTTAAACTTCCAAAGTAAAGCAACGGTTATGTCGAACACCTTGGTCCCCAAGCGCCAGGCCCCTTCCACCAGCAACGTGATGTGCGTCATCATGGGCGGCGGTGCGGGCACCCGTCTTTTCCCGCTCACCAAAGACCGCTCCAAACCCGCGGTCCCGCTCGCCGCGAAATACCGGCTGGTGGACATCCCCATCTCCAATTGCATCAACTCCGGGTTCAAGCGGGTGTACGTCCTCACCCAGTTCAACTCGGCCTCCCTTCATCGGCATATTTCGCAGTCGTATAAGTTCGATCATTTCTCGGGCGGCTTCGTGGAAATCCTCGCGGCGGAACAGACCCTGAACGACACCACTTGGTATCAGGGCACGGCCGACGCGGTGCGCAAGAACCTCGTCCACCTGTACAACCACGATTTTGATTACGTGCTGATCCTCAGCGGCGACCAGCTCTACCGGATGGATTTTCGCCGCATCGTCGAGCAACACATCGAGAGCCAGTCGGAGCTGACCATCGCGACCATCCCGGTCGTGCGCAAAGACGCCCAGTCCCTGGGCATCATGCAGGTCAATCCCGAGCGCCGCATCACGCGTTTCGTCGAGAAGCCCAAGGATCCCGCCGTGCTCGACAGTCTCCGGCTGCCGTCGGAGTTGTATGAAAAATTCGGCGTCGTCGGCTCCGACGAGTACTTCTTGGCGTCGATGGGCATCTACGTTTTCAACCGCAGCGTGCTCACCAAGCTGCTCGACAACTCGCAGGTCGATTTCGGCAAACACATCATCCCCGGCGCCATCCAGACCCACCGCGTTTCCTCGCACATCTTCCAGGGCTATTGGGAGGACATCGGGACGATCCGCGCCTTCTTCGAGGCGAATCTCGACGTGGCCGCCGACCTGCCGCGCTTCAACTTTTTCGACATGAGCGCGCCGATCTACACCCGCCCGCGTTTCCTCCCGGCCTCGAAAGTCAACGGCGCCCAGATCGACCATGCGGTCATCTCCGACGGCTGCATCGTCAACCCCTGCAAAATCAGCAACGCCATCATCGGCATCCGCAGCATCCTTGGCCACGGCGTGACGCTCCACCGCACCGTCCTGCTGGGCAACGACTATTACGAATCCATCGGGTCCATCAAAGAGAACGCCGCCCTTGGCCGCCCGCCCATCGGCATTGGCGGCAACACCCGCATCGAAAACGCCATCATCGACAAGAACGCCCGCATCGGCGCCAACGTCGTCATCAGCCCCGCCGGCAAGCCGGACCACGTCGATCACCCGATGTACTTCATCCGCGACGGCATCGTGGTCATTCCGAAGAACGGCGTCGTGCCCGACAACACCGTCATCTAGGCCATGCGTCGCCTCATGGCTTCCCCGCGAAAGAAACCGTCCGCCGCGCCGACGGCACCGCTTGCTCCCGCCGCGTTGTGGCAGCGCCTGCGCGGTTCCCAGCGGCTCCTGCTCATTGCCGGACCGTGCGTCATCGAGAGCGAGGAGCTGTGTGTCGAGGTCGCGGGATTTCTCCAAAAACTCTGCGCGCGGCTGGACATCGAATTCATCTTCAAGGCCAGCTACGACAAGGCGAACCGCACTTCCGGCCAGTCGTTTCGCGGTCCGGGTGCGGCGGCCGGACTCGCGGTGCTGGCGCGAATTCGCGAACGTTTCGGCGTGCCGGTGCTGACGGACGTTCACACCGCCGAGCAGGCGGTCGCGGCCGCCGCCGTGGTCGATGTGCTGCAGATCCCCGCGTTCCTCTGCCGCCAGACGGATTTGATCGAGGCGGCCGTGCGCACCGGGCGCATTGTGAATGTGAAGAAAGGGCAGTTTCTCTCGCCCGCCGAAATGGGCCAGGTCGTGAAAAAAGCGGCGGAGCTTGGCGGCGACAAACTGCTCGTGACCGAGCGCGGCACCACCTTCGGCTACAACAATCTCGTCACCGACATGCGCGCCATCCCGATCATGAAGCGCTTCGGCTGGCCGGTGATTTTCGATGCCACGCACTCGGTGCAACTGCCCGGCGGCGGCGGCGACAAATCGGCGGGCCAGCGTGAGTTCGCGCCCGTGCTCGCCAAATGCGCGCTCGCAGCCGGGGCCGACGGCCTCTTCATCGAAACCCATCCCGATCCGGACCGTGCGATGAGCGACGGGCCGAACATGATCCCGCTGGCCCAGATGGCCCAACTGCTGCCCGCGTTGCTCAAAGTGCGCGCCGCCGTTCGCTAAGCCATGCCCGCCACCTCGCGCCCGCCCGCCCGCCGCGCCGTAGCCGCCGACGTGAGGCGGCGGATGGCCTCGCACACACCCAAGCCGCCCTCCGCCTCGTCACCTCGGCGGCTCCCACGCCGCGCTCCCGCGCGCCTCCCCGCCGCGGCATTGCGCCAGCGCCTGGCGCGCGTGAAGTTGCTCCTGTGCGACGTCGATGGCGTGTTGACCGACGGCCGCGTGTTTATGGGCAACGGCAGCGAATTCAAAGCGTTCAGCATCCAGGACGGCCTCGGCCTGCGCCTGCTGCAAAAGGCCGGCGTGAAGCTCGGCTGGATTTCCGCGCGTCCCTCGGCTGTAACCACGCAGCGCGCCGAGGATTTGAAGGTCGATTTTCTCATCCAAGACAAAGGCAGCAAAGTCGTCGCCGCCGAAGGACTGCGCGCGCAACTCGGCCTCGGCTGGGAGGAAATTTGTTTCGTCGGTGACGACCTTGTGGACCTCGGCCTGCTCCGGCGCGTCGGCTTGCCGGTCGTCGTCGCCAACGGCATTGCCGAGGCCAAGGCGCTCGCCGCATGGGTCACGCAGGCCAGCGGCGGCCACGGCGCCGTGCGCGAGGTGGCCACGGCAATTTTGAAAGCGCAGGGCCGCTGGGATGCGCTGGTCGCGGAGTTCTCCGCATGAAACCGGACGCCGTAATCGAGAGCGGCGGCGCGGCGAAAAACGCGGACGGAGCGCGGCGTTCACGCCGCAGCGAGCCACGAATGCAACCGTGCGCTGCAATCGCCCCGGCGCAGGCCACGTTTCAGCGGCCTGAAGCCCGCGCTCCTCGCAACGCCCGTCATTTCCTCCTCCTCGCCCTCGGCTGCCTGCTCCTCGCGCCCGTGCTGCTCGGCCAGCTCCCGCCCGGCAGCAGCGCGCAGGGCGGCATCAAATTCCCCGACTACGACCGCCAGACCCAGCGGCTTAAATCCCTGCTCATTGGCCAGACCGCCGTCCAGCAACCTGGCGGCGAGGTGCTCGTCAATTCCATGCGCGTCGAGATTTATTCCTACGACGGCGACACCCGGAAAATCGACGTCGTGGTTGAAGCGCCGAGCTGCACCTTTGATTTCAAAGAGCGCATCGCGTCTTCGCCCGGGCCGTTGTTGCTCAAGCGCGAAGACGGCGGCCTGCTCGTCGCCGGCGTCGGATTTCAGTGGCGGCAGCTCAGCGCGCAGCTTTACATTTCGAACAACGTCCAGACCGTCATCGCCCGCAAACCACGGGGTTTGTGAATCACACTTTCATGAAAACATTTTTGCTCTTCTTGTTGCTGGCGTGGAGCGGCGGCGTCGCCCTCGCCGCCGAGCCGCATCTCGCCAATGCGACCAACCAGAACCTCCTCATCACCGCCCGCACCCTCAGCTACGACCACACTGCCGGCATCGCCATCTACAAGGGCGACGTGCGCGTCGAGGACCCCGAGATGATCATGAATTGCGGCCTGATGACCATCCGCCTCCAGCTCGCGCCGAAGCCCGGCGCGACCAACAGCCCGCCTGCCGCCAACGCCGCGCCCGCCACCGTCGCGACTAACGCCGCGGCCTCGTCCCGCACCAACACGCCCTCGCTCGCCAAGCCCGCGTGGGAATTCGACAGCCGCAAAATCAATTCGGTCGATGCTGAACGGGACGTCGTGATCTTCCTGAAAAAAGACAAAAGCAAGGCTTCCGGCGACAAGGCCGTCTTCACCTCGGGCACCGGCAAAATGGAACTCACCGGCAACTCCTACATCGAGACCGAGAACGGCTACCTCGTCGGCGACGTGATCATCTGGGACCGCAATGCCAACACGCTCGACGCCACCAATCCCCGCACCGTCCTGCGCTCCGATTTGAAAGGCCGCACCAACCGCGTCGTGCAGCCCGCGCCCGCCCCCGGCGGCAACAAGTAACTCCGCGCCGCCGCTCATGAGCCTCCTCAGCACCGCGAGCCTCGTGAAGGAGTACCACCACCGGCGCGTGGTCAACGGCGTCTCCATCGTGGTGAATCCCGGCGAGATCGTCGGCCTGCTCGGCCCCAACGGCGCGGGCAAGACCACCACCTTCAACATGGTTGTCGGCGTCGTGCGCCCCGACGGCGGCGCGGTGAAATTCGAGGACACCGAAATCACCCGGATGCCCATGCACGAGCGCGCGCGCCTGGGCGTGGGCTACCTCACGCAGGAGCCGTCTGTCTTCCGCAAACTCACCGTCGAGCAAAACATCCTCGCGATCCTCGAGACCTGCCGCCTCACCGCGTCGGAACGGCAGGTCCGCCTCAAATATCTCCTCGAAGAACTCGACCTCGCCCGCCTCGCCAGGAGCAAGGCTTACCAGTTGAGCGGCGGCGAAAAGCGCCGCCTCGAAATCACCCGCTCGCTCGTCATCAGCCCCAAGCTCCTGCTGCTTGACGAGCCCTTCGCCGGCATTGATCCCATTGCCGTTTATGAAGTGCAGAAAATCGTGCGCCGCCTGAGAGAGCGCGGCCTCGGCATCCTCATCACCGACCACAGCGTGCGCGAGATGCTCAAGCTCATCGACCGCGGCTACATCATTGTCAAAGGCGAGGTCGCCTGCCAGGGCACCGCCGAGTTCCTCGCCAACGATCCCAAGGCGCGGGAAATTTATCTCGGCCCGGATTTCAACCTGTGAGCCACGGCCTCCGATCCGCCGCGCGAAAGTCCAAGGGAAAACCGCCATGCAACACGACACCGTCACCGTTGAGCATTTTTACACCAGCCAGGTCGATGCCTTGCAGCTCAAGCTGCTCGCGGGCGCCGCGGGCTTGAAGCGCATCATCCGCGAGCCGACCGTCAACCGCCCCGGCCTCGCGCTCGCCGGTTTTACGCGCTATTTCGCCAGCAAGCGCATCCAGGTCATCGGCAACGCCGAGTCGCACTTCCTCAAATCCCTGGACCTTGCCGAACGCGAGAAACGCTACCGCCAGCTCCTCGCGTACCGCATCCCCTGCATCGTTTACTCGCGTGACTACCATCCCGACAAACTGCTGCTGAAACTCGCCGAGGACGCCGGCATCCCCATCTTCTCTTCGCCGATGATCACGATGAAATTCATCAACGTGGCGACCCTCGCGCTCGAGGACATGTTCGCGCCGCGCGGCGTCGAGATGGGCAGCATGGTCGATATCCTCGGCATCGGCGTCATCATCAAGGGCGAGAGCGGCATCGGCAAAAGCGAGAGCGTCCTGGCGCTCATCGAACGCGGCTACAGCCTCGTCGCCGATGACATCACCAAGGTCACGCTGCTCGACGGCCGCGATGTCATCGGCACCAGCAAGGAAATCACCCGCAACCACATGGAAGTGCGCGGCATCGGCATCATCAACGTCGCCGCGATGTTTGGCGTGAAAAGCATTCGCGCCGACAAACGCGTCGATCTGGTCGTGACCCTCAAGACCTGGAACGAGGTCGCCGACGTGGACCGCGTCGGCATGGACCAGGAATACGTGAAAATCCTGGGCGTGGATGTGCCCCACATCGTCATCCCCGTGCGGCCCGGCCGCGATCTTGCGCGCCTCATCGAAGTCGCCGCCTTCCACACCAAGCTCAAGGCCAGCGGCTACAATCCCGCCAAAGAACTCAACGACCGTCTCCTGGCCCAGATGGCCGGCGCGGCGACGGCGAAGTAGCGCTTGCGACGGGAGCGCGGGCGGCCCGCCCGCGAGTCCCACCCACCCGCCCGCCACGAGCCAAAGTCATTCCCCACGACCTGACCCCGGAGTTTTGGGGCCGGGGGAAAGTCCCGCTTTCTTGCGTCCCCCGGGGATGCAATCACGGTCCGGCTGCGACGAGGTCCGGTGGTTCCGCCGGTGGTCACCACCGGCGAATTTCTTGGCTCCCTCGCGGATCGGGGCGGCGACTGGGAGGCGCGTTGCGAGTTCTTGGATGCTCATTTTTCATCGGCCTGGGGTGGCGACCGCTTGTCGCCATCGAGGCTGTGGCGACGAGCCGTCGCCCCCCCGATTGGAGGCTCCAGCCGCGATTGGTTTTCCCGCTCGCCTTGGAAGTGGAATCTCCCGAAAGTCCGCCCTGCCGCCGCTGGTCCGGTGGCATCGTCTGGAACAACCAATCTCGCTCCGGCTCCTGTGAAAACACCGAAACCTCTGGTCCGCCCGCTGGTGCGCGGGCTGCACGCGTACGTCCCGGGCGAACAACCCAAGATCAAAGGGTTGATCAAGCTCAACACCAACGAGAACCCCTACCCGCCGTCGCCGCTCGTGTTGCAGGCGGTGAAGGACGCCGTGGATGGACGGCTGCGTTTATACCCGAATCCGACCGCGCAGGCCGTGCGCGAACGGCTGGCGGAACTGCACGGCTGCGGCCCTGAGAATGTCATCATCGGCAACGGCTCGGATGAGTTGCTGGCGCTGGCGACGCGCGCTTTCGCCGAGCCAATCGCAGCGGTGGACGCCGCGCGTCCCGCCGACGCGGCCCGCGCGACCATTCAATACTTCACCCCGAGCTACTCGCTCTATCCGGTGCTGGCGGAGATTCACGGCGCGCGGAAAAACGCGGTGCCGCTGCGGCCGGATTTCACGCTGCCGTCCGTCGCGGAACTTCGTCGCGGCAAGCTCTGGAATTTCCGTGCCGCGCTCACTTACGTCACCACACCCAACGCGCCGAGCGGTCGGGCTTACGCGCGCGCCGACCTGAACGCGCTGTGTGCGGCGCAGCGCGGGGTCGTGATTCTCGACGAGGCCTATGTGGATTTCGCCCGCGAGCACGCGCTCGAACTCTGGCGCGCGCATCCGCACGTGCTGATCGCCCGCACGTTCTCGAAGGCCTACTCGCTGTGTTTTCAGCGCGTCGGCTATTTCGTCGGTCACGCCGAACTCATCGCGGCGCTGGATAAAATCCGCGACAGTTACAACGTCAACGGCCTCGGCCAGGTCGCGGCGCTCGCGACGCTCGACGACCTCCCCTATTACCGGCGCAATTTCGCGCGCCTCATCGCCACGCGCGAGCGGCTCACGCGCGAGTTGACCGGCCTCGGCTTCGCCGTCGTGCCGAGCCAGACGAATTTTCTCCTGCTGCGCCCGCCGCGTTTCTCCGCCGAGGACTGGCTCGGGCGGTTGCGCGACCGCAAGATTCTGGTCCGCTGGTTCAGCCAGCCCGAAGTGCGCGATCACCTGCGCATCACCATCGGCAGCGACGAGGAGGCCGACACCCTGCTCACCACCGTGCGCGGCATTCTGCGGTCGTGAACATGGCCGAGTTTGGCAGAGGAATTTGGGGCAGGGGAATTTTGGGGAAGGGAAGGGGACATAGGGGCGTCCAGCCGAGTTGACCGCGATTTCGTCCCCTTCCCATTCCCTTGCCCCACTTGGCCGAACTCTCGAACCGCTGACTCCTGCAACTACCCACCGGGCATTTGCCGTACGAGTGTGGGCGTTCCCAGCGGCTCCCTCCCTCTCTGCGTTCCTTCCGATCTCTGCGGTGTTCCACTTCGCGCCCCGACGCTCGGAGCGTTTCCTGACAACACCGCAGAGATCGGAAGGAACGCAGAGAGGGCAGGGCGGATGCCCGCGCAGAGCGTGCTCACTACGGAGGCGGTCATAGTTTTGCCTCCGCCCTTGGGGCCCCGTGCGGGCGGTCACGCTTGTGCGATGACGAATGACGCGTGCTTGGTTTCGAGAAACGCCTCCATTCCTTCGGTGCCCAGCTCCCGGCCCCAGCCGCTTTGTTTCACGCCGCCGAAGGGCGCGTTGCTCGTGGTGGGCACGCCGTCGTTGATGCCGATCATGCCGGCTTCGAGCGATTCGAGGAGGCGGAAGGCGCGGTTCAAATCGCTTGTGAAAACGTAGGCGGCGAGGCCGTAGGTCGAGTCGTTCGCGCGCGCGATGGCCTCAGCTTCGGTGTCGAAAATGTTCACGTAGGCGACGGGGCCGAAGGTTTCGTCGCACATGCCGAGCGCCGCGCCGGGCACGCCGGTGAGGACCGTGGGTTCGAGGAAACTGCCGCGCGCATCCGCCCCGCGTCGGCCGCCGCAGAGGAGCTGCGCGCCGCGAGTTTGCGCGTCCGCGATGTGGCGGAGCGCGGTGTCCACGGCGGCGGGATTGATGAGCGGTCCGATGTCCACGCCGGCTTCGAGGCCGTTGCCGACCTTAAGCGCGCGCACGCGCGCCACCAGCGCGGGCACGAAGCGCTCCCACACGCCGCGCTGCACGTAGATGCGGTTCGCCGCGATGCACGACTGCCCGGTGTTGCGAAACTTTGCGATCAGCACGCCCTCGAGCGCGGTCGCGAAATTCGCGTCGTCGAACACCAGCGCGGGGGAATGTCCGCCGAGTTCGAGCGACAGCGGCTTCACGCCGGCCGCCGCGCCGGCGATGAGTTTGCGGCCCACTTCGGTCGAGCCGGTGAAGGTGATTTTCCGGCACAGCGGGTTTTCCAAAAACTCCTGCGCAATCTCGGCAGCCGGACCCGCGACGAGCTGGAACACGCCCGGCGGCAGGCCCGCCGCGTGAACGCACTCGGCAAACTGCGCGGCGCACAACGGCGTGGCGCTTGCGGGCTTGAGCACCACCGTGCAACCCGCCGCCAGCGCCGCCGCGATCTTTCGCACCGCGAGCACCAGCGGGAAATTCCACGGGCTGATCGCCGCCACCACGCCGACGGGCGAATTGATGACCAGATGCCGCTTGCCCTCGGCCTGCGGTGGAATCACGCGTCCGTAGCCGCGTCGCGCCTCCTCAGCGAACCAGCGCAAATGGTCGATGGTCATGGCGACCTCGCCCGCGCTTTGCGCCAGCGGCTTTCCATTCTCGAGCGTGATGGTGCGGGCGATGTCGTCCTTCCGGCGCTCGATCTCGGCGGCGATGCGCAGCAGGAAATCGCCGCGCGTGCGCCCGGCCACGCCGCGCCAAGTTCCAAACGCCGCGTGCGCGTCGGCCAGCGCCTGCGCGACCTGCGTGCGCCCGCACACGCACATCTGCGCGAACGTCTCGCCGGTGGCGGGATTGCGGATGGGGATGGTTTGGGCGGTGGTGGTGAACTGGCCGTGGAGGTAGAGGGGGTGCGTGGTCATGGGTGAGTGCGGCGAAAAGGCCGCGGGAGATTTTCAGAAATTACGAGGGGACGGGAATGATCCCAGCGTGGCGAAGGCGCGGGGGTTTTGGAGTGCGGGGACTTGTCACCGCTTTCCCGAGGCGACTTGTCGCCGTCGGACGCGGAGGCACGTGATTGAGCGAAGGGAGCTTTCACGGCTCGCGCCAGCGCCGGCGTGCCCGCGTGATCGAGACCGCTCGGAAGTTCGACGGCGACGAGTCGCCTGTGCGAAAGCGGTGACCAGTCCCCGCACTCCACAGCCGGCGCGCCGGCAGTCCCCGCCCGCAGCGGCCGCGCACCCGGGCAGGCGTAGGAAACTCCCAGCGCCCCGGCTTTGATGTTGCCGCTGCGACCGGGGACCGGTCGCGCTTCGCATCGGTTGCGGCTCCGCCGCTGTGTGTTCATCCGTGGTTTACGCCGGGAATTTCGGTGAAGCATTTCCGTCACTTTCGGCGGTCACAATTTCCATTACCGCTGCCACCACGCGCTGGACGGTGATCGTTTTCATGCAGCGAAAATCAATCGGGCACTCGCGGAGAAAACAGGGCGCGCAGGGAGCTTCGGATTTCAGGAGGCGATGGCGCGGATCGCCGGGCAGGCCGGGGCCGGTGAGTTCGGGCGAGGTGCTGCCGAAGGGGACGACCACGGGCGTGCCGACGGCGGCGGCGACGTGCATCGGGCCGGTGTCATTGGTCAGGACGACGCGGCAGAGTGAGAGGGCGACGACCAGTTCGCGCAGCGTCGTGCGGCCCGCGGCGCTGACGGAACCGGGCACGGCGGCGCGGATTTGTTCGGCCAGCGCTTGATCGGCGGGGCCGCCGAAGATGACCCACGCGCAGCCCGTGCGCGTGCACAGCTCGCGCGCGGCGGCGATGAAGTTTTCGACGGGCCAGCGTTTGGCCGGGCCGTATTCCGCGCCGGGGTTGAGGCCGAACCAGGTCAGGGGGCGGCCGGCTTGTGCTTCGGTTTTTCCAAACAACGCGGCGCGGACGTGCGCCTGCTCGGCGGGCGTGACGCTGAGGCGCGGGGCCTGCGCCACGGGACTGGCCCCGAGCGCGGCGGCGAGGTGCAGGTATTGGTGAACGTGATGCGCAGCGGGCCGTGTAATGCGGCGGGCGAAATCGGCGTCGGGGGCGCGCGTGCCGTCGGCGAGTGCGCGCACTTCGGCAGCGGAGCGTTTGTGCATTGCGAGCGCGTCCGCACGCGGCAGGACGTGGTGATTCAACAACAGCGAGCGTCCGTGCGTGGCGTAGCCGAAGCGGCGTGGGATGCGGGCCAGCCATGCTTCCAGCGCGGAGCGAAAGGAGTTCGGCAGGATGAGGGCGGTGTCGAAGTTTCCCGCGCGCAGGCGGCGCGCGATCTGCCAGACGGATTCGCCTTTTGCGAAGGGGATGATTTCGTCGAGGGCGGGGTGTTGTTCCCAGAGGCCGGCGAGTTTCTCGTGGGTGAGCAGCGCGACGTGCGCGTGCGGCAGGGCCTCGCGCAGGCGCAGCAGCGCGGGCGTGGACATGACGGCGTCGCCGAGCCAGTTGACGCCGCGCACGAGCAGGCGGGTGGGGGGCGGCGAGTGGCTGGTGGATTCCGTCGCCATGGTCAGCCGGGGGTTTCCGTGGTCGCGGCAGGCGGTGCGGGCGCGGGCGACGCGGCGGGTGGCGCGGGTGTTTGCGCCTGGAGTTTGTCCCACGCTTTCCAGCGGTTGTGGACCCAGAACCAGTTGGCGGGATCGCGGCGGACGGCGGTCTCGAAGGCGTGGCTGATGTCGAGCGTGATGTCGGCGATGGGGCGGGGCTTGCCGTCGCGGTGCGTCGGGATGCGGTCGCCGGTCTCCAAGCGCCAGCGGCCGAGGCCGGTGCGGTAGCAGAAGCCGGTAAACAGGGGACAGTGATAGCGCAGGGCGAAAACGGCGGGCGCGTTGATGGTGGAACAGGGGACGCCGAAAAACGGGATCATCAGGCCGTTGTCGCCGGCGTGCTGGTCAACGAGCAGGCCGAGGATCAGGCGGGATTGCTGCATCGCGGCGCGGAGGGCTGCGCCGTCGGTGCGGCGCTCGAAGAAGTGGCAGCCGGATTTTTCGCGGAGGTTTTGCAGGAGCCGGTTGAGGGATGGCTGGCGCAGCCCGCGGTAGGTCGTGGCGGTCACAAACCCCGGCACGACCTCGCCGAGCCGCGCGTAGAGTTCGAAATTGCCGAAGTGCCCGATGGCGACGACGCGGCTTTGGGAGCCGGGTTCGTCGGGCGCGGGCATGAGGACCTCCGGATTCGAGAACTCGCAGTAGTGGCGCAGTTTGCTCCAGGGCATGCCGGCGGTTTTCACGGCGCAGGCGAAGTTTTCGCCGATGCGGCGAAAGTTTTCCCGGGCGATGGCGCGGAGTTCCGCGGCGGATTTTTCTTTGCCGAAACAGAGGTGCAGATTTTTCAGGACGACTTTGCGATGGCGCGCATCGAGCAGGTGGACGAGCGCGCCGAGGCCGCGACCGAGGCGCGCCACGAGCGGCAGCGGCAGCATTTGCAGGCCCGCGATGAGGGCGCGGGCGAGGAGGTAGAGGAAGCGGTCGGCCATGTTAGCAGGGGCTATTCACGCAGGCCGGGGAGGATGAACCACAGAGACGCGATGGACACAGAGAAGACAAAGCATTGGCTGGCCATTAATTTTTGGTCGCTGAATCGCGACCAGACCGCCGGGGGGCGTTGCTCAGGTTGTTGCAGCCGAGTTCCCATCTCATTAGCACCCGGCTTCAGCCGGGTGTTTGGGGATGGAAATCGACACAACCGCTTTAGCGGTTTTCTCTGCTGCCAACGTGGCTGGGCCTCCGCCGAAGCCGTTAAAACGGCTGCCCGATTCTTCTCTCTCCGCAACACCCGGCTGAAGCCGGGTGCTAATGAGAGGTGCAAAAAACTGAGAAGCGCCCCGGGCGCGGATGCACGCATGGGTTTTTCTCTGTGTTCTTCGGATCTCTGTGGTCGTCGCGGCGGTTTCCTCTGCATAGATAGACACGGTTTAGCGGAAGCAGATTTGGCGGACGCAGTCGTGGAAGTCTTTGGCGCCGGCGAGGATCTTGATTTCGACGCGCATGAAGTACATCGGGAGGTCGCGGCGGTCGATCTTGGGGAAGCGCACGGAGTCTTTCTGCGTGGTGATGATGATCTCGGCCTGCCGCTTTTTGCTGCGGTTGATGACGTTCAGGATTTCTTGCTGCGTGAAGCGGTGGTGGTCGGCGAAGCGCTTCGAGTAAACCAGTTCGGCCCCTTGTTTTATCAGGCTCTGCTCGAAGCTCTCGGGCTGCGCGATGCCGCTGAGGGAGGCGACGCGTTTGCCGGTGAGAAAGTCCAGCCCCTTGCGTTCGCCGGTGAAGACGTCCTCGAAATAGAGCGGGTGGTGAACGCACTCGATGATGCCGGCGGTGGAATTGTGGAGGGCGATGCGCTGGCGGAGCGCGGCGGTGTTGCCGTCGCTCTTGGTGATGAAGATGGTGCTGGCGCGGGCGAGGTGCGGGGGCGGCTCGCGCAGGGTGCCGCGGGGGAGCATGAACTCGTTGCCGAAGGGCTGCTGGCAGTCGATGAGGACGATGTCGCGGCGGCGGCCGCGGAGTTTCCAATATTGAAAACCGTCGTCGAGCAGGAGGATGTCGCAGCCGAATTTCTCGACGGCGTAGCGGCCGCTGCGGACGCGGTCTTTGTCCACGAGGACGATCACGTCCTTGAGGTTGGAGGCGAGCATGTAGGGTTCGTCGCCGGCGGTTTCGGAATCGAGCAGGAGCGATTTGCCGTCAGAGACGATGCGCGGGGGCGTGCGGTCTTCGCGCAGCAGGAGTTTGTCGAGGAGGCGGTGGCGCAGCGGCGGCGGCTTGGAGCGGTAGCCGCGCGAGAGGATGGCGACCTTGCGGCCCTGGTCCTGAAGTTCGCGGGCGAATTTTTCGACGACGGGAGTTTTCCCCGTGCCGCCGACGGTGAGATTGCCGACGGCGATGACCTGCACACCGAGCGTGGAATCGCGGAAGATGCGGACGTTGTAGAGGAAGCGGCGGAGCTTGACGATCAACGCGAAGACTTGGGAAAGCGCCCAGAGCAGGGAGCGGACGACCGCGGCCCGTTTGCCGGGCCGTTGTTCAAAGATGACCTCCAGGATGAAGGTCTCGGTGGTTTCTATCCATCCACGGATGGTCTCGCGCATCGCGGGCGGAGTGTGGCGGCGCGCGGGGCGTGGGGCAAGGGCAAGCGGCGGCGCAGCGTTGTAGGAGACGACGTGAGGAGGCTCTAACTTTTTCTGCGCGGTTGGCGGACGATGTTATGCGGGCTGGCTTGTGTGAAGCGGGTGGAATCGAGTCGTGGTTGCAGGCGGGGACGGCTGGGGCGGTGGACGCGGTTCTCGCGGAAGGAGTTGAGAGTCTCCTTACGTCGTCTCCTACAAGGGCCCGCATTGTTGCGACGATGGTG
>BJHT01000086.1 GCA_014193395.1 Verrucomicrobiota bacterium
CCTCCGCGACCTCGTGCCCGACTCCCTCGCCGTCTTCGACTTTGCCGAACCCAGCCTCGTCGTCGGCGACCGCGAAGACACCACCGTCCCCGCGCAAGCCCTCTTCCTCATGAACAGCCCCTTCGCCACCCGCACCGCCGAAGCCTTCGCCGACCGCCTCCTCGCCCGCAGCCCAAGCGGTCCCGAACGCATCCGCCTCGCCTACCAGCTCGCCTTCGGCCGCCCCCCCACCGCCCCCGAACTCACCGCCAGCAAAACCTTCTTCCAACAATTTCCAACCACCGAGAAAAAGATCGGCACCGGTGAAACTAGAAGCCAACGCGCCGCCCTCACGGCCTTCTGCCAAGCCCTGCTCGCGAGCGCCGAGTTCCGTTTCTTAAACTAAGACTCACCAAAACTCAGACACCCATGACTCGAAACCACTAACCTGCACTAACCTGCACTAATGAGAATCAAAGCAATCCCTACCCGGTGAGTGAAATCCCTATTGGCTATCTATTAGTGCCAGTTAGTGCCGGTTAGTGGTTCCTTCTCGCGACATCTACCAACCGCTCCCTACTAATTACTAATCACTAATTACTAATTACTTTCCCCAAAAACCCATGCAACTCCCCCGCCGCACCCTTCTCAAAACCGTCGCCCTCGGCTTCCCCTACCTCGCCCTCACCGGCCTCGCCGCCCGCGCCGCCGCCCCTCCCCAGACCCCAGACGCCAGACCCCAGACCCTATCCCCTCTCTCACCGAAACATCCTCACTTCGACGCCCGCGCCAAACGCATCATCTTCCTCTGCATGAACGGCGGGCCGTCCCATGTGGACATGTTCGACTACAAGCCCCGCCTCACCACCGATTCCGGCAAGACTATCACCACGCCCCGCGGTGGCAGCGCTACTCTGCTTGGCTCACCTTGGAAATTCACGCGCCACGGCCAGAGCGGTCACTGGATTTCCAGTCTCTTCCCCAACCTCGCCCGCCACGCCGACGACCTCTGCTTCGTCCACTCGATGCAGACCGATGTCCCCGCACATCCACAGGCTTTTCTGCAGCTACACACCGGTAGCTTCCAATTCGTCCGCCCGTCCCTCGGTGCCTGGTCACTCTATGGACTAGGAACCGTGAACGAGAATCTCCCCGGCTTCATTACTCTCAATCCCACCCAGCAAAACGGCGGCGCGCAAAACTACGGCAGCTCCTTCCTGCCCGCGATCTACCAGGGCACCCGCATTGGTTCCGAAGGCCGCTCCCTTGCTGACGCCCGTGTCCAGAACATTGCCAGTCAGTCACTGACTCCCGCCGGCCAGCGCGCCCAGCTTGACCTCATCCAATCCCTCAACCGCGCCAAGCTCCAGCGCGACCAACTCAACCCGCAGGTCGAAGGCGTCATCGAATCCTACGAGCTCGCCTTCCGTATGCAGGCCGAAGTCCCGCGCGTCATGGACCTCTCCAGCGAATCCGCCGTCACGCAGAAACTCTACGGCCTCGGCGATGACTCGACCGACAACTTCGGACGCCAATGCCTCCTCGCCCGCCGCTTCATCGAGGCCGGCGTGCGCTTCGTCGAGATTTCCCACGGCAACTGGGACCAACACCGCGACCTCGAATCCGACCACGCCCGCCACGCCGCCGCCGTGGATCAACCCATCGCTGCCCTCCTGACCGACCTCAAGCAACGCGGCCTGCTCAAAGACACGCTCGTCCTCTGGAGCGGCGAATTCGGCCGCACCCCCTACGCCCAGGGCCGCGACGGCCGCGATCACAACCACCAAGGCTTCACCCTCTGGATGGCTGGTGGAGGAGTAAAACCCGGCCTCTCCTACGGCGCCACCGATGACATAGGAGCCACCGCCGTAGAAAACAAAGTCCACATCCACGACCTCCACGCGACTCTGCTCCATCTCCTCGGGCTCGATCACGAGAAGCTCACCTTCCGTCACGCCGGCCGCGACTTCCGCCTCACGGATGTCCACGGAAATGTCGTGAAAGCCCTCGTCGCGTAGGTCGAACCGCTCCTCAGCCATTCCGAATCGGAGAGCCTGTCGGAGCACCCCGTTTGGAGTTCCGCGTTTACGCGGTTCGGGCGGCGTCCGACCAGCGGGCCGCGCAAACGCGGAACTCCAAACCCAGCTACTCGCGGCTCACTGGACTTTTCAGACCACCTCGGAGATTTGAAATTTGAAATCTCAGATCTCAAATCTCAGATCCCCACGCCACTTCATCCTCTCTGCGGTCCTTCCTATCTCTGCGGTGTATTGCTGAGAGCGAGGATTAAACGGACAGCACCCGACAGAACACCGCAGAGATAGGAACCACGCAGAGAGCGGAGCGCGACCGGTCCCCGGTCGCAGCGCTTTCACACACGAAGAAAGCTTCGGAAACTTCCAACACCTCCGGGAGCGGAGCCGCTGCGGGCGGGGGCCACCCACGCGCCTTCTGAGGAGCGCGGCGTTTACGCCGCTTCAGCGTGCGAAGAGAGAAGCGCGTCCGAACACCCTTGCAGGAGTCGGGGTTACGCGACTCTGACCATTTCTGCGCGAGCAGCAGACTGAGTCGCAGGGGCTAACTCGATTGAGGCGTGTGGAATCGGGACTTGGTTGCAAGAGGCGGCGTGTTGTGTCGGTGGGCGGACCGCTCGCGGAAGAAGGTTAGAGTCTCGTCACCTCGACTCCTACACGAGGCGGGCCGCGCGCCCTTCCCGCTCAAAACGCCACCATCGTCCGCACCCGCTGCTTGAACTGGCAGGCGTGCGTGTAGCCCGTGTCGCGCGCGAGCTGGATCGCCGCGGCGAAATCCATCCCCACCTCGCCCGGCGCGTGCGCGTCCGAGCCGAACGTGATCGGCACGCCCTCCGCGTGCGCCAGCCGCACGATGGCCGGGCTGGGATAGATTTCGCGGCAATCCTTGCGCAGGCCAGCGGTGTTCAACTCGATGGCCACATCGCTCCGTTTCGCCGCGCGCAGGAACTGCGTGAACATCGGCGTGCAGTCGCGATCCGGGTAGAACTTGAACTTCTTCGGCAGGTCCGCGTGCCCGATGATCTCGAACAGCCGCGACTCCGCCGCCATCGTCAGCCGCTCGAAATAAACCGACCACACCTCGAAGGCGTCGCGCTTTTTCCATTCCGAAAGCTTGGCCGGATTGTCGAGGTCGAAGGCGTCCGAGACGTAGTGAACCGAGCCGATGAGGTAATCCCACGGATGCCGCGCCGCCAGCTCGCGAATCCAGTCCTCGTGCCCCGGCAGATAATCGACCTCGAGCGAGAGCTTGATCGTGAGCTGCGGATGATCGCGCCGCGCCTGTTGGACCTTCGCCACGTATTCGTCGAGCTGGTCGGCGCGCATCCGCCAGTCATCGAAATCATCGCGCCGCATTGGCGAATGATCCGTGAACCCGATCTCGCGCAAACCCACGCGCAACGCGTGCGCGGCGTACTCGGTCGGTTCGCCCACCGCATGGCGGCAGAGCGGCGTGTGCATGTGATAATCAGCGGGCAACAGCATGAGGGCAGTCTGGCGGAGAGACGTGCGGGCGCGAGTGAATTTCCGGCGGTGGAGTGCGCCCGTCCCTGGGCGCAGCGCCGCGGAACGCAGCGAGGCGCGCGTTAGTTCACACGGCCGTCGTGCGGGCGGATGCCGCTGCGGGCGGGGACCGCCCGCGCTCCGGGGCAAAGCCACCACGCCATTCCTCACCGCACCGAAAATCCCGCCTTCGTGTCGAAGAGCACGACGTGGCGGCGGTGGTTCTGGAATTCAATCTCCCCATCCCAGTGCTGGGTCCACGCGGTGGCGTCGGCGGAATCGGCAAGCTCCACTCGCACGGCGTGGCGGCCGGGCGGGACCGGCACGCTCACCACGGCCATGCTCGGGCCGTCGCGGGAGCGGCCTTTGGCCTGATAGGAGTGCTCGTGGACGGTCTGGCCATCGACCTGCACGCGCAGGCGCACCGGGACGCGCTCGCGCGTGACGTTCACCTGTGCGCGCATGTGCGGGAGACGCTTGGCGAGTTCTTCTTTGGTGAGTTGTCGCTGGGTCAGCAGCTCGCCGTGATGGTTGAAGGACACGACCAGTTCCGGCTCGGGCGAATGCGGCGTGCGATACGCCAGCGTGCTGCCGAGCCAGATCGCCGCGCCGAGAACCACCGCCAGCCCGAACGCGCCGACAATCTGCACCGCCTTCCGATGCGCCGCCGCCGCGCCGCCACCGCCGCCCGTCGGATTCGCGCGAAATTCCGCGGCGACGCGGGCGAGGTCCGCGCGATGGGTGCGGTCGAGATGCAACAGCCGCACGCGCGCCGGGTCGGCGTGCTTGGGATTGAAGGCCGGCTGCCGCTGGCCGGCGAGGCGCTGCTCGAACCACTGGCAGCCGTCGCGCGCCACCGGATCGGTCGTGCCGCACGCGATGGCGAGGATGCCCTCGACGCCGCGTTTCAACGGGCGCTCGAGCATCACCGCGCTCACCCAACTGATGCACGGCACGCGTTCGACACGGTAGCCGGGCAGCTCGGGCGACGTGCCGTCGGCGTTCACCTGCAGGAAGGCGGCGCTGGATTCCGCGCAGTAGTACGCGAGGAAAGGCTTTTCGCCGCGTGCCTTGGTGGCGTCGATCCAGGCGTTCAGGCGATGCTCGAGGGCGCGGCTGTCGAGCACCGGCAGATTCAGCGCCTGCGAATCGCACGCGCCCACGCACACGCCGCAGCCCACGCACAGGTCGGCGTCGATCTGCGACTGCACCTCGAACTTTTTCCCATCCTCGCGCGGGACCATCGCGATGGCGCTGAACGGGCAATCCTGTGAACACAGCGTGCAGCCGAAGCAGCGCGTGAGTTCCACCGCGGCGGTCCATTCCGGCGCCGCCCGCCGCCGGGCCATCCACCACGGCACGCTGATGATTCCGAGCCAGGTGAAGAGAAAGAACGCCCACAGCGCGCCGCCGCCCAGCCGGTCGGTCAAGCCCATCGGCCAGAGGAACCACCAGTCCATCGTGAACTGCGGCACCTTGACGGTCATCTGCGCGGGGCTGGCGCTCGTCGCCGGCAGCAGCACCGACAGCACCGCGAGCGAGCCGACGATCCACAGCGTCATCGTGCGCGTCGTCAGCAGGCGCGCGCGGTTCACGTGCATCAGGTGCATCCACAGGCCGATGCCCACCGAGAGCGGCAGCAGCATGTGCGTGAAGAAAATCAGAAAGAACAACAGCGACGGCACGCTTTCATTCGTGAGCAGCGACCGCGACATCGGCTCGGCAAAAATCGGCAACTGGTCGATGAAGCGCGCGGTGCCGAGCGCGGCGTGCTGCGCGCGCACGTCCCACACGAGCCAGTAGCCGGTCCACCCGATGAACCACAGCGCCGCGAGCATCAAGATGCCCGTCACCCACGGCAGCCAGCGCGCGCCGGTGAAGCGTCGCTGGCAGACGATCCGCGCGGCGTGCAGCAGGATGAAGAAGATGCAGCCGTCCGAACTGTAGCGGTGGAGCGAGCGCATCCATTGCCCGAGCCACGAACCCGCGCGGAGTTTCTCCAGCGAACCGTAGGCCTGATGCACGCTCGGCGTGTACCAGACCAGCAGCGCGATGCCGGAGATGATCGCGATGATGAGGCAGGTGTTGGCCAGCGCGCCGAGCTGGCCGAAGGGATTGAGCGCGGGCGCTAGGAAACGCTCGGTGAGGCGGTCGAGGTGGAGCCAGAGATTTTCGAGGCGCCGCAACAGCGCATCGGCGCGCACGGCGGGCGCGGTCGGATCGTGCCCCGGCACGGCGGCCGCGCCGCCTGCGGGGCGTTCGGTGGTGACGGGGTTTTCAGTCATGCGACCAAGACCGAAGGCCGAGTTTCATTAACCACGGATGAACACGGATGCTCCGGCACCGCGGAGTGCGGCCGTCCCCGGCCGCAGCGACGTCCGCACGCACGGGGGTTTTGGAATCGGACAACGCCTCCCTGCGCTCCACCGCGCCGCGCCCGGGGACGGGCGCACTCCGGCGCAGCGCATCACGGTTTCACCACGCGGTAAAAACGGAAGCGGACGCCGCCGACGGTGAGGTCGCTGGCTTCAAACACCCCGCCGGGGCCAGGCGTGTTCGTGCTGAGCGTGATCCAGCCGTTGGGCGTGAGGTCGCTCGAAAACTGGAACAGATACGGATGTCCGAGCGTGCCCGAGTGGTAGAGACGGAAGCGGCCATTGCCGTGCGGAGCGACGAGGAACTGCGACGGCGGCGGCACGTCCGGCGCTTCGAGATACGCCAGGCCGGGCGCGGCGCGCAGGGCCTGCTGCGCGTGCGTCTTGTCCAACACGGCCGCGAACCAACCGGGCAGCAGGCGGTTTTCGTAGAGCACGCGCGCCTGCGCCACGAGGGTGCGGTCGCCACTGAGCGCCGACGCGCGGCAGAGGGCGGTCACGAGGCCCTGGAGTCCCTCGTCGTACAGGTAGTCATCCGTGTTGCCGAACGGCGTGAAGGGAGCGGTAGTGTAACCGCCCCCGCCCGTGGCGGTCACCGTGAGCAAATTGTAAAACTGGAGATAGCCGGGCGCGTTCGGATCCGCCGAGAGGCGGTGGTGATTAAGGATGCGTTGGGGCGTGAGGATGAGTTTGGCGCGAGCCGCCGGGCTGCCGGTCAGTTCGTGGTATTTCCAGATGGCGGGCAAATACAGGAGGGTGGCCATGAACGCCTGGTCGGCCACGTAAACGTTCGTCTGCTGGCGGTTGATGCGGAAGAAGCCTTCTGCCGAACCCACCACGGTCAGGAAATCTTCCGCATCCGCCACGAGCCGCGCGCGCAACGTGGCGTCACCGCCGGCCAGATACGCATCGAGGATCGTGTTGAGCTTTTGGGAAATCATCCGTCCGGTCAGGCCGGAGCCGCCACCGAGGTTGAAATCATTCGGCCAGTTGCCGCCGAACGCGTAGCTCCGCGCCGCCGCCAGTCCGCGCTCGAGCGCGCGGCGGTCGCCCGTCAGGTAGTAGTAATCCCACAGACTCTCCATGTAGTGATACTCGCCGCTGTAGCCCCCGCGATGCACGATCCCGCGCGAGCCGGAGATGCCGTTGTGCGTGTGCGCCGGGTCGTCCGTGTCGAAGCAATCGGTGGTGAACCAATGGCGGACTTGCGGAAAGGCCAGGTTGCGCAGCCACAGAAAATCAGCGCGGCGCGCGAACTCGCGGATCTCCGCACCGGGCGCGTCGTAGTAGGAATTGCCGTATGGCACGTCGTGCGGGTCGAGGTCGCCGGCGTAGCGGTCGATCGGCATGTCCAGCCAGTTGAGCAGGCCGAAGCTGCGGCCCTCCTCCGCCCACGCGAGCGTTTGCTGATAGTGCTGCGCGAGGATGCTGTCGTGGGCCGGATGGCGCGTGGCGGGCGCGGGCGTCAGTTCCAGAAACGCCCCGCTGCCGCAATACCACGCGGCCGGCGCGACGGCGAACAACGGGTCTTTTGCGAGCCCCTGCCCTGCCGCAAAAAGCGTCGCGAACGGCGTCGCCCCCGCGTGAAAATGGAGCAGCACCTCCTCGTTCAATCCCATCGCCTGATAAATCGTATAGGCCTCGGAAGGAAACGCGACGGTCACCGTGCCGTCCGCCGCGCCGGTGAGTTCCTGCGGCCCTTTGCGGTAAAAATCGCGCGTGGTCACGGCGAGTCCCCACTGGGCATCGGCGAGCCCGAGCAGCGCCTGGCGCGCGCGGGCGCCGGTTTCCACGACGGTGTTGTTCTGGCGCACCTCGTAGACGAGCTGCGTGTAGTTCGTCGGCGTGCGTTGGCGCACCGAGGCGGTGTCCGCGCCGGCCAGGGTGAAGCTCCGGGGCGTCGGGCTGTCGGCCGTCACACGCGCGGTAACCGCGCCGCTCAACGCCAACCGCAGCCGCAGGCCGGCGCGGCTGAAGGGCGTCACCTGCTGGCCATCGGGAAAATCGCCGTTGCCGCTGCCGACGACGCGGCCCTCGATGATCGTGTGGTTGACCTTCACCCACGCCTTGCCTGCGTAGAAGGACAGGCGCGTCACGTAGCGCAGCAGCGCGTTGGTGCCCGCGTCGCGGTGAAAGCCCTCGACGCGCACCACCGCGATGCCCGGCCCGTTCTCCTCGACGGCGGTGGACAGCGGGGCGGTGTTCGCGCCGCGATACTCGGTGTTGGTCGCAACCACGAACGGCCCCGTGTCCGGCGCGGGAAAAAGGATCTGCTCGCCCGCGCTGAAAGCCGCGTCGCCATTCAGATCGAGCCACGCCGCGTCGAGCAGCGAGCCGCGCGTCTTCGAGATTTCAAAGCGCGCGGGGCCGGTCGTGATGACCACGTTGGTCGCGCTTTCCGCGACGCCCACGGCGGGCAGCGCCGGGCCGGGACCGCCTTCGGTCAGCGTCCAGACATTCGTCCCCAAGGCCGGCACATCCGCGTTGAAATCCACGAGCACCCAGCGGATCGGCGCGTTGGTGTCCGCGGGTCCGCTGCCCCAGCGCCCGAGCACGGTGAAGCGCGCCGGGACGGGCCCGCCCGCGCGCAGCAGGCGCAGGCTCGCTGGCGAAAAAATCTCGGCGTGGCGCGGCAGCGGCACGCCCGAGCGCACGGGTTCGTTCACCCGCGCGACGCCGGAAAACTCGGGCACCGAGAGCGGGACCGACAACTGGCCGTGGGCGAGCGAACGCGAGACGGCGAGTGAGAGGAGCAGGAGCAGCAGGGATGAAGTTTTCATGGGCCGGGCATTGCTCCATCGGTCGGTTCCGATGGTTGGGTGACGGGTGAAAAACAAGGCGGCGAAAATCTTTCGCGGGAATCTTGCGTTACTTGAACGTCTGGGGCGCGGGCGTCAACCGGCTTCTCGGTGGATGGGCGCGCGGTACGCTGGTGCTCCCGTAGTGCAGGTTTCCAAACCTGCTGTATCGCCGATTTCCAAATCGGCAGCGGCAGCGAACGGGCGGGGGCGAGCGAGAATTTCGTAAGCTTGTCGGCGACCGGACGGCCAGCGGGTTTGGAAACCCGCGATACAGCAGACTTGGAAGTCTGCGCTACAAAGCCGCTCCGCCGCGTCCCGCAGTTGACGCGCCGGAGGTCGCTGCTAGCGTCGCCGCGTGCTGGTCAGCAGCGCGAACCGCAGGTCATTGCCGGCGGTTTTTTTGTGAAACCCGGCGGCCGACCTGACTCACCCAGCAACCTATGATCATTGTCCTCAAACCGAACATTTCCAAAAAAGAGGAGGCCGCCGTGCTCAAGGAAATCAAGCGCCTCGGCTACCAGCCCCATGTCATGCGCGGCGTGGCGCGCACGGTCATCGGCGCCATCGGCGACGAGAGCACGCATCAGTCCCTCGAGGCCCTCACCGCGTGGCCGCAGGTCGAGAGCGTGACGCCCATCCAGAAGCGCTACAAACTGGTCAGCCGCGAGGCGCATCCGACCAACTCGACCGTCAAGGCGGGCGGCACGGTCATCGGCGGGAAGAAGTTCGTCGTCATGGCGGGGCCGTGCTCGGTCGAGAGCGAGGAGCAGATCATCACCACCGCGCACGCGGTGAAAAAAGCCGGCGCGACCGTCCTGCGCGGCGGTGCGTTCAAGCCGCGCACGTCGCCGTACGAATTTCAGGGCCTCGGCGAAAAGGGTCTCAAGCTGCTGGCCAAGGCGCGCAAGGAAACCGGCCTGCCGATCATCACCGAATTGCTCTCGGAGAACCACGCGGACCTCGTCGCCGAATACGCGGACATTCTCCAAATCGGCACGCGCAACGCGCAGAACTTCCAACTGCTCATCGCCGCCGCGCGCACCGGCAAGCCCGTCCTGCTCAAGCGTGGTCTCGCGATGAAAATCGAGGAATGGCTGCTGGCGGGCGAATACGTGCTGGCCAACGACAACGCGAACCTGATGTTTTGCGAACGCGGCATCCGTACCTTCGAGACCTACACGCGCAACACCCTCGACCTCGGCGCGATCCCGAGCATCAAGCGCGAATCGCACTGCCCGATCATCATCGACCCCAGCCAGGGCGTCGGCCGCGCGGACCTCGTCGTGGCCATGTGCAAAGGCGCGGCCGCGATGGGCGCCGACGGCCTGCTCATCGAGGTGCATCCGAACCCGGCGAAAGCTTGGAGCGACGCCGCGCAGCAGGTTACGCTCGAAGGTTTCGCGAAGCTGATGGAGGAGCTGAAGCCCTTCATCGCGGCGGCGGGAAGGGAGTTGTAAAGCGGGGCGGCGACAGCACGCCCACGGGGCGGCGACAGCTTGTCGCCGCCAGCGTGGCGCGGACGCAGCCCGGCGGGGAAAATTCCGAGC
This sequence comes from Verrucomicrobiota bacterium, assembly GCA_014193395.1. Taxonomy (GTDB): domain Bacteria; phylum Verrucomicrobiota; class Verrucomicrobiia; order Limisphaerales; family BJHT01; genus BJHT01. Next base: position 10,239 of record BJHT01000086.1, read on the forward strand.
GCGTTCGTGCCGCACCGGTTTTCCACGCGGTCCCGGGAAGGGGGCAGTGTGTAGCCGTAACTCTCCAGTCGAGCCGAGTCTTTTGGACCACAGAGACGCGATGCTCACAGAGAAAGACAAGGACTCGCTGGTCGATCAGCGTTCACCGATTGGTGACTTCCTGTTGTCGCCGCCCTCCCCCGTTTTTCTCTGTGTCCATCGTGTCTCTGTGGTTTCGACTTCCGTTCCAACTGCATAGACACAGCTGAGAGCCTGATTGAAAAGGCCCGCGCGCCGCGAGGGACCGGGTTTGGAGTTCCGCGTTTACGCGACGCGCTGGGCGCACGACGCAGGAAACGCGTAAACGCGGGACTCCCAACCTGCTTCGGGGCACCTGTGCCGTCGCGGCGGCGACAAGCTGTCGCCGCCCCTGGGGTGTGCTCCCCGTCCGGCTGCTGATCCCGTCTCCTACGGAAGTCTGCGCGGGCGCGGGGCTGGGAGAATCCACCACAAAAAAAGGAGGGATGTTTCCATCCCTCCGTGCTTCCGCTCCGAACTACTGTCCGGCGGCGGCCGGGCTTTCCCGGTCAGTCATCGGTGTCCGGATCGATTGTGTCTTGGTCCGGATCGTAGCTGTCTTTATCCGGGTCCGACCGCAGATCTGGCTTGCTGACTGCCTTCATCCAGAAGGGTTCGGAACCCCAGCTCGGAACTTCCACGCTGGGCCATTTGTCGTACGAGAAGCCCGTGGCGCTGGCGAGTTTGTCCATCTCCGCATGGAGGATCATATAATTGTGATCCACACCGGGGGTGAAGGCGCTCAACGGCACCGCGATGAGTTTCTCGCACAATGTGAAGAACTCGAAGTTCTCGAGGTCGAGCAGGTCCGTGCTCAACACGGCGTAGGCCACGCGCTCGGACTTGAGATCGAAGACGAGATCCTTGATCTGACCGAGCTTCTCGTTCTTGTGATTGCGAACATCCATCCCGATGAGTCCGCTGGCCTTGTTGTATTTGGCCGGCTGGCTCTCGGTTGTCCTGGCTTCGGAATACTCGCTTTCGTCGAGATACTCCGGGTCGTCCACCACCTGGGCGCCCGCGCTCCAAACGAGGCACAGGGCCGCCACCGCGCTGGACGCAATGGTTCTACAGGTTTTCATAAGACTCCTTCTGTTGTGGTTTGCGACATGCATAACCTTATCGGGACTCTCTTCGTCCCGGAGCAAACGTCGGACGAACTTCTCCGAGCGCAACCGATTTTTTTCGCCCGCCCTGCCCCGTTTGACAGCCACCACGGCCTCAAGAACATTCGGCCTCCAATATCATGAACTGCATCGCTCATTCGCTCCGGCCCGCCAACCTCCGCGCGCTCTGGCTCCACGCCCGTCGTGCGGTCCGGCACTGGTCGCGGCGGGCGTTGTCCGTCGGCGGGGTCGCCGTGAGCCTCGGGCTGATCTGCTCCGCGGGCACGGCCCCGGCGGCGGCGGCGACGCTGGAGGAACTGCGCGCCGATCCCAAGCTCACGCCCGAGCGTTTCATCCAGCAGTTCGCGGATTTCAAATTCAGCCTGGGCCGGTCGGTCCGCAAACCCGAGGCGTTCCTGAGCGCCCGGGCCGGCGATTGCGATGACTTCGCGACCCTGGCTGCGGACGTCCTGCGGCAGAAGGGCTACACCCCGCGTCTGGTCGCCGTTTTCATGCCGCACGCGGTGCATGTCGTGTGCTACGTCGCGGAAACCAAGAGCTACCTGGACTTCAACCGCCGCGCGCAAGCCGCCCCGCTGGTGAGCAGCAACGGTGAGCTGGCCAACATCGCCGCGAGCGTCGCCAAATCCTTCCGCGCCGACTGGCGCTCGGTCTCCGAGTTCACCTTCCGCAACGGCACGCGCAGCTTCGTGAAGTCGGAGTTTCACTGAACGCGGAGGCTGCAGTTTAACTGCGGGCGGACACGGGTGGAGACGGGGGATCTCCCGCAGATTCAAGGCGACCACAGATTAAGAAATCCCATCTGTGGGCGGCTTGAATCTACGGGAAATCTCGGCGGTTTGCGGGCTTCAGGCGGGGCGGGAATGGGAGGTGGAAAGTTCCCGTGAATGGGTCTTGTAGGAGACGACGTGAGGAGATTCTAACCTCCTTTTTTCACGCACGCTGCTCTCGTAGAAAAGGTTAGAGTCTCCTTACGTCGGCTCCTACAAGGACTGACGCTGGGACGCCGGTCTCGGAGCAGAGATGGTGCGTGTGGGAAAGATCGGACGCGCTGCGGCGACAAGCTGTCGCCGCCCCTGGGAGAGGTCACGGACGCGCGCAACGCGTCCCTACCGAGCTACTGCTTCGCCGCCATGATGTACTCCAGCAGGTCAGCGGCGGCCTGGGGGGTGAGGCCGGCTTCGAGGCCTTCGGGCATAAGGGAGAGGCCCTGGTTCTTGAGGGTTTTGATTTGCGAGCGGGGGATGTTGGCGTCTTTGCCGAAGGCCATTTTGAGGGTGACGCTGGTGCTAGTCTCGGAGGCGACGAGGCCCATGAAGCTTTCGTCGTTTTTGGTTTCGATGACGTAGGCCTGGTAGTTGGGCGGCACTTCGCGGTTGGGGTCGAGGATGTTGAGCAGGATTTTTTCCTTGCCGGTGTTTTTCACGGAGACGAGGTCGGGGCCGAGGGCGAAGCCTTGTCCATCGAGGCGATGGCAGGAGGCGCAGCGCTCGACGTAGATGGCTTTGCCGCGCGCAGCGTCGCCGGTGAGCGCGAGCGCGGGGGCGAAGGCGTCGATGACGGACTGGCGCGTGGTGGCGTCGGTTTTGCCGAAGAATTTCAGGGCGCGATTGCGGATTTCGAGGTCGCGGTGGCTGCGGAGGAAATTGACCTGCGTGGAGGCAAGCTGGCCGGGCTTGATCGCGCCTTTTTCGAGCGCGGTCATGGTTTCGCGGAGGCGGTCGGATTTGATGAGGAGGATGCCGAGGGCTTCGGTGCGGAGGCGCGGGGTGAAGGTTTCCCAGCGTTGCAGCAGGGCCTTGGCGACGTCGAGTTCGGGGAGGCGGCCGAGGGTTTCGACGGCGGCGAGCTGGATGGCGGGGGATTCGTCGGGGGCGAGGAGGGCGAGGAGGCGCGGGCCGGATTCAGCGAAGCTGGTGAGGGCGTGAAGCTGGGCGGCCTGGACGCGCTGCGGCTCGGGGGTTTTGCGATCGGCGAGCAACTGGCCGGCGCGGGTGAAGAAGGGTTTGAGGGCGTCGCGCGAGGCGGCGAGCGAGGTGCCGCCGCGGCTCATGCCTTCGCCGAGGGCGCGGATGAGGGCGAAGCTGAACTCGGTGTCGTCGAGGCCGGCGAGGAAATCGAGGATGCGGCGGACTTCAGCGGCCTGGCCTTTGTTGCCGATGATGCGGACGATTTGCTGGAGAAATTCGCGGCCGGTTTTGCTGGCGCGAAAGGCGGCGTCGTTGGAGCTGACGGTGAAGAGCGCGAGGGCGTCGCCGCCGATGGAGCTGAGGACGGCTTCGCGGATCCAGGGAATCGTGCCGTCGCGGCTGGCGATTTGGGCGAGGGCGGGGAGGCGGTTGGTGTGCGTGGTTTCGCCGAGGGTGAAAGCGAGTTGGTAGCGGACTTCGGGCGCGGGGTCGGTGGCGAGGGAGGTTAGTTTGGCAAGGAGGGCGGTGTCGGTTTGGGCGGAGCGGATGAGCGGTTCGGAGAGGCGAATGGCGTGGCGGCGGACCCAGGCATTCTCGTCGGCGAGGGCGCGGAGAAGCGGGTCGCGCGTGAGGGATTTCAAGGTGTCGAGCGCGTAAAGCGCGTGCATGCGGCCGAGATAGGCGGGGGAAGACTTGGCGAGTTCGACCAGCGCGGGAACGGCAGCGGCGGCGTCTTGGCGCTGATAGAGCAGGCGGGCGGCGGTGTCGCGGTGCCACCCATTCGGATGCGCGAGTGTCGCGACGAGTTCCGCCGTCGTGGCCGAGCCGAGACGCGGCGGCGGCGGTTGTTTGAAGCCGTCGGGGGCGATGCGGTAGAGACGGCCGCGGTCGTTGCCGCTGTTGAGGTCGAGGTGCTGCTTGATGTTCGCGGGCAGCGACCACGGGTGTTCGATGACCTCGCGGTACATGTCGATGATGAAGAGCGTGCCGTCGGGAGCGTTGGCGAAAAGGACGGGGCGGAACCAGTTGTCGCTCGACGCGATGAACTCGCGTTTCTGTTCGTCGGCGGGGCGCTCGGCGAGGAGCGCGATGCCGTCGGTGGTGCGGATTTTTTTCCGGTGAACGAGGTTGCTGCCGGCATCGCCGATGAAGGCGTCGCCGAGCATATCGGCGGGCCAGGCATTGCCGCGATAGATCGTGATGCCGGTCGCGCCGGTGAAGTAGCCGGAGGGGCGGCCACCGCCTTCGATCATGCCGGGGACCGCGCCGCTGACGCGCCATTTGGTGCGGATGACGCGCCAGGCTTCATCCGGGCTGGTGCGATAGACCTCGGCGGCGGGGCCGTCGGCGGGGATGTCCACGGCGGGCGCGGGGAGGGTGTGGAAGGTGTTGCGGCCGGCGTAGCGGGTTTCGTACATCACGGCGCGGATGTGGGCGCTGTTGCTGCACACGAATTTGCGGCCGTGGTTGTCGAAGCTCATGCCGTATTGGCCGCCGCCGCTCTCGGGCGTCATCGTGAGCGTCTTGGGATCGAAGGAAAAATCGCGTCCGCGCAGCGTGAGCGGCGGCGTCTTGGGCGCGAGGGGGAAGGTGATTTCCGCGCCGTTGGGGCCGGTCGCGCCGTGGATGCGATTGTCGAGTCCCCAGGTGAGGCAATTGCCCATGCCCTGCACATTCACGCGGCCGGTGCTGGGGCCGAAGCCGGTGAAGACGACCTGGCGATGATCGGCTTTGCCGGTGCCCTTGGTGTCCTTGAAATAAATGATGTCGGGCGTGGCCATGACGAACACGCCGCCGTCGTAGCAGATGATGCCGGTGGGCCACGGAATGTCGGTGGCGAAGATCGTGGATTTTTCGTAGCGACCGTCGCCGTCGAGGTCTTCGAGAATGCGGACGCGGCCGAGGCGTTCGTCGCGGCGCTCGGAGTAATCGATCATCTCGACCACGAAGAGGCGGCCGTTTTCATCAAACGAGATCGCGACGGGGCTGACGACCTGGGGTTCGCTGGCGGCGAGTTCGAGATGGAATCCGGGCTTGACGGTGAAGGTCTTGAGGGCGGCGGCGGGTTCGGTGGGCTTGAGGCGCGGGAGATCCTTGGGATCGACCGGCGGCTCGGCGGCGGTGCAGGCGGTGAGGAGGGCGGTGAGGAGAATGAGGTGGGTGAATTTCATGGGGTGAATTTTGGTGACGGAGCGGGAATGGAGGAAGGATTTCATGCGGGCAGGATCAAAGTCTCAGAATTGCGAAAACGTGGCGGCGGGAGCGGAGTGTGGCCCTCGGGTCCGCAGCGATTTGTGTGGGCGAGGGTGTGGGGTTTTCCAGCGCACGCCGGAAGCCCGGGCGCGGCTGCGGGCGCGGACGCTCGTGCTCCGACTAGCGAGCGGGCGACGCTTCCGATTCCCTCTCCCCTCAACGGGGAGAGGGCTAGGGTGAGGGGTGGGAAGGTCCGAGGTGCGCGACTGGGTTTGAGGTTGATGGTGGTTCTGGTGGGAACAATTTCCAAGGTCCGTCGCGAGGTCGGGAGTTGCGGGTGGGAGCACCCCTCACCCTCATTCCCTCTCCCCGTTGAGGGGAGAGGGAGGTCCGAGGCGGGCGCATTGGTGGAGAATTCGGCGCGAGTGTTGGCATCTCTGCAAGGGGATGTTTGGGGCGCGAGGGCGGCCAAGCGAGTCGAGCGAGTCACGCGAGGACAGGTGCTTCCGGTTCCCTCTTTTCCCAACGGAGAGAGGGTCAGGGTGAGGGGTGGGAACTCGCCGACGCGCTTGAAAAGGAAACAGCGGCGAGTAGAAGAATTCGTTCGTGAAACCCACCGGTCTCCAACGCGCGCTGCGGAAAAAATCCACCTGGGCCGAGAAAAAGATGTGGAGCATTCTTCGCGGCCGACGTTTCTCGGCCTACAAATTCCGCCGCCAGCACGACATGGGGCCGTGGATTCTCGACTTCTATTGTGCCGAAGCGCGCTACTGCCTCGAAGTGGACGGAGGGCAACACGGCTACCCCGACCAGCAGGCACGCGATGCCGAGCGGGACGCGTATCTGGCGGCGCGCAACATCCAGACACGGCGGTTTTGGAATTATCAGTTGAAGGACATTGATTTCGTGCGCGAGACGATTTGGGCCGAACTGCAAGCGCGCGCCCCCCACCCCGGAAATGTAGAGCCAGAGCTGCCAGTGAAACTCCCGAAGCGAGCAATCTCGGAGGAGGAGGAGGACAGCGATGGGTACGACGAGTCGCTGTCTTAGGCCGCGCCTCCGCCAACCCGTGGTGTCCGAAGCCAAGGAAACGCAGCAGACTAGCACGAGTGCGGGCGCTGCCTGTCCCCTCTCCCCTCAATGGGGAGAGGGTTAGGGTGAGGGGTGCGAAGGCCGACGGCGTGCCCAGAATGCGCTGGCCGCCCGGTGAATTTGGGAGCGTTCTTTTCACGCTGGATGGCGGGTGCGACAGTCGCGGGTGGGACCACCCCTCACCCTCATTCCCTCTCCCCGTTGAGGGGAGAGGGAGGTCCGAGGCGGGCGTGTCGGCGGGCGGTTCCGGCGACGTTCTAGCTCCCGCTTTCCGGGGAGCGTTTACGAAACGGTTCATTTGTTCGCGCCCGGTTTCAGATGCTTGGCGAAGAAGGCGAGCATGGCTTGTTCGGCTTTGGCGGCATCGTCGCCTTTGAAGCCGTGGCCGGCGCCTTGGAGGGTGAGGAGTTGAACTTCGACGCCGCTGGCTTTGAGGCGGTCGGCCATCCAGACGCCTTGTTCGTGCGCGACGTATTTGTCCTCGGTGCCGTGGATGATGAGCGTCGGTGCGGCAAGGGGCGTGACCCAGTTGAGCGGGCTGCCGAGGATGTGTTTGTGGCGCTGGGTCTCGAGGTTGCCGCCGAACCAGAGCGGGAGGACTTCGTGGGCATCGACGCTCTTGCCGTAGGATTGGAGGAAATCGCTGGGGCCGTAGTAATTCACGACGCAGGTGACGGCGCTGCTTTGCTCGGGATTGCCGCCGGTGCCTTCGAATTGTTTCACGCCTTCGGTGACGCCGAGGAATTGCACGAGGTGTCCGCCCGCGGAGCCGCCGGTGACGCCGATGCGCGCAGGATCGACGTGGTATTTCGCGGCGTTGGCGCGGAGCCAGCGGACGGCGGCCTTGGTGTCGTGGACGGCGGCGGGGAACTGGAATTTCGGCGCGAGGCGGTAGCTGATGGTGGCGGCGACGTAACCGTTCTGCGCGAGGGTGAGGCAGAGTTTGTTGTAGCCCTCGCGGCTGCCGGCGCGGAAGCCGCCGCCGTGAATGCAGATGACCGCGGGGAACGGGCCTGTGCCGGTCTTGGGTCGCGCGAGGTTGAGCTGGAGATGCTGGTCGTCGGGATTGGTGTATTCGATGCCGCGCTCGAAGGTGACGGTGTCGGGGATGGGGAGTTCGGCGGCGGAGGCGGCGACGAGGGAGAGGAGGAGGGCGAAGGGGAGGGGGCGCATGATTTTTTTGGGGCGTGGGGTTCGGTGAGGGGGGAAGTAATTAGTGATTAGTAATTAGTAATTAGTGGGGCGGTGGTCTCGGGAAGCAACGCTGGGGTGGGCGGGGAAATTCAGGGGTTTGTGGCGGTGGTGAGTTGGCGGGCGGTGAAGGACTGCCAGTCGGCGGGTTCGTCGATGTCGGTGAGTTCGCGAAGCAGTTGCAGGCGAAGGCGATGGCGGGCGCAGCGGGCGCAGGTTTCGGCGAAGACCTGCGGCGTGCTCCACGGCATGGCGGTGAAGAGTTCGGGCGCGGGGTGGCGCAGGCCGATGAGCCAGTAGCCGCCGTCGGTGGCGGGGCCGAGGACGACGTCGTTCGTGTGCAGCGCGGACCACGCGAACTCGATGTCGCACACGCTCACGTCGGGGCAGTCGGAGCCGATGATGACGACGCGCTCGGCACCGTCGGCGAACGCGGCGGCGAACGCGGTGGTGAGCCGCTGGCCGAGATCGCCGGGGCCTTGCGGGGCGAGTGTCCAACCGGGGTGGAGCCACGCGCGGATTTCGGCGGCGGCGTCATCGGGGGCGAAGCGGAGTTCGGCAGTGGGGAGTTCGGCGAGGCGGTGGAGGAGCGTTTCGACGAGGAAGCGATAGGCTTCTGTGGCGCGCTCGGGGCCGAGCGCGGCGGCGAGGCGGGTCTTCACATGGCCGGGGCGCGGGGCTTTGAGGAAAATGAGGAGGCGGTCGGCGGACATGCGCGGGGCGGCGGCGGTTCGCGGGTTCCAGTTCCGGCTCCTCACTTCATCCTCGGCGTCGAGAGATTTCCGGGTGCGGGGACCAAACTGTTGAAACCCGAATTGGAACCACAGAGACACGATGGACACAGAGGAAAACCAGGATCCGCACCGTACTCCAAAAAACCACCATTCGATGAACACCACCCGCCCCGCCAACTCGGGTTCTTCTCTGTGTTCATCGTGTCTCTGTGGTTCATCAATTTTCCCGCCCGCGTCGTTGCGTTCAATCCGCCGGGCCGGCGGATTCCTCGGCGAGGTTGAAGGTGGCGGATTCGTCGGGCGGCTCGGGCAGGATGAGGGCGACGAGCACAGCGGGGAGGAACAGGAAGCTGGCGAAGATCAGCGTTTTCTTGAAATCCCCGCCGCTGGCCAGCGAGCCGGCGAAGACCACGCCCGCGGCCGAAGCGATGCGCCCGATGTTGTAGCAAAAGCCCGCACCGGTCGTGCGCAACAACGTGGGGAAGAGCGGCGGCAGATACATCGTGAAAAGGCCGAAGATGCCCGAGAAAAATCCGACCAACGGGAACCACAACCAGACCAGCGATTCCCAGCCGCGCGGCTGTGCGAACGTGGTGAACATCGCGATGAAAAAGCCGAGATACGCAAAGGCGATGGAGCGGCGGTAGCCGAATTTGCGGGCCAGGCCGGCGCAGAAAAAGTTGCCGACGATGCTGGAGGTGATGAGCAGGAAGAACGCGGTGCTGACGACTTTTTGCTTCTCGGCGCTGATCCATTTGGCGGCGTCGGGGATCTTCGCGCCGAACTCGCCGGCCGCGAGCGCGGCTTCATACACGGCGGCTTTGGCCGAGTGCAGGTCGGGCAGATTCCGCAGGTGTTGCGCGTGCCAGAACATGAACGCCCACCACGCGGTCAGGCCGCATGCGCACACGATGATCGTGAGGACAGTGGTGCGGAGAACCTTGCCGCGGAAGAGGTCGAGGATGCCGGGCTGATTCGCACCGGCGCTTTTTTTCGCGGCGTGCCATTCGTCCGGCTCGGGAACGTGGCGGCGAATCCAGAACACCATGAGCGCCGGAAGAATGCCGACGAGGAAGACCCACTTCGGCGCGAGATCGGCCATGAGAAACGTGGTGAGGCACGCGAGGAGCACGCCGAGATTGACGCCGGATTGCAGCACGGCGGCGATCCACGGCCGCCACTGTTTGGGCCACGTCTCCGAGAGCAGCGAGGAGCCGACGGCCCATTCGCCACCAATGCCGAGCGCGGCGAGAAAGCGGAAGATCAGGAGCTGCCACCACGTTTCCGCAAAAAATGAGAGGCCGGTGAAGGTGGCGTAAGTAAGAATGGTAAGACTCAGCGCGCGGCTGCGCCCGAGCACATCGCCGAGGCGGCCGAAAAATCCACCGCCCAGCGCCCAGCCGACGAGAAACGCAGCTTGAATCAAACCGCTCTTGTCCTTGACCAGTTGATGCGCGGGATCGGCGGTTTCGATGAGTTTGGAATTGAAAAGCAGCCCGGCAACGAACGGCGCGGCGACCAGTCCGTACAGGTGCATGTCCAGCCCGTCGAAGAGCCAGCCGAGCCAGGCGGCAATGCCGGATTTCCATTGTTGCGGCGAGAGATCCTTGAGGGAGCGCACCGGCGGCGCAGGAGCGGTGGCGGACGCGGCGGCGGCGCTGGACGCGGTCGGGCCGGAGGAGGCGGGCATGTTCATGTCGGGTGCGGCGTGATTCGCCGACGACCATGGCACGCGCGACGCACGGAGGTAAACGAGAAACACCGGAACGATGCTTGTAGCCGACGACGTGAGGAGGCGGAGGGCCCGCGCACGCAGTGCCGATACCCGCACGGAGATGGGGCAGGGGAATTTGGGGCAAAGGAATGGGGACAGAAAGATTTCCCTTCCCCATTCCTTTGCCTCCATTCCTTTGCCCAATGCATTTCGGTGAGTGGGATTTAGCTTCGCGTTGAGCCGGAAGCGCTGGGTGGGCCGTCCGCCTCCTCACGTCGGCGGCTACGGCGGGCGCGGGTACCGCAGGCGTCCTCGCCTGCGAGTTCGGGCGGCGTCTCGCCGCCCGGACCGACTCGGGGCGAGACGCCCCGTGAACTCGCAGGCGAGACGCCTGCGTCACCGGCGTTTGTAGGAGACGACGTAAGGAGACTCTGGCCTTTTTTCTCAAGCGCACGTCTCGCGTGGAAAAGGTTAGAGCCTCCTCACGTCGTCTCCTACAAGGACACACGCGGGGGGGTGTGTGACGAATTTGTAACCACCGCGGGCGGTCACGCGGCGAGCTGGGTCTGAAATTGCCGGGAGTGGTTGATCTGCTCCCAGCATTCGTCCCAGCGATGGCTCTTCAGGGCGCAGCGCAGCGCCAGGATGTTTTCGGCACCGACTTCGGTCCAGTGCATG
>BJHT01000087.1 GCA_014193395.1 Verrucomicrobiota bacterium
GCTCTTCCGATCTCGTGGCCCCCGCGTCGAGCAACGTCCGCACCGCCGCCACCGGCGCGCCGTCCGCGCCATACAGGCCCGCCTTCCCCAAGTCATGCGCCCACACCACCGTGCGCCCCTTCCATTGCTTCGGATACAGAAACACCGCCGGCAATTCCTCGCCGTGCTTCGTCGCCCGTACCAGCCCGCTCATCTCGAGATAACTCCCGCGATCCTCCTTCTTCGCATTCACCCACTCTGTCGCGCCCACCTGCTCGAGCGTGCGGCCGATCATCACCTCCAGCGCGCCACCCACGAGCTGCCGATATTTCTCCGGCGTCGCCCGCGCCGCCGCGAGCTGCTTGTCCGCATCCGCCGTCAGCCACGCCGTCAGCTTGCGTTCGAACTCCGGCCCGCCCGGCGGCTTCGGATGCGTCGCATCCCACACCGACATCTCCGCCTCCGTCAGCCGCCTGAAATCCTGCTCCACCACCGGCTCCTTCAGCCCGAGCTTCAGATGCTTATTCATCCACGAGTACATCGCGGCGCGGCTCACGTAATTGTAGTTGTGCCCGAAGTGCAGCGACGGCTTGAGGAAGACATTGTTGGGCACGCCGAGCATCTGATAGTGCTTCTTCAGTTCCGGAAAACCCTTCGTCTCCATCTCCTTCGTCCAGTCGTTCGCCGCCGTCATCCCCAGCGGCTTGGGCGCAAACATCGCGGCAAACTCGATGTTCCCCGTGTCCACGCGTAGCAGCGACGAGTTCTCGCAGGTGCAGCCGCCCTGCATCGCCGTCGAAACCATCACCGCCGGAAACGCCACCGTCGGGCGCGGATCAATCGCCCCGAGCATGAACGTCTGCGTCCCGCCACCGCTCGCGCCCGTCACGCCCACGCGCGACGCATCCACGTCCGGCAGCGCGAGCAGAAAATCCAGCGCCCGCACCGAGTTCAAACTCTGCAACCCCATTACGCTCTGCAGCCGCGACTCCGCCTGCGTTCCGTAAAATCCCCAGACCTCCGGTGAGTTCATCTCCGGCCGCTGCTTGCCGAAGCGATGCACCAGATCATACGAGAGCTGCGTGCTGTCCGCATAACCCAGCATGTCATAGTGAAAAACCACGCACCCCATCCGCGCCAACGTCACGCACCGCGCCTGCAACGGACTGCGCCCGCTGTCCTCAAACCGCTCCGCCCCATCCACGATGTCCTTCAAAATCTTCTCCGGCCCCGCATCCGTGAACCGCCCCTGCGGCCAATGCCCGTGCGGACACAGCACGCCCGGCAGTTTTCCAGTCTTGCCCTTGGGCCGGTACAAATTCCCCGTCACAAAAAAACCCGGCGTGCTCTCGAAGAAAACCTTGTCCACCGTGAAATCCTCGCGCTCCACCCTTCCGTGAATCACCGCGTTCAACGGCGTCTTCTCGGGCATCGGCCACAGCCCCTGCGACACCAGAATCTGTCGGCGCACATACTCCGCGCGCTTGGCCCACGCTGTCGGCGACGCGGGCGGCGTGAAGGGAAAATAACCGTTCAAATCCTTCAATGGCCCGAGCCGCCGGTCCGCCGGCAGCTTCCCCTCGGGCAACGCGCGCAACGGCTCGGCCGCGGCCGCGGCGATCATCGCCGCCGCCGCCGCGAGGCCGACCAATAGCGGCGACCATCGCGGACGCGAGGGGAACAGGGCAGGGGAGACGGTCATCAATTTGGACATAGGAAAAATGAGTTGTCGGTTGGTTGCTGCCGGGAACGCGCCGGACTATGCCGAGGGCTTCCGGCAATTCCAGAGGAATTCCAAAATCACAATCGGTAGGGACGCGCTGCGCGCGTCCGTGACCTGTCCCCGTCCTCGCCGCCGCGCTGGGGAGGCGACAGCTTGTCGCCTCAATCACCGCCCACACCTGTCCCCGAGGTCCACGCGCTTCGCTCGCGCCCGGCTCCGGGAAATGTCAGGGCCGCACAGCCGCGCAGACCTACCGCGTTTCAATGGCCCCGCCGCCCCGGGAGCGTCGCCCGAGCCACCCACCGTCATGAAATTTTCGGTGTACTGAAAATTCCAGAAACCGAACGGTGTCCGTCTCGCTGTGGTCGCACCGGAAACAGGCGTGACTTCGCCGGTGAGCCGTCCATCTTAAGAGCGGTAAAAATGTCCGGCGCATAGAACCAAGTTTTCAAACAAAGTTCACCACCAACCCCACTGACATCATGAAACCATACCGTTTCCTTGCCCCGCTGGCCGCCTTGCTCGCGCTCGCCATCCCAAGCGCGCGGGCTGCAGTCGGTGTCGCCGTCAGCCCGTCCGTGATCAGCAATGATTATCAGGGCGTGCTCACGCTCAGCGTCACCGGACTGGCCGCGGGCCAGGCGGTGCGAATCGAGAAGTTCGCCGACTTCAATCTCAACGGCGCGCTGGACACCGCGATCGGCGAATCGCTGGTGCAGAGTTTTCCGCTGACGGACGGGGTGCGCCCGCCGGCGTTCGGCGGCGTGGCGAATTTCAATGTGCCGGGCGATGGCGACGGCGTGGCCAACAGCCAGATCACGGCGCAATTGCAGTATGCGGCGGGGTCGGAGGCGAATCGTTCGGCGGGCCGGTTTGTTTAGCGGGTCGTGAAGCCGGCTAATTCCGCGGTGCTGGCGACGGCGACGTTGCAGGTGAATCAGGCGGCGCAGGCGCAGCGGATCACGGGCACGGTGTCGGCGGCGGGGGGCGGGGTGTTGTCGAATGCGTTTGTGCTCCTGCTCTCGCCGGGGCAGGGGGGGGTTTCTGGCGGGCGTGCTGAGTGACACGGCGGGAAATTATTCCCTTCAGGTGCCGGTCGGGAGTTATGCGGTGAATGCGCTCAAGCCGGGGTATGTGACCCGTTTCGATTTGTCGGCCAATGTCACGGTGGCGGCCGCGCAGGTGGTGACGACGAACCTCGCGCTGACGGTGGCACCGCGGACGGTGAGCGGGCGCGTGACGGACGCGGCGACGACGCTGGGGTTGGCGGGCGTGCAGATGACATTCGGCGGCGATGGTTCCCAGGCGGGCTTTGCGCTCGGGTTCACGGACACCAACGGCAATTTCTCGGTGCCGGTGCCGGCCGGTGCCAGCGGCGCGGACGTTTCCGAGGCCAGTCTGGCGGTGCGCGGTTATGTGGCGCCGGCGAATGCGACGTTGTTCGACACGACGGCGGGCAACGTGACGGGGCTGAACATCGCGTTGAGCAATGCCACGGCGCTGGTGTACGGGCGGCTGACCAACAGCCTGGGTCAGGGGATCGGGGGCATCCGGATCAAGGTGCGGGACCAGAACCGCAGCGCCTTCGGAGCGGTGGGCGTAACGACGTTCGCGGACGGGAGCTATACGGTGGGGGTGTTGCCGGGGCCGGTAACCTTCGGCCCGGATACGGACGATTTGATGCGGCTCGGCTTGCTGCCCGCGTCGGCGAACGTATTGAATGGCACGCTCGCGGTTGGTGGTGCGTTGCTGGCGAATCTCGGCGCGGTCCCGCCCACGGCGCATCTGCGCGGGCGGGTGTTGCAGGACCCGGGCGCCGGCGGGGTGGCGGGGGTGCGGGTGTATGCGTCGCCGCAGAACAGCGGGGGCAGTTTCGATGCCCAGACGGCGGCGGATGGGAGCTTCGACGTCGGGGTGGGGGCGGGGGTTTATTACGTGGGGGTGTCCGCTGATGACTTGTCGGGACTGGGTCTGCTCGCGTCGCAATTGCAACTGACGGTAGTGGACGGCGTGGACCAGAACAACCTGGTGCTGGCCGCGCGGACGGTGACCGGGCAGATCACCGGACAGGTGACGGGGGACGGCGCGCCGTTGGGCAACGTAAATGTCTTTGCCTCGTTCACGGTGAACGGCACGAACTTCAATGCCAACGCCACCACGGACGGTGGCGGGCAGTTCAGTCTCGGGGTGTTTAACGGGACGTGGCAGGTGGGGTTGTCGTGCAACGGGAGTGGGGGCGTGGGAACGCTCGGCTTCACCTGCGTGAACAACCAGACGGTGGTGATCAACGGGGCCAATGGGACGGCGAATTTCGCCCTGACGGCCTGTGGCGCGCTGCAGGTGACGACCACGTCTGCGCAGTTGGGCGGCGGGCAGGTGGGGCAATTCTACAACGCGCAAATCCAGGCGTCCGGGTGTGGGCAGTCGTTCAGTTTTTCGCTGAGTCCCGGCTCGGGCGCGTTGCCGCCGGGGGTGAATTTGTTTGGCAACGGGAACCTCTCGGGCACGCCGACCAGCAGCGGGACGTTCAATTTTTCCGTGCGGGTGACGGACAATACTTCCGCCACGGCGGACAAGGCGTTTTCCCTTATCATTACCGGGAGCAGCGCGCCGTTGCAGGTGGACACCACGGTCCTGGCCGAGGCGCAGGTCGGCGTGGTCTATTCGCAGCAACTGGCGGCGTCCGGCGGCCAGGGGACGCATGGCTGGTCGCTCAATCCGGGTTCGCTGCCGTTGCCCGGTGGCTTGAATCTGGCCGGTGATGGCACGATTTCCGGCACGCCCACGACGCCGGGGACGAACTATTTTTCCGTGCGCGTCACGGATGGCGCGCTGGCCACCGCGGACCAGCTTTTGTTCATCGTGGTTTATCCGATGCTGCAGATGGCCAATCCGGCGTTGCCGGGTGGCACCGTGGGGGTGGCCTACAGCACGCAGGTGCTGGTGTCGGGCGGGCATCAATTCACCACGGGCGGCGGTGCTCCGAACGGGTATGGCTCGACTTTCCCCAATGGTTCGCTGCCGCCGGGGCTGAATTTTTCCTACGGCACGGTCAGCAGTGCCAATCAGCAGTTCGTCATCTCGGGCACGCCCACCACGACGGGCACCTACCCGTTTACGATGGGCGCCTATGATGCGAGCGGCTTCCAAGTCTCGCGCAGTTTCTCGATCACGATCACTGCTTCGACATTGCAGATCACGACCACCGCGCTGACCAACGCGCTGGTCGGTGCGGCGGCGAGTTACCCATTGCAAGCCTCGGGCGGGACCCTGCCTTACACCTGGAGCATCGCCAATGGCTCCCAACCTCTGCCGTCGCCGCTGACGCTTTCGTCCGGCGGCCTCATCTCCGGCACGCCGGCGGCAAGCGGGACGTTCAACTTCATCGTGCGCCTGACCGATGGGGTCGCGACCTCGGTGACCAAGTCGCTGGTGCTCACGATCAACAGCAAGCCCCGGCTGAGTGCGCCGGGCCGGGTCGCCGGCAATCAATTCGCCTTCACGCTCACGGGAGATTCGGGAGCGAAGTATCGCATCGAGGCCAACACCAACGTCGCGAATCTGGCGAGCTGGACCAATCTGGGCACCAACACCGCGACGGGCGGAACCTTCCTCTTCACCGACACCACCGCGCCGGGGCTGCCCCGGCGCTTCTACCGCGCCGTACTCGTGCCGTGAGTGAGCGAGTGAGTGGTTTTTCCAGCGGCGTGCAGGGATGACCGGAAACTGTAGCCGCCGAGGTGACGAGGCGGACGCACCTCCCGCAAGAGACGCGGAAATCTGCCGGCCACCGTGATCCGTCGAACGCGCCCGGGCCCGCAAGAATCCGAATCGCATTTCCCGAAGCCGATTTGGCAAAGGAATCGGGGCAAAGGAATGAAGACAAAAAGTCTCCCCGTCCCCATTCCTTTGCCTCCATTCCTTTGCCCACCACTCCCCTGCTCCCGCCGAACAATGAGTACGCGGACGAGAAAACACATCGGCAATTCGCACCCAGAATCTGCGGGATGCTGTCACCCGATTGGCCTGTAAATTAAGGGTGGATTGCGGTTTGAAGATCGGCAAAATGATCGGCAAAAATATGGGCAGACGCCTTTACGATCATCCCACGGACATGGAGCCGCTCGTCCCCGCGGACCGCGACGGCAAGCTCGCGCAACTCGGGCTGGAAGTAATCCGGCGCGCGGACCGACTGCGTGGGGCGTTGCATCCGATCACGCGGCGGGGCGTGGTGGAACTGGTGCGTTCGATGAACAGCTACTACTCGAATCTCATCGAGGGGCACCGGACCCGGCCGGTGGACATCGATGCGGCGCTCCGGCAGGAGTTCACGGGCGACGCGAAGCAGCGGGGGCTGCAACAACTGCACTGGGCGCATGTCGAGACGCAGCGCTGGATGGAGTCGGCGGTGGCCGGCTTGAAGGCGGAGGAGATTTGCACCGCCGAGTTTTTGTGCGGCGTGCATCGGGAGTTTTACCAACGGCTGCCGGAGAAGTTGCGGCAGGTGGAGGATGCGCGGGGCCGCTGGCACGCGGTCGCGGCGGGCGAGTTGCGCACCGCGCCGGTGACGGTTGGGGTTCATGTGGCTCCGGCGCACGAGCAACTGGGAAAATTTCTTCGCCGGTTCGCGGATTTCTACGGGCCGCTGGTTCAGCCGACGCCGCAGGGTCTGGTGGCGGCTGCGGCCGCGCATCATCGACTGGCGTGGATTCATCCTTTCCTCGATGGCAACGGGCGCGTGACGCGCCTCTTCACGCAGGCATGGCTGCAACGGGCGGAGGCCGCGGCGGACGGGCTGTGGACATTGGCGCGGGGTTTCGCGCGACGGCAGCAGGATTACAAATCCAGTCTCGCCTGCGCCGACGAACGGCGGCTGAACGACTTCGACGGACGCGGGTATCTCTCGGAGCGGCGTCTGGGGGAGTTCTGTGAGTTCACGCTGCGGACCGCCTTGGATCAGCTCGATTTCATGCGCGAACTGCTGGATTTGGACGGAATGCAGCGGCGCATCCTGAGCTATGCCGAGCGGCGGACGGCCGCCGCGGAACTGCCGGGCGGGGCCGCGCTGGTGTTGCGGGAGGTTTTTTTGCGCGGCGAAATTCCTCGCGGCGAGGCGGCGCGCGTGATCGGCGTTTCGCCGCGCACGGCGCAGACCGTCACGCGGACGCTGCTGCGCGAAGGATTGGTTTTGTCGAACTCGGCGAAGGGACCGCTGCGTCTGGGTTTTCCCGCCAGCGCGGCGGCGTCTTACTTTCCGAACTTGTTCCCGGCGGGTGCGGAATAAACCGGGATAGGGCGGGCGAACGGGGGACTAGAAACCACTAACCGGCACTAACCGGCACTAATAAGAAAACAGGAAGCAGGCCGCCCCGCATCTGTGAGTATTCTGGCTCGCCGTCTTATTAGTGCCAGTTAGTGCCGGTTAGTGGTTTCTATCCTCTTCTTCGTGACCAGCAGCGGACGGATTGAGGTCAGTCCACGAACACAAACTCATTCAGATTGATTAGCAATCGGCAGGCATTCGGCAGGCCGTGTTGCCGGGCGTAATCGACGAAGGCGGTTTGCTCGGCAGGCGTGGGCGGGCGGGCGAGGGCTAGGCGGAAGGCGAGATCAATCTTAGCGGTAAGCTCGGTGCCGGTGCCGTCGAGGCGCGCGGCGAAGTGGCGGGACATCGCGACCATGAAGCCGTTGTTAAGCAGGGCCAGGGCCTGGAGCGCGGAGACGGACTCGTTGCGCCGGCCCACCTGCATCGAGGGATCGGCACAGTCGAGAGTGGTCATGAACGGAGACATTTGCGAACGCACGATGAAGCGGTAAACGGAGCGGCGATGGGACTTGGGATCGTTGGGATCGTGCAGCCCGTATTCGTAGTGCGGCGAGTGTTCGGGCTTCTCCACGATGAAATCCTGAAAGGCCGGCCCGCCCATGCGCGCATCGAGTTTGCCACTGACCAAAAGCACGCTGTCACGCACCGCCTCGGCTTCGAGCTTCCGCCGGTTCTGCCGCCAGAGGTAGCGGTTGTCGGAGTCAGTGTGGGAAGGGGAGGGGAGGGGAGAGTAATTAGTAATTAGTGATAAGTGATTAGTAGGGAAGCCCCGGGAGTTATCGTGGGTTGGTTGCAGGGAATCCAAGTTTCGGTTTAGCGGGGCGGTGGACTGGTCCGAACCTACCTTGCTCTCCGAACCCTCCCTACTAATTACTAATAACTTATTACTAATTACTACTCCTCCCTCCCCGCTCCCTTGGCGCCAGGTCGCGCTGGTGACAATCAGTTTGTGCAGTTGCTTCAGGGACTGGCCGCTGTCGCGGAATTCGGCGGCGAGCCAGTCGA
This sequence comes from Verrucomicrobiota bacterium, assembly GCA_014193395.1. Lineage (GTDB taxonomy): Bacteria > Verrucomicrobiota > Verrucomicrobiia > Limisphaerales > BJHT01 > BJHT01. Next base: position 8,034 of record BJHT01000087.1, read on the forward strand.
GTAACTCGGGATGGGTCGGGAGCGCGCCCATGCGGCCGAAGTCATTGGGGGTTTCGACGAGGCCGCGGCCGAAGTGATATTGCCAGACGCGGTTGACGACGCTGCGCCAGGTGAGCGGGTTGTCGGGGTGCGAGAGCCATTGCGCGAGGGCGACCCGGCGCGCGCCTTCGGGATGATCGGCGGGAAGCGGGAAGCGCGCGGGCAGGTTCGCGAGCGCGGTGAGCGCGCCGGGCGCGGCGGGGTCGCGGGGTTGCTTCACATCGCCGCGGTGGAGGAGGGCGATGGGGCGGGGTTTGCCGCCATCGGCGCCGGTGCCGCGGAAGGAGCCGCTGCCGTAATGCACCGTGCCGGCATAAACGACGCGCGGCGCGGGAAGCTTGGCAAGGGCGGCGGTGACTTCGGCCAGTGACTTGGTGTTGGCGTCGAGCGCGGCGCGGGCGGCGGGGTTGGTGGATTTGGCGACGAGGTCGGCGCGTTGTTTTTCGAGATCGGCGAGCTTCGTGGCGGGCTGGGCTTTTTTGGAACCGTAGAAATAGCCGTCGGTGAGATTCTTTCGACTCCAGCGCGGCGGGGCTTCGATGGAATCAAGCGAGGTGACCGTGGCACCGAGCGCGAGATTTTTTCCGGTGGAGTCGAAGGCTTGGACTTCGGCGAGGGCGAAAATGAAATCGTTCTGGCGCGGCGCGAGCCGGGTGGCGGTGAGTCGGAGGTAGCGGCCGGCTTTGCCGGAGACGGCGAGCGTGCGCGGGGTGACGCCGGGGTTGGGCACATCGGCCTGGGTTTGATCTTCGAGCATCGTGACGCGCGTGGCGAAGGTGGCGTCGTCCGAGAGTTCGATTTTGAAACGCACCGGAAAGCCAAAGCCCGCGCCGATGTTGTTGAAGTTGTCGTGGCACGCGACGTAGAGGAGGCGGTCGATGGCGGTGGTTTTCCCGAGATCGAGCTGCACCCATTTCACGGCGTCCTGGGTTTTGGAGACTTGGCTGTGCCAGCCGAACTCGGGGCGTTCTTCGGCGGAGGCGCCCTGTTTGGTTTCGCGGATGAGTTTGTCGAGGAGTTCTAGGTCGCGTCCGCCGGCGGCCGCGAGTTGTTTGTCGAGGGTTTCCTTGGCGGATTTCAGCTCGCGCTGTTTCGCCATGAGTTCGGCGCGGCGCGCGGCGATGGCGGGGTCGGTGTCATAGGTTTTGTCGGCGCGGTCGATCGCGGCGAAGACGGCGTGGAGGCTGTAGTAATCCTGCTGCGAGATGGGATCGAACTTGTGGTTGTGGCACTGCGCGCACTGGACGGTGAGGCTGTTGAAGGTGTTGAGCGCGTTGGCGACCATGTCGTCGCGGTCGAGGTGCCGCGCGATTTTTCCGTCGATCTTGGTCTCGGGGACTTCGGCGTGGCCGATGAAATCCCACGGGCCGGCGGCGATGAAACCGAGGGCTTCGATGCCGTCCTGCGTGTTCGGAAACAGCACGTCGCCGGCGATTTGTTCCTGGATGAAACGCGCGTAGGGCTTGTCGCCATTGAAGGCGCGGATGACGTAATCGCGATACGGCCAGGCATTCGGGCGCGGCTTGTCTTTGTCGTAGCCGTGCGTGTCGCCGTAGTGAACGACATCCAGCCAGTGACGCGCCCAACGCTCGCCGTAACGCGGGTCGGCGAGCAGGCGGTCAACGAGGGCGGAGAATTTTGAATGGCGAATTTCGAGCGACGAACTGGCGGAGTAATCGGCGACGAAGGACTCGACTTCGGCGGGCGTGGGCGGGAGGCCGAGGAGGTCGAAATAGAGGCGGCGGATGAGCGTGCGCGGGTCGGCTTCGGGGGATTGGGGGAGTTTTTTGTTCGCGAGGGTCTTCGTGATGAAGGCGTCGATCGGATTGTGGATGCGGAAGGTGGCGACGGGAGATTGGGTCACGGGCGGGCGCGTGAGCGGCTTGAGCGACCACCACTCGAGTGGCTTGATCGAGGCGGTGCCGGGGGCGTCGGGCCAGTTCGCGCCCTGGTCGATCCACGCGCGGAGCAGGCCGATCTGCGCGGCGGTGAGGCGCTCGCCCTTGGGTGGCATGAGCATGTCCTCGACGAGTCCGGCGACGTAGTGAATGAGCGGACTCTGCGCACTCTGACCGGGGATGATTGCGATGCCGTGCGTGTCGCCGCCGCGCAACGCGATGGATTTTATGTCCACGCGGTAGGCGTTCTTGTGTTTCTCGGGACCGTGGCAGGCGAGACAGTGTTGGTTGAGCAGCGGCCGGATTTCGGTGGCGAAATCAACGTTGCGCGTGGCGGGCGGCGGCAGTTTTCCGAGGTCAATGGCGGGCGCGGCGAAGGCGGTGTGGGCGGCGAGCAGCGCGGCAAGGAGCGGGCAATGGCGGGCGATTCGGTGACGCATGGAGTTCACGGCCGAGCATCGACGGGGCCGGGGCGGGGGGCAATCACGGAGTTGCGGGGAGATGCTCTTCCCCCCGCGCGATCGGGAGCAACAAAAAGGCGAGACTGTTGTCAGTCTCGCCTCATGGGAAAGGAGTGGATCGCTCGTTACTTCTTGCCGGCGGGGGCGGCGGGTGCGGCGGCCACGGGTTCGGGCTTCTTCCAGGTGCGGCGCGGGGCCTTGACGATCAGGCCGCGCTTGATGGCCTTGGCGGAGACGCGGGCGAAGCGCACCTCGCCGTCGATGAGCACCTTGACGTTCTGGAGATTGGCCTGAAAGCGGCGCTTGGTGATGGCGGTGACGTGGGTGCCGATGCCGCCCTTTTTCTTGGCCTTACCACTGCGCCAAATGTGATTGCCCTTGATGGAGCCTACGCCGGTGAGTTCGCAAATACGTGACATAACAATTCTAAGTTCAGTTAAGGAGCGCGGACCGTAACAACCGAACTTGGTGTTACAAGCTTTAATTCCCTTTTTTCTCGGGCCATCAGGCGTATCTCACCGGTTCGGAGCAATGCAGATTTGACTAATCCACCGCCCACAATCCTACTCTGCGCCCATGCGAATCCACGTCTTGCTGTCACCGCAGTGTTTCACCACCCGGCCGGGGAACACCGGTCCCCGATTCCTCAAACTTCCGCTCCGCCTTGCCATTCTGCTTTTTGTCACGGTGGTCGTCCACGCCGATGACTGGCCCGTTTTCCGCGGCCCGAATCACAACGGGATTTCCAACGAAAAAGGCTGGTCCACCAACTGGCCGGCCGCCGGGCCCAAGGTGCTCTGGCGCGCCAATGTCGGCCTTGGTTTCTCCTCGTTCACCGTCGCCGGCGGACGCGCCTATACCATGGGCAACGCGGCCGCGCAGGACAGCGTCTCCGCCTTCGATGCCGCCACCGGCAAAGTCCTCTGGCGTCACTCCTACCCGTGCCCGCTTGGCGCGGATTACTATCAGGGCGGCACCAGCGCCACGCCCACGGTAGATGGGAATGTCGTCTATACGCTCAGCCGCAAGGGCAATCTCTTCGCCCTCGACGCCGCGAAAGGCACGGTGCTCTGGGCGCGCAACATCATGAACGAACTCGCCGTGAACGAGGCCAACAACTGGGGCTTCGGCGGTTCGCCCGTGGTCGAAGGCGATCTCCTGTTGCTCAATGCGGGCGCGGCCGGCGCGGCCTTCGAGAAAGCCACGGGCAAGGTCGTCTGGAAATCTTCCGGCAAGGCGGGCTACGCGACTCCCCTGCCTTTCGGTTCCGGCGTGCGCCGCGGCGTCATGCTCTTCGCCGGTCGCTCGCTCGTCGCCGTAGAACCCGAAAGCGGCCGCGAACTCTGGACCTACCCGTGGACCACCCAGTTCGATGTCAACGCTGCCGACCCCGTCATCATTGGCGATCGCATCGTCATTTCCTCCGGCTACGCGGCGGGCGCAGCCGGCCTCCAACTCCAGGGCAACCGCGTGACCCGCATCTGGCACAACAAAAATCTCTTCGCCCACTTCGCCACCGGCGTCGCGCTCGACGGCTATCTCTACGCCATCCACGGCCACGCGGGCACGGTCCCCGGCGACCTGCGCTGCCTCGATCCCAAGACCGGCGCGATCAAATGGACCGACCGCCCCGTCGGGATGGGCGGCCTCACCGCCGCCGACGGCAAGCTCATCATTCTCAGTGAAAAGGGCGAACTCATCATCGCGCATCCGTCCCCGGATTCCTTCAAGCCCATCGTCCGCGCACAAATCCTCGGCGGCACCTGCTGGGCCGCCCCCGTCCTCGCGAACGGCCGCATCTACTGCCGCAACGGCGCGGGCAACACGGCGTGCGTGGATGTGAAGGGACTGTGATGCGGCACCGCGTCCGTGAGCGGCGCGGAATCGGAAGAAGAAAAAAGCTCCAAGTTCAAAGCTCAAAGCTCAAGGGAAGATCCAAGCTCCGAGTTCCAAGGGGCCTGACCGGTCTGGGATTTTTACAACGTCGTCAATTCTGGTGCGACACCGGTTGCCAAGAGCCGTGGTCCGCTGGAATTGGAACTTGTCCCTTGGCCCTTCCCTTGAGCTTTGAGCTTTAAGCTTGGAGCTTTTTCCCCTCAGTCCGGCGACAGCTCGCGCAACGCCGTCTCCAGCCGCGCCCGCAGCTTCCCCCGCTCGTCGTCCGAAATGTCGCGCGGCACGCGGATCGGCGCACCGAACGTGACCTCCCACCGCGCGAACGGCAGCGGGATTTGAAACCGATCCCAACTGCGCAACTGAATCTTCCAGTTCAAATACGTCCCCACCGGCACGATGGGAAATCCCGTCACCTGCGCCAACGCCAGCACGCCGTCCTGCACGCGGTAACACGGTCCGCGCGGGCCGTCCGGCGTGATCGCGAGATGATGCCCCTTTTCCGCCCACGTCGTGAGTTCGAGCAGGGCCTGCGCGCCGCGGCGGCTCGACGAACCGCGCACCGCCTGCACGCCGAAATACTCCAGCACCCGCGCCACCAGCCCGCCGTCCTTGCTCGCGCTGACAATCGCCGCCAGCCCGCGGTCCGGCGTGCGCCGCCGCACGAACCACTCGAACACCGGCATCGCCAGCGCGAGCCGGTTGTGCCACACCGCAAAAATAATCGGCGGCGCATCCGGTGATTCCAGCAGCCGCGCGCGGTCCTCGTGCCGCGTGCGCAACGTCCACGACACCGCGCGGATTGCCGCCACGATCACCGCCGCCGCCAGGTGCTGATGCCACTTCAACGGCTGCGGCCGGACGATGCCGGACGTGCGGGGTTTGGGCACCGTGGCTTCCATCACGCTCCTTTCTTCAACGCCGCGCGCACGAGGTCCTCGAGCGCCGCCGCCGGCCCCAGCACCGCCTGCGCCCCGCGCACCGCGTCGCCGGCCTCGACCTGCTTGAAACCCAGCGCCATCAGCGCGAGCACGGCGTCGTTCACCTTTTGATCCGCGGCCGAGAGCGAGTGCTCAGCGCTGCCGGCTTCCCACGCGCCCGCCGCGCCGATCTTGTCGCGCAGCTCGACCACGATGCGTTCGGCCGTCTTTTTTCCGATGCCGGAAATCTGCGACAACGACCGCACATCGCCCGCCGCCACCGCACCGCGAAACGCCGTCACATTCATCCCGCTCAGCACGTTCAGCGCGATCTTCGGGCCGATGCCGCTGACGGTGTTGATGAGCAGCCGGAACATCTCGCGCTCCGCCGCCGTGACGAAGCCGTAGAGCACATGCGCATCCTCGCGGATCGCCAGATGCGTGAGCAGATGCAGCGCACTGCCGGGCGCGGGGAGCTTGGTGAACGACGACAGCGGAATCAGCACCGCATAGCCCACGCCGTTGACGTCGATCGTCACCTGCGTGGGCAGGGCTTCCACCAGTTTGCCGTGAAGAAAAGTAATCATTGCGAGTGTGCCGCGGTAAAGGCGCGCGAAGCTAAACACACTGCTCAACCGCGGCGCAACCCATGCCTCACGCGCCGGAGCGCGGACGGCCGGCCCGCGAGTACCGCCGGAGTGCGGCCGTCCCCGGCCGCAGCGACGTCCGCCCGCACAAGCGCCGCGGACAATTTCACACACCTCACCGCGCTCCACCCTGCTGCGCCCGGGGACGGGCGCACTCCGCATCCAAACTCGCGCCGTCCCGGAACAATTCGCTTGTTGGTTCAAGAAATCGGCTTAACACCCATGCCAATCACTGTGCCCGGACCAATGCGAGATCCCCGGCCTGGGCGGTCGCGCTCCAGAAAAAACAACCAACCGCTATCCGCATGAAAGCCAACCCGCCCAGCGTCTTCGGCGTTCTCCTTGCCCTGCTGCTCGGGATCATCAGCGTCCCGGCGCAATCCCCGTTCGCTATCCCGCCCCACCGCGCACAAACCCCGCAGGCCAAACACGCTTCCGTGCCGCCCTCGCCGCCGCACCGCCGCTTCGGCGACCCGCTCCCCGGGTTGACCCCGGCCCAACTGGCGGCGTTCGCGCGCGGTCGGGAAGAATTTGAAGATGCGGAAACCGTCGCCACCGGACTCGGCCCCATTTTCAACAACGTCTCCTGCGTCGCCTGCCACTCCGCCCCCGTCACCGGCGGCGGCAGCGCCATCGTCGTCACGCGCTTCGGTCGCACGGTCAACGGCGTGTTCCATCCGCTCCGAGACAAAGGCGGCTCGCTGCTCCAACAATTTGCCATCGACCCGGCCGTGCGCGAAGTCGTGCCACCCGAGGCCAACACCATTGCCCATCGCCGCACCACGCCGCTGTTCGGCCTCGGCCTCATCGAGGCGATCCCCGACGACACGATCCGCCAGCACGCACGAATTCACCAACCCGACGGCATCACCGGTTGCGTCGCCGAGGTGAAGGACATCACCACCGGCCGTCGCCGCATCGGGCGGTTCGGTTGGAAAGCCCAGCATGCCACCCTGCTCGCCTTTTCGGCGGACGCGTATCTGAATGAAATGGGCATCACCAGCCGTTTCTTCCCGCACGAAAACGCGCCCAATGGCAAAGCCGCGTTGCTCGCTTTATTCGGCCCGCCGCAGGGGCCCGAGGATGAAGTCGATCCCGCGACCGGCCGCAGTGACATCGACGCGCTGGCTGATTTCATGCGCTTCCTCGCGCCGCCGCCGCGCCTGCCACTCACCGCCTCGGCGCGCGCCGGCGAAGCACTTTTCACCCAGACCGGTTGCGCGCACTGCCACACGCCCGTCATGTACACAGGAGCCAGCCCCATCCGCGCGCTCCATCGCCAACCCGTCGCGCTCTACTCCGATCTCTTGCTTCACGACATGCGCACGCTCGGCGATGGGATCGCCCAGGGCGCCGCCGGGCCGCACGAAATGCGCACCCCGCCGCTCTGGGGCGTGCGCGCCAGCGCGCCCTATCTGCACGACGGACGTGCCGCGACCCTGCACGACGCCATCGCCGCGCACCGCGGCGAAGCCCGCATCGTCCGCGACCGCTACCTCCGCCTCTCGCCGACGCAACGCCGGCAGTTGTTGGATTTCCTCCACTGCCTCTGAGCACTCGCAGCCCGCCCCGGAGTGCGGCCGTCCCCGGCCGCAGCGACGTCCACACGCACAGAGGTCGCGGACAATTCCACACACCTCACTGCGCTCCACCCCGCTGCGCCTGCGGCGGGACGACTCGACGAACAAAAGCTCAAAGCTCAAAGTTCAAAGCTCAAGGGAAGCCCCAGCATCCAAGTTTCCAATCGGAGAAATTTCCCGTTCGTCCGCCGGACAAAATCATTTCGGAGCTTTCCCCTCGATTATTGAAACTCAATCCGGAGGCCGTGGAGCTTGGCTTTTGGCGCTTCCCTTGAGCTTTGAACTTTGAGCTTTGAGCTTCGTTTCCCCGCCAACTCCAGTTCCGACCGCGGCCTCCAAAACTTTTACCAACTCTTAACAATTCTCCGCTTGAATCGAAATAATCACTTAACACCCGTGACCGTTACTGGAGGCAGATGAATGCGAAACCGCCCGGCTCGGGCGGCGGAGCTTCAGCAAAAAAAACAACCAACAGCCAACCTCCATGAAAACCAAACAGACTCTAGTTCTCGGTGTCCTGATGGCAGTCCTCTTTGGGATCGGCAGCGTCCTGGCGCAATCCCAATTCGGTCAACACCTCTTCCGCGCCCAGCGCTCGCGGCCCGGCACGGCACTCCGTCCGCCGCCGCCCCCACCGCCGCCGCGACCGGACTTCGGCAGCCCGCTCCCCGGCCTGACCCCCGACCAGCTCGCGGCCTTCGCGGACGGTCGTGAGGAATTTGAGAATGAAGAAACCGTCGCCAGCGGCCTCGGCCCGATCTTCAACAATGTCTCGTGCGTCGCGTGCCACTCCGGCCCCGCGGTCGGCGGCAGCAGCGACATCGTCGTCACGCGCTTCGGCCGCACGGTCAACGGCGTGTTCGATCCGCTCACGGAGAAAGGCGGCTCGCTGCTGCAACAATTCTCCATCGACCCGGCCGCGCGCGAAACCGTGCCGCCCGAGGCCAACACCATCGCTCGTCGCCGCACCACGCCGCTGTTCGGCCTCGGCCTGATCGAGGCGATTCCCGATGACGCAATCCGCCAGGGCGCGCTGCGGCAGAAGCCGGACGGCGTCACCGGTCGCATCTCGGAAGTGACCGACATCACCACCGGCCAGGTGCGCGTCGGCCGCTTCGGCTGGAAGGCCCAGCAGGCCACGCTGCTCGCCTTCTCGGCGGACGCGTACCTGAACGAGATGGGAATCACGAGCCGCTTTTTCCCGAAGGAAAATGCGCCCAACGGCAACCAGGTGCTGCTCGCGTTGTTCGACACCACGCAGGATCCCGAGGATGAAGCCGATCCCGCCACCGGCCGCGCCGACATTGATGCCAACGCGGATTTCATGCGGTTCCTCGGTGCCCCGCCGCGTCTGCCACTCTCGCCCTCGGCCCGTGCGGGCGAGCCGCTCTTCGCGCAGATCGGCTGCGCGGTCTGCCACACGCCGCTCATGCAGACCGGTCCCAATCGCATCGCCGCACTCGACCGCAAACCCGTGTGGCTCTTCTCCGACCTGCTTCTGCACGACATGGGCACGCTCGGCGACGGCATCGCCCAAGGCGCCGCCAAGCCCCGCGAAATGCGCACCGCCCCGCTGTGGGGCCTGCGTGCCAGCCCGCCCTATCTGCACGACGGCCGCGCCCCGACCGTCCACGACGCCATCGCCGCGCATGAAGGCGAAGGCCGCGTCTCGCGCGACCGCTACCTCCGGCTGACCTTGGCGCAACGCCGGCAGTTGCTGGATTATCTCGCGGCGAACTGAGCGGGAGAAATCGGCGCTCGAAAAAACGCTGAATCATCGCGACTCCGCCGGTGCTGGCACCGGCGGAGTTTTTTCGAACGCAGCCCGTCGCTCCCGGCCTTTGTAGGAGTCGAGGTAACGAGACTCTAACCTCCTTCCCCGAACGGCCCGCCCAAACCGCCCCAACGCTCCGTCTTGGAACCAAGCTCCAGTCCCACGCGCCTTTCCCGAGTCGGTCCTCGAGACTCAGAGCGCGCCTCGCCTGGGATAGGTCGGAGTTTCGTTACCTCGACTCCTACAAGCTCCGCTCGCGGTTGACTTTGGTCCGAAGGTTGCCGGAAGGTCGGCACATGAAAATCACGGGCAAAGGACAGGTCACCATTCCGCCGGTCATGCGCCGGAAGCACGGATTGGTGGCGCAGGCCGAAGTTGAGTTCGTGGACCGGCCCGAAGGCGTGCTCGTCGTCAAAGCCGGGAAGGTGACGCCCGGGAAGCACGTGCTGGCGGCGTTGCTGCGCGGCGGGAAAGTCAAAGGCGACACCGCAAGCTGGCTCAGAGCGACGCGGGGAGCGGCATGATCTTGGTGGATACCAGTGTCATTGCGGACATTCTCACCCGCGATCGGGAATGGTTTGTGTGGTCGAGTGCGCAGATCGAGGAGTGGGCGGATCGAGGGCCGGTCGCTTACGACGCCATGGTTTTCGCCGAACTCGCCGTGAAGTTCGACACCCAGAAGGAATTGGAGCATCGCCTCTCCGCCTTCACGCACCTGCCCCTGCCGCTCAACGCCGCGTTTCAAGCCGGGAAGGCGTTTGAAAAATACCGGCGCGCCGGTGGAAAACGGGCGCGGCCCCTGCCGGATTTCTTCATCGGCGCGCACGCCTACGTCGCTCATCTCCCGCTGCTGACCCGCGATCCGCGACGCGTCCGTAGCTTCTTTCCCTCCGTGCGGCTCATCACGCCGCAAGGCTGAGAATCACGGTGCCGATGACGTAAGAAGATTCCGAGCGCTCAGCTCGGCGCGGCACGGTGCAGAAGGGTGTACGGGAATGGGACAGCGGAGTTGTGGGCAAAGGAATGGAGGCAAAGGAATGAAGACAAAAAGTTTTCCCGTCCCCATTCCTTTGCCTCCATTCCTTTGCCAAATCCGCTGCGGGGCTCGGGCGTCGTGCGGGGCCGTCCGCCTCCTCACGTCGGCGGCTACGTGCCGCGGTGCTTGTCCAACCTCGTTTCCCCCAAGATGCCGCTTGGCTTTTGGCGCGGGGCGTCCTTACGGTGCGCGGCTGGAATTGAACCGAAATCGGGCGATGGCGAAGGAATTCATCAAGATCGGCGGGGCGCGCGAGCACAACTTGAAAAACCTCACGTTGTCGATCCCGCGCGACAAACTCGTGGTGGTGACGGGGCTGAGCGGCTCGGGCAAATCGTCGCTCGCGTTCGACACGATCTTCGCCGAGGGGCAGCGCAAATACGTCGAGTCGTTGTCCACGTACGCGCGGCAGTTTCTGGATCAATTGCAGAAGCCGGAGGTGGATTACATCGAGGGGTTGTCGCCGACGATTGCCATCGAGCAGCGCGGCGCGGGGTCGAACGCGCGGTCGATCATCGCGACCACCACGGAGATTTACGATTACCTGCGGCTGCTGTTTGCGCATCTCGGGCTGCCGCATTGTCCGGTCAGCGGGCAGCCGATCACGCAGCAGACGACGAGCGACATTGTGGACAAGATTCTCGCGCTGCCCGCGCGGTCGCGCGTGATGCTGCTCGCGCCGGTGGTCGAGGATCAGAAGGGCGAGTTTCGCGACGTGCTCGAACGGCTGGCGCGAGAAGGCTTCGTACGGGCGCGGATCGACGGTGAGTTGGTCGAGCTGGGCGGGCCGACGCGCGTGAAGCTGGACGCGAAGGCGAAGCACCGCGTCGAAGTGGTCGTGGACCGGCTGGTGATCGACGACAAGGTGCGCGTGCGCCTCGGCGATTCGGTGGAGACGGCGCTGAAATGGGGCGCGGGCCGGCTGCTGGTGCTGCATCAATTGCCCGACGTGGACACGGCCAGGGACAAAGAAAAGGCGGCGCAATGGGTCGAGCGGCTGCACTCGAACCGCATGTATTCCGTGGCGACGGGGCAGAGCTTCGACACGCTGACGCCGAAACATTTTTCGTTCAATTCCCCGGCGGGCGCGTGTCCGGTGTGTCACGGGCTGGGCCAGAAGCTGGTGCTCGACGAGGGACTGGTGGTGCCGGACGCGGAGAAGAGTTTGGAGGACGGCGCGATCCTGCCGTGGCGGCGCGGCGGCAAGCGGATGATCGTTTATTACAAGGCCGTGCTGCGCGGGTTGGCGAAGCATTACGAGCAGAGCATGGAGGTGCCGTTCAAGGATCTGCCCGAGAGTTTTCGCAAGGTGCTGCTGCACGGTTCGGGTGAGACGGAGATCGATTTTTATTTCTCGCGCGCGGGCAAGGTGAGCAAGACGACGCGCGTGTTCGAGGGCGTGCTGGCGAATCTGCACCGGCTGTATGTCGAGACCGACAGTGAGTTCACGAAGAACCGGATCAAGACGTTCATGAGTCCGCAGCCGTGCGACGCGTGCGACGGGCGGCGGTTGAAGCCGGAGATTCTGGCGGTGACGCTCGGCGGCGCGCCGTTCGCGACGACCGTGCCGGGCACGGGGATCAAGGTCGCGGGCCGCTCGATCATGGACGTGTGCGGGCTGTCGGTGGACGGGGCGCTCGGGTTTTTCGCGGGGCTGAAGCTGACGGAATTCGAGCGGAAGATCGCGGAGGACGTGGTGCGCGAGATTACGGCGCGGCTGAATTTTCTGAAAAATGTCGGGCTGGGTTATCTCACGCTGGATCGCGAGAGCGGGACGCTGAGCGGCGGCGAGGCGCAGCGCATCCGGCTGGCGACGCAGATCGGCGCGGGGCTGGTGGGCGTGATTTACATTCTCGACGAGCCGAGCATCGGACTGCACCAGCGGGACAACGAGCGGCTGCTAAAAACGCTCGAGGGACTGCGCGATCTGGGCAACTCGGTGCTGGTGGTCGAACACGACGAGGACACGATTCGGCGCGCCGATTACGTGCTCGATCTCGGGCCGGGCGCGGGTGTGCATGGCGGCGAGATCGTGGCGGCGGGAACGGTCGCCGAGGTGCTCGCGAATCCGCAATCGCTGACGGGAAAATATCTCACGGGCGAGCTGAGCATTCCGCTGCCGAAGGAACGGATTCGCCCGGACGCGCAGAGTGCGTGGCTGGAGATCGTGGGCGCGCGGGAGAACAATTTGCAGAACCTCGACGTGCGCATTCCGCTCGGGACGCTGACGTGCGTGACGGGCGTGAGCGGCTCGGGGAAGAGCACGCTGGTGGATGATATTTTGCGGCGCGCGTTGTTCCGGCAGTTGCACGGTTCAAAGGAGCGGCCGGGGTTGCACACGACCATTCGCGGCGTGAAGCAGATCGACAAGGTGATCGTGATCGACCAGACGCCGATCGGGCGCACGCCGCGGAGCAACCCGGCGACCTACACGGGAATGTTCAATGAAATCAGGGATTTGTTCGCGCGGTTGCCGGCGGCAAAGGTGCGCGGTTACGAGGCGGGGCGGTTCAGTTTCAACGTGAAGGGCGGGCGCTGCGAGAAGTGCCAGGGCGACGGGCTGCTGAAGATTGAGATGCACTTCCTGCCGCCCGTCTATGTGACGTGCGAAAACTGCGCTGGCCGGCGCTACAACCGCGAG
>BJHT01000088.1 GCA_014193395.1 Verrucomicrobiota bacterium
CGTCATCGGCAAAGACGACCTCGCCGCCGCCGTGAAAGCCGCCGCCCCCAAACCCTTCGACGTCGTGATCGAAGCCGTAGGCAAACCCGAAGTCTGGGAAGCCTCCGTCAAACTCGTGCGCAAAGGCGGCGTCGTGAACTTCTTCGGCGGGTGCCCCGCCGGCACCACCGTCACCCTCGACACCGGCCTGATCCACTATTCCAACCTCACCCTCCTCGCCAGCTTCCACCACACCCCGCGCACCATCCGCGGCGCGCTGAACTTCATCGAATCCGGCGTCATCCGCGCCGCCGATTTCGTCGATGGCGAATGCCCCCTCACCCAGCTCCCCGAACTCCTCCGCAGCATGACCGCCGGCAACCGCGCCGTAAAAACCCTCATCCGCGTCCGCGAGTAAGGAGTCGCAAACGAGAAACTCATGGGGAGGCGACAGCTTGTCGCCTCATCGCTGAATCCCCGCCCACGCGTACGAGGATCTCACCGCCCCTGTTCAAGTTCGCGAGCGTCGGCCGGAAAAGGCAACGGACGTGCGCAGCGCGTCCCTACCAGGCCACGCAGACTCACCCGCGATACACACACCGCGCCGTGCAGGTCTCCGCCACCACAACCTCGGTCAGCAGCGGCAGCCGCGGCTTCAGGCGATCCCAAATCCACACCGCCAGATTCTCGCTCGTCGGATTCTCCAGCCCCGCAATGTCGTTGAGATAGTAATGGTCAAGCTGCTCCCACAGCGGCTTGAACGCGGCGGAAATATCCGCGTAATCCATCACCCACCCGAGCTGCGGATCGCACTCGCCCGCCACCACGATCTCGGCTTGGAAACTGTGCCCGTGGAGCCGCCGGCATTTGTGTTTCAGCGGCAGATGCGGGAGCAGATGCGCCGCCTCGAATTGAAACGTCTTGCGCAGCTCCAGTTTCAGCGGCGCGGGTGCTTTCGTCGCTGGCGCGATTTGCTTCGCGGCAGCGGATTTCAGTTTTGTTTTCATCCGTGTTTATCCGTGGTTTCGAAATTCCATCCCCCGCGCGTTTTCATTGCTCCCAATCCGTCCATGTCACTAGGTCCGCGAGCGCCGGGCGGCCGTCGTGACGCCAGTTGAACGGCGGGTCCTGCATGCGCCCGAGGGGGCACACGCGCGCCACGCCCCAGCGCGCCAGTTCCATCACCAGCTCGCGCTTGCGCCCTTCGCCGGCGAGAAGTCCCACCGTCGAGACCTGCCCGCGCACGCGGTCCGCCGCCTGCAACGCCTCGGTGAGATTCGTCACTTCCTTCACGTACACAAACCGGTTCAGGCACGAGAGCTGGAACAGCGGATCGGCCTCGAAGATCACCGTCCACGCCGTGGAATTCTGACTGTACCAATGCCGCGTCCCCGGCGAATGCGCGGCCCGCACCTCATACAGCCCGCGCCGCGTGGCGATGGCGGCGGCCGTCTCCACCGGAATCCGCCCGCGCGGACACACCTGCTCGCGCCGCTCCAGTTCCTCCGAAAGTTTCTCCGCGAACTGCTCCGCCGTGATGCGCCCGCCCTTCTCGACATAGAAAAGATGCGGCGACAAACACCCGAGCTGATCCCATGCGACCACGTCCTTCGCCGCGTCCGCCACCGCGTGCGGCAGGCCGAGCGGCGAGAGTCCGTCATTGGCCACAAAGCCGAAACTCACGCGATGCCCGTAGCCGAGGAAGCGCGCCTTGGGCGGCACACGGTGGCGGATCGCCGCGAGCGTCTCGTCGCTACCCGTGGCCGTGATGCAATCGGCCTCGGCGAAAATTGCATTCTCCAGCGCCGTCTTGCCGCCGCGCCACTCCGCGACCTCGAGACATGCCGCGAGCTTGGGATCGCGCTCATACAGCGAGTGCGCGAAGAGCCGCGGCAGCAGCGACGCGCCGCTCGCGCATTTCACAAACTGCGCCGACCGCACCAGCACGCCGAGAATCATGCTCATCCACGTTGGATTCGGCAGGTGCCCCGCCGCAATGTGAACAATCATCTCCGGCCCCGTCGCCACCGCCGCGCGACGTCCGCGATGCTCGGCCGGAGACGACGTCGGCTCGTCCAGCCGCCGCGCCTCGCCGAGGTCCTGCTCCAGCAGCAGTTGCAAATTCGCCGGCGTGACGTGTTTGAAAAAAGCATCGATCCCCGCCGTGAGCGTCCCCAGCGAAAAACCCGTCGCCGCCGGCCCGTCGCGCAACGCCAGTTGCCGAAACGGATAATCATCCGCCAGCCAGTCCTCCGCCACGCCCGCCAAGGTGCGGATCAAATTCTCGCTCGGCCGGATCGCCAGATACTGCGCGCGGTTGCGCTTCAACGTCTGGCACGCCTCGACCAGCATCTGCGTGCCCAGGTGCGCCTCGGGCGGGAGGTCAGCGAGGAAATAATTGGGGAGGTTCATGGGAGATTGATTCGTTGGACACCGCGTGCGGAGCGAGCGGTGTTGCTCATGGGCGTTTCGGCAGCCGCCCCAGTTCGGTGCGCAGATCCGCGTAAAGTTTCTCCGTCCACGCCGGCAGCGGCACCGATGCCGGGACGTTCTTGCCGTTGCGAAAATCCACCGGCGTCAGCAGCACGCTGATGCTCTTCAGCCCGGTGTCCGCCGCCACCACGAACAAATCCTCCGCGGCCTCGTCGCCCATCGCCAGGCAGCCGATGGACACCGCGTTGCCGTGGATCATGATGTCGCCACCGAGCTGGGTGCGCCCCTCGCGCGCCGCTTGTTCGCGATCGAACCGGTTGGGATAATTCACCCGCAGCGACAGATGAAACCGGCTGTTCGGATTGAGCGATTCGATCTGATAAATCCCCTCCGGCACCTGCCCGTCGCCCTCCTTCAACTTCGGCCCCAAGTCCCCGCTCGCCGCGCGGATCGGATAATCGCGGATGAACTTCACCGCCGCCGCCGTGGCCCCCGCATACACTTCGAGCCGCTTCTCCGCCTTGATCCCGACCAGCACGAGCGCCGCGGGCGGATACGCGATTCCGGCCTGCTTGAAATGTGGCGCCCAGCGTTGGCGCGCGGCGGGGCCGTATTCCGCGATGCGTTCCTCGACCGTCCTCCGCGGCCCGACTTTCTGATTGATGCCGCCGATCACCGCCGCCACGCGATGGCGAAGACCGATCAACGCAGCGCCCGCCGCAATCAGGCAGAGCAGTCGGTACGAGCGTTTCATTTTCATCGGGTGAAAAAATCAGGCCGTCATCCGCGAGCACCCGCGCGGCTCGGCCTCGGCGGCGCGTCCGAGCAACTCGAAGCCGTCGCCTCGCCGCACGCCGAGATCCTCGGTTTGCACCGCCAGCGCGGACCAGACGTTGGCGAGATCGTAAATGCGGAGCAACCCCGTTTCGCCCTCGCCCACCTCGGCGCCCGTTTCGGGCGAAACCACTACCGCCCGCGCCCACGGCGGAAAATGAAACCGCCGCGCGCGCCCCGCCTGTGCCGGCACCGCCGTGTCATACGCCTGCGAACTGAGTTCACTCATCCCGTACTCGCACACGATGTGCGACGTCGGCACGCCGAGCCGCCGCGTGATCTCCGCGTGCAGCTCCCCCTTCGGCAGCGTGCGCGAGCGGCCCTTGTAGCCGCCCGTTTCCAGCACCCGCGAGCCAGCGGGCAACGCCACGCGAATCTCTCCCGCCGCGAGATGATCCAGCAGATGCACAAACGAAAACGCGGTCCCCAGCAGCATCACAGGCGCGCCGCTCGCCGCCGCCGCCCGCAGTTCCGCCAGCACCGCTGCGAAGTCCACACACCAGGCACCGTCCGTACCCACGGTTCCGAAAAACTTCCCGTTCGGAGTTCCGCCTTCAGGCGGCGGGCCGCTGGCGGCGCCCACGGTGGACAAATCAAGCGTCCCTGGTTGGCGGAGCGTTTGCCGCCTAAAGGCGGAACTCCAAACCTCCCCATGCGCCAGCGGACGCTTCTCCGCATCGTCCGGCGCGAAGGCAATGGTCGCAAACATGTGAACCAGCGACGAGTGCGGCACCTGCGCGGGCGACGGCGTGAGGATGATTTGCCGCAGTGCCACCGGGCCGCGTCCGCCCGCACCCTCCGGCCACAAGTGCCGCCAAAACCACGGCCGCAGGGACGCTTCGTACAGTCGCAGCGATTCCGCGTGATGAAAGTGCCGGCTCGGCTTCTGCCCCGTCGTGCCGCTTGAATGAAACACCGTCGTCCGCGCCTCTGCGGGCAGTGCGGTGAGTTCCAGTTCCTTGAACGCCGCCACCGGCGCCGCTGGAATTTCCCGCCAGTCCCGCAGCCTGCTCGCTGCTCCAGCACGCGCGCCCAACCATTCGCGCAACGCCGCATTGTGCCGCACCTGCAACGCGAACAACTCCAGCGCCAAGATGTTGAACTCCCCCTCCCGCGCCGCCGCGGCCACCTCGCCACCTTTGCCCACGCCCGTCTCCGCGCCCACCGACGCGATGAACGCGTGGATGCGTGCGGCCAATTCCGTGAATTCTGACAAGGTGCAGGTCATGCGGTTTTATTTCCCTCGGCTGGTGTTCCGCCACAGCCGGACGCTGACCGTACCGGGAGTTCATCGGCGCAACAAGGCTGGGAAATCCCGGCGTAGCGGAAGCTCCAAGGCTAAAGCTCAAAGCTCAAGGGAAGCTACCAAGCGAGACCAAGCACCAAGCGGGCAGGGCAGCGGAAAATCTTCGGGTTGCGTCGCAAAACGCGGAGCCGTTGGGAACCAACTGACGCCCTCGCCACGCCCGCCGCGTCCCGCTTGAAAACTGGTGCTTTGAGCTTCCCTTGAGCTTTGAGCTTTGAACTTGGAGCTTAACCACGCCGCGCCTTGCGTGACTTTCTGAAACCGCCCCTCGACTCGCCCCACCCGCTTTGGTACCAACACCGCGTGCGTTCGGATTTGCTCAAAAATGTCACCCGCGTCGTGGTAAAACTCGGCACGGGCGTGCTCACGGACAGCCAGAAACAGCCCGACCTCGCGCAGATGGGGCAGTTGGTCGCGCAACTCGCCGCGCAGCGCAAGGCGGGCCGCGAGATCGTCATCGTCACCTCGGGCGCGGTCGGCGCGGGCATGGGCGCGCTGGGTTTCAAAAAGCGCCCCGCCGACCTCGCCGATCTCCAAGCCTGCGCCGCCGTCGGCCAGTCGCGGCTGATGGCGACGTATCAAAAACTCTTCGATGAGTTCGGCCTCACCGTCGCGCAGGTGCTCCTCACGCACGACGACCTCGAGCACCACGACCGCCATCTCAACGCGCGCAACACGCTCATCAGCCTGCTCCGCCGCGGCGTCACGCCGATCATCAACGAGAACGACGTCGTGTCGTTTGCTGAGATAAAATTCGGCGACAACGACAAGCTATCCGCGCTCGTCGCCTCGTTGCTCCCCGCGGATTTGCTGGTCATTCTCACCACCGTCGATGGCGTGATCGAAAACTTCGGCCAGCCCGAGGCGAAAACTCTCTCGACCATCGAGAGCATCGACGGCGCGATTGAACGCATGGCCGGCGGCACGGACAGCGCCACGGCCGTCGGCGGCATGGCTTCGAAAATCCAAGCGGCTAAAATTGTCGTGCGCTCGGGCATTCCGCTGGTGATCGCCTCGGGCCGCAAACGCAACGTCCTCGCACACGTTCTCGCCGGCGCGGCCGAAGGGACCATCTTCATCCCGCGCCCCAACCGCCTCCAGGGCCGCAAGCGCAAGATCGCCTTCTTCCATCATCCCAAGGGCGCGCTGTTCGTCGATGACGGCGCGAAACGCGCGCTGCGCGAACACGGCAAAAGCCTGCTGCTGCCGGGCGTCGCGCGGCACGACGGCACCTTCGCCGAGGATGACGTCGTTTCGATTTGCGATGCCGACGGCACGGAGTTCGCGCGCGGGATCACGCGACTGTCGTCCGCCGCGATTGCCGCCCGCACCGCTTCCCACGCCATCGCCGTGCATCGCGATGACCTCGTGATTTTGTAATTTTGCGAACCGCGCGCCGTCCGGGCCATCGCTCCGGCGCGCCCCTTTTCCCCCATGAAAAAAACTTCCGCCATCGCCGACCTCCTCACCGTGATGGCCAGACTCCGCGCCCCCGACGGCTGCCCGTGGGATCGCGAGCAGGACCATCGCACGCTGCGCCAGCACGCCATCGAGGAAGTGTACGAACTGATCGACGCCATCGACTCCGGCGACGACCACGAGCTGCTCGAGGAACTCGGCGACCTGCTGCTGCAAGTCGTCTTCCACTGCCAGTTGGCGAACGAGCGCAGCGCCTTCGATTTCGAGCGCGTCGCCCGCAACCTCGTGGACAAACTGATCCGTCGGCATCCGCACGTCTTCGGCGATGTGAAAGTGAAAAACGTCGATCAGGTCTGGGCCAACTGGGAGAAAATCAAAACCGCCGAGAAGCACGGCACCCGCCACGAACGTCCCTCCGCGCTCGACGGCATTCCGAAACATCTCCCCGCCCTGATGCGCGCCGAGAAGCTCACGAAGAAGGCGCGCAAGGCGCAACTACCTTTGGCCGCACCCGCCCCGCGCCCGCTCACTAAAGCCGCGCTGGCCAAGGAATTGTTCGCACTCGCCGCCTACGCCCAATCCCGCGGCTGGTCCTCCGAAGAACTGCTCCGCGCCGAAACCAACCGCACCGAGCGCCAGCTCCGGCGGCAGGAGAAAGCCGCAGCGCGCAAACCCTCCTCGTCCCGTCCCGCATGATTCGCCTCGTCGTGAATCTCGCGCTCGCGCTGGGGCTTCTCTGGCCGCTCCTGCCCGCCTCCGTCGCCCACGCCCACGTCGTCATCAACGAAATCCACTTCGATCCCCCGGAGAAAAAAACCCTCGAGTTCATCGAACTCCACAACTCCGGCTCTCTCCCCGCCGACCTCGCCGGCTGGGAATTGGAAAAGTTCAAGTTCCCGCCCGAGACGATCATCGCCCCCGGCGGCTTCCTCGTCGTCGCGCGCGATCCCGCCGCGCTGGCCAAGGCGTTTGGCAACGTGAAAGCCCTCGGCCCGTTGCCCGGCAAACTCAAACATCACGGCGAGAAAATCACCCTGCGCGATGCCGCCGGCCGCACCGTGGAGGAAGTCCGCTACGGCGCGGGTTTCCCGTGGCCGACCGCGGCGCTCGGCGGCGGCAGTTCGCTCGAACGCATTCATCCCTCGCTCAACGCCCTGCTTCCCGGCTCGTGGCGCAGTTCCGGTTTCACCGTGCAGGGCACTCCGAAGAAAGCCGGCCCCACTCCCGGCCGCCAAAATTCCGTCTTCACCACCAACGCCCCGCCCTCCGTGAGCGAGGTCGCGCACACGCCCGCCCAGCCACGTCCCGGCGACCGCGTCGTCGTCACCGCGCGCGTGAGCGACCCCGCCGGCGTGCGCGAAGTCACGCTCCACCTCCAGTCCGTCGAACCCGGCGCCTACGTCCGCAAGAGCGATCCGACTTTTGAAACCGCGTGGAAAAATCTCCCCATGCGCGACGACGGCACCGACGGCGACGCCAAGGCCGGCGACGGTATTTTCACCGCCACCGTGCCCGCCGAATGGCAGACCCACCGCCGCCTCGTCCGCTACCGCATCACGATCACCAACACGAAGGGGCTCAGCGTGCGCGTTCCCTACGCGGATGACGACTGCCCAAATTTCGCGTGGTTCTGCTACGCCGGTCTGCCCGCGTGGACCGGCATGAGCCAGCCCGGCAAGACGCCACCGCTGACGTTCACCCCGGAATTTCTCGGCACGCTCCCGACCTATCACCTGATCGCCAATCACTCCGACGTCGAGCGCAGCCAATGGGACGGCGGCTACAACAAACGCCGGCTCTTCGGCACGATGGTCTATGAGGGCCGCGTGTACGATCACATCCAGTTTCACAACCGCGGTATGGCCAGCACGCATGTGTCGGGGAAAAACAAGTGGGGCTTTCATTTCACCCGCGCCCATGAATTCGCGGCGCGCGACATGTGGGGCCGCGAGTATCCGCACACCTGGAACAACTTCGACATGAACGCCTGCGCCAGCCCGTGGGTGCAGATCAACCGCGGCATGGCGGGCATGGATGAGGCCGTGTCGTTTCGCGCGTATCTGCTCGCGGGCGTACCCAGCACCAGCACCCACTGGGTTCACTGGCGCATTATCAGCCGCGCGGACGAGGCTTCGCCAAAGGGCCAGTACGAGGGCGATTTGTGGGGCCTCTATCTCGCGGTGCAGGTGCCCGATGGCGCGTGGATGAAGGATCGCGGCCTGCCCGACGGCAACACCTACAGCCACGAGAGCGGCCGCAAACATCTCGCCGCCGGAATGCCCGCCGACAATTCGGATTGGAACAAATTCATGGACCGCTCGCGTCAGGCGAACCCCGAGGCGTGGTGGCGCGCGAACCTTGATTTGCCCGCCTACTACAGTTTCCACGCGATCAATCGCGTCGTGTCGAACGTGGACCTGCGCCACGGCGGCAACCATTATTTTTACCACCACCCCGATGGCCATTGGGCGCCGCTGCCGTGGGACCTCGACATGATGTTCATCCCGAAAACCCACTGGCCCGGCATCATCGACCAGACCCGCTGTCTCGACCTCCCGGTGCTCAGGCGCGAATACCAAAACCGCGCCCGCGAAATTCTCGATCTCCTCTGCAGCGACCCCGCGCCCGACGGCGGACAATTCGGCCAGCTCGTGGCGGAATGCGCGCGTCCCTTGCGCCCCGCCGGCCACGAACGCAGCTGGCCCGAACTCGACATGGCCATGTGGAATCACCATCCGCGCACCAGCGACAAAGGCGCGTTCTACCGCAACCCCGCCAGCCAGGGCATGATGGGCGGCGGCTTCGAGCGACGCCTCGCGACGCCGGATTTCGCGGGCTTCTGCCGCTTCCTCACCGAGTTCGCCACCGACTCGCGCCCGACCAAAAACTACCAGCCCAATGACGGCGACGTGCGCGGCTACGGCTACGGCTTCCTCTGGCGCGAATCCAAGGACGACGCCATCCCCACGCGCCCGACGAACAAGGAAATCGCCAGCACCGCGAAAAATGGCGCGCGCGAATTTGAAACCACGCCCTTCGCCACCGCCACGCCCGCAGCCCAATTCGCCGCGCTCCAATGGCGCGTCGGCCGCTTTACCGCGCCCGGCCTGCCCGGCTATCGCGACGGCAAACCCTGGCGCTATGAAATTGAGCCCCACTGGCTCAGCGACGAACTCACCGTCCCCGTGCTCCGCACCAGCATCCCCGCGAGCGTATTCAAATCTCCCGGCACCTACCGCGTCCGCGTCCGCCACCGCGACACCACCGGCCGCTGGAGCCACTGGTCCGCCCCCGCCCAAATTACGGTCCCGTGAGGCCGGGGGAGGCGACAGCTTGTCGCCTCTTCGCGAGCGCTACGGAGTTTTGCCGGCGAATCTGGGGCAGGGGACTGGTCGCGCTCCGCTTCGTTTGTGGGGTCGCCTCCCTGTGTCCCTCGTCTCCTTGTGTTCTTCTCGGCGGTTTCGTCCGCACCATGCGCCGCTCACGGCTTGGGCCGTGTCATCTGGGCGGCGACGGCTTGGAGCGCCCGTTCGATGGCGGCTTTGAAGCACTCGTGGACGATTTTAAAAACGTCCTCCGGATGCTTGTAGCCCGCGACGGCGAGCGGCGGTTCGCCGACGATTTCGAACGTGACTGCACCGTCGCTGAGATGCACGCGGATGACTTTGTCCCACGTCACCGAGCGCGCCGATTTGCGGGCGCGGAGCAGCGCGACTTTGCCGTGGTCCAGGCGCAGAATTTCCCGCCGCAGCGAATAAGGACGGCCATCGACGGGCAGGATCACGAGGCCGGGGTCCGGGGTCCAACCGTCGAGATGGAGGAGGTCGCTGTCGTAGCCGTGACTACGCCGCGGGCCGGGCTGCCCGTCGGGGCGGCTCACGCCGTCATCGTCGTCGGGGAGGTCCTTCATCAATGGCTGCAAGGCGTAGAGCACTTGTTGGTGCAAACGCTCGACCGAGGTCTCGACGCCGAGCGTGGCGCAGGTCGCGACGATTTTTTCGAGCCATTCGGTTGCGTGGCTTTCCCAGACTCCGATGGCCTCCTCCACGACGAGCTTGCGCGTGATGCGGGAAGGTTCGCTCTTGGTGCGGAGGATCTGCCAGTTCGCATGGCCGATGCGGGTGGTGAGTAGCTCCGGTTCGCCCGGAAAAAGCGCAATCGCCACCGCGAGTTCGGACGGATTCTGCAACTGGCCCCGCGCCCACTCGAAGGCACCGGCCCAGCGGAAGCTCGGGCATTCCGCGAAGTAGGGTTCCCAACGCGCCCGGACCACGCTGCCTTTTCCCACGGCGTGTTCGAGGTCCGTGAGCCGCTCCGTCAAGTCGGCGACGCAACTCCAGCCGGGCGCGTAACCCATGCGCACTGGGTTGTCGATCACGGGATGAAAACCAATCTTCATGCGGCGATATGGCGAAGGTAGGAGCCGCAGCGGAGGTGTGTCCAACGCATTCGGGCTGGAGGGACGGTGGCTCTGGATGTGGTGTGGGCAAATGAAAACGCCGTTCAACCACGGATAAACACAGATTCACACGGAAGGGGCCGGGCCTTTCCTAACTTCTGTGCTACGACTCTGCAAAATCTTCGGGTGCCGCGAGGATATTGTCGCTGCCGGGTTGGCGGCCGAGGGCTGAGGAATTGTTGCCAACGCTTTGCTCTTCGTCCCGGAGGGACTCCGCAGGAAATTAGCCGGGGGCATGCCCGCGCAGCGGGCGCGGCCCCCGGTTGCACCGTCGAACGGGCCATGCCCCAGCGGGGCATCGAAGAATTTGCATTGGCGGCGTCCTCCGCGCGGCATTTCCGCCACCACCGGTTGCGTCGGGCTGTTTTCTTCGATGCCCCGCTGGGGCACGGAGCCAAACGCCGCGGTTTCCGGGGGCGGCGTCCGCTCGCGCGGACTTGCCCCCCGGCTAATCTCCTCCGGCGTCCCTCCGGGACGGGAAGCGGACGTGCCCGCATGCCGCGAGGATTTTTCCTGAAGCGCGGGCGGTCCCCGCCCGCAGCGGCCCGGTACCCGGGAAGCCGCAGAAAAATCCCGGCCACGCTGCTCCGATGCTGCCGCTGCGACCGGGGACCGGTCGCGCTCCGGTTTGGTTGCGGCTCCGCCGCCCTGTTTTCATCCGACACATTCGGGATGCACCGCCGCCGTGTCGCACATCCGCCTCTCTCGCGCCTTGAGCGCACCGCCGAAGTCGGGCAGCGTCTGAAGTGACAGCACCGAAATGCGACCCGTTCCTGCCATCTTCCTGCTTCTGTTTTTGCGCGGCGTTCTTGCCGCCGCGGAGTCGGTGCCGGCGTCATCGGCCTCGCCGGCCCCGGCGGCGGTGATTCAGCCGTTCCTGCAAAAGCACTGCCTCAAGTGTCACGGGCCGGAGAAACAAAAAGGGAAGCTGCGGCTCGACGGGCCGTGGCCGGATCTGCGCGCCGAGGCGGACGTGCTCCAGTGGGAGAAGGTCCGCAAGCAAATCGCCGGCGGCGCGATGCCGCCCGAGGAGGAGCCCGCGCCGTCCGCCGACGAACTGGCCGCGGTGCTCGACGCCATCGGCGGCGAACTCGGGCGGGCCGCGCTCCTCACCCGCGGCGGGGCAGGGCGGCGAACGCTGCGCCGGCTTACGCGCAACGAATACAGCCATTCGTTGCAGGATTTGCTCGGCCTGCGGTTTGCGGAATTCGAGGTGAAGCTCGGCGACCGCCTGCCGCCCGACGGTCTCGGCCGGAGTTTTCAGAATGACGCGGACACGCTCGCGATTCAGCCGCTGCATCTTTGGCGATTTGTGCAGCCCGCCGAAGTGGCGCTCGACGCCACGATTGTCACGGGGCCGAAGCCCCCGGTTTACCGCTACGCGCTGGACCTCGCGGGTCTCCGGGCCGTCGGCGATGCGCCACAGAAAAAAACTGCGCCGGTGATTTTTCACGACGGCGAGGCGCGCGATCCCGGCAGCAAAACGACGCTTACCGCCCGCGCAGTCGGCGTGACGAAACTGACCGGCCAGGGAATCCAGCTCGCGCCCAACTATCAGCGGATGGTGCCGACGTTGGCCGGTCGCCAGGGCTATCCGCATCTGCTGCTCACGCTGCCGATTGCGGTCCCGGAGGCGGGCGTGCTGCGGGTGCGGGTGCGCGCGTCCGGCAGCATCCCGCCCGGCGAGGGCGCGCCGCGATTGCAGCTCGGGATGTATTTTCACGGGACCAATCATGTGGACATTCCGTTCGCCGCGCTGGCGGTCACGAACCCGGCGGGCGCGCCTGCGGACTACGTCTTCGAGGTGCCGATCCATTTTGTGGACGCGCCGTGGGACCTCGTGCGCGGGCACCGGCAGCTTCACCTCAAGCTCGACAACGCCTACGTGCCCCTCCGCGACCGCGTGCGCGAGCCGGGCGTGAAAAGCAGCGTCTTCCCGTGGCCCGAGCCGCAACTGCTCCTGCACGCGGTGGAGATCGAGACGCCGTGGTTCCCGTCGTGGCCACCGCCCGCGCACCGGGCCCTGCTCGCGGTTCCGGACGGCGTGACCGGTGAAACGGAACCCGCCCGCGTGGTGCTCCAGCGGTTCATGGACCGCGCCTTCCGCCGTCCCTGCACCGCCGAGGAGGTCGGGCAGATGGTGTCGCTGTTCGAGCGCACCCGGCGCGACGCCGCCGATTTCGCCACGGCGATCAAGACCCCGCTGGCCGCGGTGCTGTGCTCGCCGCATTTCCTGACGCTGGTGGAAAAAAAGGGCGCGACCAAAGAGCCGCTCAGCCCGCACGAACTGGCCGCGCGGCTCGCGTATTTTCTCTGGGACACGACGCCGGACGACGAGCTGCTCCAACTTGCCGGGGCGGGAACACTCAACGAAAACGCGGTGCTGGCGGCGCAGCTCGAGCGGCTTTTGAAAAGTCCGCGGACTGAAAAATTCTGCCGCTCCTTCGTCTCGCAGTGGCTGGGACTGGGAGTCGTCGAGCACATCCAGGTGCCGTTCTGCGACGTGAAGAACACCATGGACAGCCGGTGGGTGGCCGAGCAACGCGACCGCGCCATCAAGCGGAGTCTCGCCGACGAGCCAGTGCGTTTTTTTCAGCATCTGCTCGCGCAGGACTTGCCGCTGCGCACGCTGATCGACTCCGATTTTCTCGTGGTGAACGACCGGCTCGCCGCGTTCTACGGCGCGCCGGCGGCGGCGGATTCCACATTCCGCGCGTGGTCCGAAGCGCCGGCGAATCGGCGCGGCGGATTGCTCACGATGGCCGGGGTCATCGCCGCCGCGTCGGAAGGCAATGCCAGCGCGGTCGTCAAGCGGGGCAACTACGTGCTGAGCCATCTGCTCGATCTCGACGTGGGCACGCCGCCGGCGAATGTCATGCCGCTGGCGCAGCAGGCCAAGGCGAACCCCGGCTTCGCGAAACTCAGCGTCCGCGAGCAGCTCCAGCAGCATCTCTCGGTCGCGACCTGCGCCGTGTGTCACAATCGCATCGACCCGCTCGGCTACTTCTGGGACGGCTACGATTTGTCCGGCCGCCCCGATTTCTTCGGTCGGCCGCCGGGGCAACCGGTGAATCTGAGCGGGCGCTTCCCCGACCGGACGACGTTCTCCGATTTCACGGATTTCCGCGCGAAGCTGGCCGACCGCCGTTTCACGCCGGGTTTCCTGCGCAAGCTCCTGGCGTATGCGCTCGGGCGGCGGCTGGATTACAGTGATGACGCCGTCGTGAAACAACTGGCCGAAAAAACCGACTCGGAAAATCTGGGGCTGCGCGGTGTCATCCGCGAGGTCGTGTTCTCCGAGGCCTTTCACACCAAATAACCGACCACCCGCATGAACTCGAACCCGAACGCTGGCTTCACCCGCCGTCACTTTCTCCGCGCCGCGGGCGTGAGCCTCGCGTTGCCGTGGTTCGAGTCGCTGGCGGGTGCCGCGCCCGCCGGGGCACGGCCGGCGCGGTCGGTCTTCCTCTTCGTCCCCAACGGCGTAAACATGTGGGAATGGCATCCGAAGGAATTCGGCAATGATTACCGGCTTACGCCGGCGCTCACGCCGCTCACGCCGTTCCGCCGCGACCTGACCGTCTTCTCCGGCTTGCAACACTTCAACACGCCCGCCGGCCACGCCGAGGCCGCTGTGTGGCTCACGGGCAACGAGCGCTACTCGAACGACTCCTTTTCCGCCGTCGCGCCGAACACCATCTCGGTGGACCAGCACATCGCGCGCGGAATCGGTTCCCGGACGCGCATTCCGAACCTCGTGGTCGGCTCGATGGGCGGTGGCAACACGATTTCCTTCAACGCCGCAGGCAAGGCCGTGGCGGCGGAATCCAACCTGAAGCGCCTCTTTCACGACCTGCTCGGGACCGGCGTCTCGGCGGAACGGCTCGGCCGGCGGGCGAGCATCCTCGACGCCCTGCGCGCGCAGACCAAGGCGCTGCAAAAAGATCTCGGCCACCACGATCAGCAGAAGCTCGACGAGTATCTCGAATCAGTCCGCGCCGTCGAACAACGCGTACGGCGCGACCTGCGCTTCGCGCTCACCGACCGGCCGACCGTGGATGAGAAATCCTTCGCGCTCGACGCCGACCCGTTCGATCTGGCCACGCAGGGCGAATACATCCGCACCATGAGCGAGCTGCTCATTCTCGCGTTGCAGACCGACAGCACGC
This sequence comes from Verrucomicrobiota bacterium, assembly GCA_014193395.1. Lineage (GTDB taxonomy): Bacteria > Verrucomicrobiota > Verrucomicrobiia > Limisphaerales > BJHT01 > BJHT01. Next base: position 14,600 of record BJHT01000088.1, read on the forward strand.
GCATCGTCGCGTTCCAGACCTGCGCGTCCGATGCCTCGGGCGCGTTCAAGTTTTACTCCCAGTTCGGCACCTTCAACTGGCACCAATGCGGCCATGAATCGGGCGATCTGCCGCAGGAACAGAAGCCGCGGGAATTCGCCTTCCTCAGCGCTGTGGACAAGTGGTGGGCCGAACACTTTGCCCACTTCCTCAAACGGCTGCGCGACGTGTCCGACGGCGAGGGCAACCTGCTCGAACAGACCATGGTGCTGTATGGCAGCGGCATGTCCTGGCCCGCGATGCACCGCAGCACGAACCTCCCGATCATCCTCGCCGGCGGCAGCCGGCTCGGCCTGCGCCACGGCCGCCACCTGCAACTCAATGCCGGTCTCAGCAGCCCGACGACCACGCGGTTTGAACCCGGCGCCACTTCCGTCTCCGACCTCCTGCGCACCATCTCCGAGCGCATGGGCGTGCCCGCCGCCGGCTTCGGACAAAGCACGCGGACGGTCGATGAGCTGCTCGCGTGAACCACGATGCTGCGAACAGAAGCACCGGGGAAACCAATTGTCCGCCGCCGTTCCCCACTCCCTCGCCCCCAATTTCCGTGCCAACTTGGCTCCGCTGTGGCCGCCGTTTCACCGCGTCGCCGAAGCCCGCGCCGGCCGCTCACCAATCTAAAACTTGACTTCGCCGCAATGCCTAGTGCATGCATTAATTACACAACTGCATGCAGTTTATTAAACCATCCTCGCGCCGCCTGCCATCGCCGGTTCCACCGTCGCGGGCCCACACGACCCTGCGCGCCGCACCTCCCGAGTTGGAACCCGCCGAACCCACCCTCGTGGACCACGCCTACGAGGCCATCCTCGAACGCATCCTCAACGGCCGGCTCGCCGAGGGTGCCGCCTTGAGTGAAGTCGCCGTCGCGGCCGACCTCGGCATGAGCCGCACGCCCGTGCATGACGCGCTGCGCCTGCTGGCGATCGACGGCTTTGTGATGCAGGAACGCAACCGCCGCGCCCAGGTGGCGAGCTTTTCCGCCGACGACCTGGTCGAGGTCTTCGAGATGCGCAAACTCCTCGAAGGCCACGCCGCCGAACTCGCCGCCGGCCGCATGGACGGCCGCCAGCTCGCCCCGCTCCGGGCCACCGCGGACTCGTTGCACGACGGCCTCAACGCGCGCGATTGGAATCGCCGCTGGACCGACTTCGACACGGAGTTCCACCGCGCCATCGCCGAGGCCAGCGGCAATTCCCGCCTCAGCGCGGACATCTACCGCTACCGCCTCCTGCATCGCGGCATCAACCGCTTCTCCACGGACGCGAAATCGCTGCGCCGCGCGCTGGCCGAGCATGAAGCAATCCTCGCCGCACTGGAGGCCCGCGACCGGATCGCCGCCCGGGAACAGATGGTGGCGCACATCGAAGCCTGGCAGGAGTTCTTCACCGCCCGCTTCAATAAGCCGAAACTGGAGGCCCGCACCGTCCGCCCCGCTCGCTTGTGAAAATTCACTTCCATCACCGCCTCACGGCAGCGGTCGCCCTGCTGCTCTGCTTGCTCTGCGCTGAATCTGGCGCCCGTGCGGAAAACGGCTTCGCACCTTCGGAAAAAGTCCGCGCCCTCCTTGGCAAAGACATCACCGGTGCGCTTGCCGCGGCGACCTCGGTGGAAGTCTTTCGCCTGGGAAAAGCAGCCGCTGGTGCCCCGCCCGCGCCGTTCGTCGAGCGGTTCATCGTCGCCCAGGCCCCGGCTCCGCCGGCGGATTTGCTGGCCCGCGCGCTTGCGGTTTTCAGCGCGGACGCCACTTATTTCTCCTCCGATTCCAAGGGCTGCGATGTCGGCGTCGGCTTTCGTTTTCGCACCGCGTCCGGCTCCGTGCTGAACGTGCGCTGCTGCATGAACAAGGGGAATGTGCTGGCTGAAGTCCTCGACGCCTTTGGCGCGGTCGTGACCAAGCGGGACCTGCGCGGCTTCCGCGACGACCGGGCCGCGCCGATGCGGGCGCTGGCTGCGGCGCTCTTCCCCGAGGATGCCGAGATTCAGAGACGCGCTCCCAAACCCGCGGACAACGCGGCGACTAATACGCCCCCCGCCAAGCCCGCCGCGGCGGCACCGCCGACCAAACCTCTCACGCCACCCGCCCCGCCCGGACCCGACATCCCCGCTCCGCTGAAACTGGGAAAGCCCGGCGAGGTCATTCATCAAACCGCAATTCCGCTGAAGCAGCCCAAAAAGTCCGCCGATCGCGCCGAGGGCGGGCCGAACCACGTGCTCTTCACGCTGTGGATTCCCGAGGGACTCAAGACGGTGCGCGGCATCTACCACACGCCTTTCAACCTCGACACCGTCGAGAAGGAGCAGTCGCGGGCCATGGCGCGGAACTGGGGCTTCGCCATCGTCGGCGGCAACCTCATGCGCGTGAACCGGGCCGAGATGGGGCCCGCGTTCGTCGCCGGCCTTGTCGACCTTGCCGCCCGGAGCGGTCACGCCGAACTCACCCATGCGCCGGTGATCTTCAGCAGCATGTCCGCCGGCACCGGCATGTGCCTGGCGCTCGCCGAGCACCTGCCCGGGCGCACGCTCGCCTGCGGCCTCGTCGCCCTCGAAGTCGGCCCGGAGACTCCCGCCGTCCGCGAAGTGCCGATGCTCACGATCTTCGGCTCGAAGGACGGCAGGCAATTGCCCCAGCTCGAAGCCCTGCTGCCCAAGCGCCGCGCAGAATTTGATGCGTCCTGGGCCATCGCCGTGCAATGGGGCCGCGGCCACGAATGGGGACAGGCGAACAATCTCCTCTGGCCGTTCTTCGACGAAATCATCCGCCAGCGCTACCCCGCCGACGCCTCGCCCGCGAGCGGCCCCGTGCAACTGCATCGCTGCGATCCCGCACGCGTCTGGCTCGCTGATCCGGCGAGTTGGAAAAACCGCACCCCCACCATCGCCGCCGCCGCGAGTTACACGGGCAACAAAGCCGCCGCTTGCTGGCTGCCCGGCGAGGATGTGGCCCGCGTGTGGCAAAGCTTCGTCGTGGACAAACCCTTGGTGCAAATCACCGAGCCGTCCTCGCAGGGCGACAAAAAGCCGCTGGCCATTTTCGCCCCAGACAAGCAGTTCACGGTTCAACTCCAGACCAATCCCGCCTTCGCCGCGCAGAAGGTGATTCTCTTCGACCGCGCCACCCGCCTTCGTGAAGCGCCCGTCGCGTCCGGCAGAGCGGAGCTTCGCATCAGCCCGCTTGCCCCCGGCTTTCACACGCTCATCGCCCACGCCATCAACGCGGACGGTGTGATCGAACTCTCCCGACCTGCGACCATCCTGGTGGAATCGCGACGACCACAAACCTCTTCAGGCAATCCGAAATAATGCACGCGCTTAGTCCCAACCGCAGCCGCCCACGTGAGCAGGCGGATCGTTCGACCTGCTGTCGTCCCTTCGTCCGCCTCGTCAAATCGGCGGCTACCCCTTTCTGGTTGATCGTCGCGATCCTCGCCGTCTCGGACTTCGCTTCCGCCGCGCCCGCACCGTCCCCACCGGCCCTCGACCGAGACCTCCGCCCCTTCCTCGCCGAGCACTGCGTGAAATGCCACGGCCCTGAGAAACAGAAGGGCGACGTGCGTCTCGACACCCTCAATCTCGCCGACGACCTCGCCAAGGACCGCGAACTGCTCACCCTCGTCCGCGACCAGATTCGCGACGGACTCATGCCGCCGAAAAAAGAAAAGCAGCCCGACGCCGCCCTCGCCCAGCGCATCGCGAACGCCCTCACGCAAGCTCTCCCCAAACCCCAGACCGCCGAGCAATTCGCCAGCGACCAGTTGCCGAACAAGGGCAACCTGATTCCCCACGACCTCCTCTTCGGCCAGCCCGCCGGCGACGTGACGCCGCCCGCCGCGCGGCTCTGGCGCTTGAATTCCGACTCCTACCTCGGCCTCGTCAGCAGCGTCTCCCGCGCCCGCATGGACGGCCTCGTGAAGCCCTTCACCCTCATCCCCGACCGCGGCTTGAAAGATTACGCCGCGCTTTACTCGATGGATGAGCCGACCACGGAAATCCTCCTCCGCAACGCCGCCACCATCGTCGAGCGCCAGACCGCGCACGAACTCAAGGACGGCAAACCCAGCGGCAAAAACGACACCATCCGCGAGTTCGTCGCGCTGATGAACCCCGCCACGCCGCCCACGCCCGCGCAACTCGCCGCCGCCGTGAAGCAACAGTTCACCCTCGCCATCGGCCGCGTTCCCGGCCCCGACGAAATTGCCCGCTATCAGTCGCTCTATGAAAAATGCGCCCGCGACGGCGACGCCCCCGCCGCCGTGAAAACCGTGCTCCAAGCCGTTCTCCTGCGCGCCGACGCCATCTTCCGCTCCGAACTGGGCGGCGCGCCCGACGCCCGCGGCCGCGCCCTGCTTGCGCCCGCCGAACTCGCCGCCGCCCTCAGCCTCGCCCTTGGAAACAAGCGCCTCGAACCCCTCACCACCGCCGCCGCCAAGGGCGAACTCGCCACCAAGGAACAAATCGCCGCGCGCCTCCAGGCCGTCCTCGACAACCCCGACAAACGCCTCGACACCTCGCGGCTGCTCGGCTTCTTCCAACAGTATTTCGAGTACCACCGCGCGCCGGACATTTTCAAAGAGGCGACATTTCCCTTTGCCGAACTGGCCAGCGAGTGGGCGCAGCGCAAGGGCAACTGGCCCAGGGGTGACGAAACCAAGCACGGCTCCATCCATCATCCGGAACTGCTCGTCGCCGACACCGACCGGCTGGTGCAACGCATTCTCGGCGAGGACAAGGAGGTCCTGCGCCAGTTGCTCACGACCGACTTCACGTTCGTCAACCTGCGCCTCAAGGAGGACAAGAAATCCCGCCAGTTCGTGCCCGTTCCCGCCTCCGAATTGAATGCCATCAACAATCGCGGCATCCTCGGCCCGCACTATGTTTACGGCTTCAGCGAGTGGCCCGCCGCGCAGCCCGTCAAAGCCCCCGCGGACAAACCGCGCCTCGGCATCCTCATGCAGCCCGCGTGGCTCACGGCGCACTCGACCAATTTCGAGAACGACCCCGTCCGCCGCGGCCGCTGGATTCGCGAACGCCTCCTCGGCCAGACCGTGCCCGACCTGCCCATCGGCGTTGTCGCGCAAGTCCCCGACGAACCGCACCGCCCGTTCCGCGACCGCCTCCGAGTCACCCGTGAGGCCAAATGCTGGAAGTGCCACCAGTGGATGGATGAACTCGGCCTGCCCTTCGAGCAGTTCACTCACTACGGCGTGTTTCAAAAAGCCGAGCTGGTCGTGGACGCCGACGCGACCGCCAAAAACGTGGACAAGAAAGGCCAGCCCATCAGCAAAGTCTTCACCACCGTTCCGCTGAACACCTCGGGCGAAATCGCGCACACCGGCGATCCCAAACTCGACGGCCCCGTGAAAGACTCCTACGAACTCGTCCGCCGCCTCGCCGACTCGGAGCGCGTGCGCCAGGTCTTCGTGCGCCACGCCTTCCGTTATTTCATGGGCCGCAACGAATCCCTCGCCGACGCCCGCACGCTCCAGGAAGCCGACCGCGCGTATGTCACCAGCGGCGGCAGTTTCAAATCGCTCGTCATCTCCCTGCTCACGTCGGACTCCTTCCTCTACCGATCCTCCCCCACCGCGACAGCGCAGACACAAAACCCATGAGCCATCGAAGCTGATTGTTCGTAGCCGCCGACGTGAGGAGGCGGACCGCCCATACTCGCCAAAATCCGCCTCCTCACGTCGGCGGCTACCTGCGTCCCCTCCCCATGATTCTGCCTCTAATGATTCTGAGCCTTTCCCCCCGTTCCGACCCATGAAAACCAACCCCCTCCAATACCGCCCCGAGTTCACCCGCCGCGACGTCCTCAAAGGTCTCACCCTCGGCACCGGCGCGACCCTCCTCGGCCCCTTCCTCGCGCAACTCGCCGCCCACGCCGCCGGCAGCCCGGACGCCATCCGCCGCCGCTTTGTCATCGTGATGCAGAGCAACGGCCTGCGCCCGAGCTTCATCACCCCCACCGGCCACAAATGGAAAGACGACGGCCGCAACGGCACCACCGCCCGCGACGTCTTCGAACTCCCGCTGCGCGATCAGC
>BJHT01000089.1 GCA_014193395.1 Verrucomicrobiota bacterium
AGCAGCGCGAAGTCGTTCGTGGACGCCGCAAACATCATCCCCGCCAGCGCGAACACCGCCAATGCGAAGAACTCAGACAGGCCCGCTTGCAGCTTGTCGAAAAACTCCACCGCCATCACCAGCACCACGACGCCGGAAAAGAGGAACAGCCGCTTGAAGAAAACCGCCAGCGTGTCCTGCACATACATCCTGCCGAACGCGTGGGTGGTCTCCGGAACCGCCGTCAGGCAGCTTCCCACGAGCAGGAGCAACAGCACGCCCGCCGCCGCGTAGCCCAGCGTGCGACGGCGCTCCACCGGCAGCCACAGGTCCAGCAGCAGCAGCCCGAGGCCGAGCACCACCACCACAATTTCCAGCACCAACGGATTGTTCATGAAAAAATCAGTTTCCCCGCGCCCGCACCGCCAGCGCCGCCGTCGGAGCTTCCGTCGTCTGCGCCGCGACCGCCTTGGTGCCGGGCTTCAGCAACGCCGCCACGCTCGGCGCGATCTTCCGCGTCAGCAGCCCCGGGAAACAGCCGAAGATCAGCAGCGCCGCCAGCAGCAGCACAAACGGCACGCGCCGCCACCAACCCGCATCAGCGAGCACCACATGCTTCTCCGCCAGCGGCCCGTGCAGGATGTTGCGGATGGCCCGCAGCATGTACACCGCGCCGATGATCAGCGCGCCCCAGCACGCCAGCACCGTCACGGTCTGGTAAACCTTCCACGCGCCAAACAGCACCATCGCCTCGCCCGCGAAGTTCGCGAAACCCGGCAGCCCGCAGCCCGCCATCATCGCCATCACCAGCGCCGAGCCGATGAACGGCAGCGGCCGGAGCAGCCCGCCCAGCTCGTCGATCTCCAGCGTGCGCGTCTGCGAATAAAGATAGCCGCTCAGCGCAAAGGTCAGCGCCGCGAGAAACCCGTGCGCCACCATCACCAGCACCGCGCCGGTCACCCCGATCAAGTTCAAGCTCGCAATACCGAGGAATACAAAACCCATGTGCGCCACGCTCGAATTGCCGATCAGCAGGTTCAGGTTTTTCTGCCGCATCGCGACGAGGCCGCAGTAGAGAATGTTTCCGAGACAGAGCAGCGCCAGCAGGTTCAGCCATTCCACCGCGCCGTCGGGCAGCAACGGCAGCGCCACGCGGATCAAACCGTAGAGGCCGAATTTTTTCAGCACGCCCGCGTGCAACATTGCGGTGGCCGTCGGTGCCGCGCCGTAGCCGAGCGGCGCCCAGGTGTGAAACGGCCAGAGCGAAACCAGAATGCCGAAGCCAAACATCAGCAGCGGGAAAATCAGCGTCTGCGCGCGCGCCGCCATCGGATACGCCTTGAAGTGCTTCGTGATCGCCACGAGGTCGAACGTCCGCGCATCCACCGGCAGTTGCAGATACAGCGCGATCAGTCCGATCAACGCGAGCAGCGCGCCCAGGCTCAGGTAGAGCGTGATCTGGTAAGTCGCGTAGTTGCGCTGTTCGCCGCGGCCCCACACGCCGATCATGATGAACGTCGGGACCAGCGCGAACTCGTGGAAGAAATAGAAAAAGAACAGGTCCAGCGACGCAAACGCGCCGAGGATGCCGCCGGTCATGAACAGCAGCAGCGTGTAGAATTCCTTCTGCCGCCGGTCGATGTCCCACGACACACACGCCGCCGCAAACGCAACGATCGCCCCCATCAGAATCAGCCCCAGATTCACGCCGTCCACGCCGACGTGATAGCTAATCTTCAACCCCGCGACCCAGCTCACCTTCTGCACGAACTGATAGCCCGCCACGCCGGTCTCGAAGCGCAGGAACAGCACGATGGACAACAGCATGGAAACCGCCGTGGCCGCCAGCGCCACCAGCCGCGAGGCCCAGCGGAAATTGGCCGGCACGAACAGCAGGAAAATTCCCGCCAGCAGGGGACAACCGATGATGTAGGTCAGTAGTGACATGCCCGGTTCGCTCGAAAGTTCAGTGTCCGTTTCCGATCACAAATATCAGCAGCAGCGCCACACCCAGCACGAACAGAAACGTGTAGGTCTGCAAATTACCCGTCTGCACCAGCCGCAGCGCGCGACCGAACAGCTCCGTGGTGCCATGCGCGCCGCGCACCAGCAGCCCCGCGATGATCCAGCGATCCACAAACTGCGCCAGCCGCGCCAGCGCCTCCTGCGTGAGCGCGATCAGGAATTCGTAAATCTCGTCGAAGTAGAAACGGTTCTTCATCCCGCGCGCGAGCGCCCCGAGCCGTTGCGGCAGCGGGTCCAGCGCGACGTTCTGGTAAAACTCGCGCGCAAAGGCGAAGCCGAACACCACCGCGATCAAGCCACCCAAGGCGGCGAGCGGCGCGTGATTGATCGGGGCAAAGAGTTGTTCGAGGAACGGCAAATCCTGCGCGGGATGCCCGCCGGCGAGCACTCGGTCGAACAGCGCCTCGATGCCCCAGAAGCCCGCCAGCGCGCTCGGCACCGCCAGCACCCGCAGCGGCCAGACCATCACCGGCGGCGACTCATGCGCGTGCGACGCCGCATCGGCCCGCGCGCCGCCAAGGAAGGCCACGTAGTAGAGACGGAACATGTAGAAGGTGGTGAGTCCTGACACCGCCACCGCCAGCACGAAGAGACCGACGTTGTGTTCCACCGCCGCCGCGAGAATGGCGTCCTTGCTGAAAAAACCGCTGAACGGCGGCACGCCGCACAACGCCAGCGTGCCAACGAGGAAGGTCCAGTGAGTGACTGGCAGCTTCTTTTTCAGCCCGCCCATCTGCCAGATGTCCTGCTCGTGATGGAGCGCGTGAATCACCGAGCCGGCACCGAGGAAGAGCATCGCCTTGAAGAACGCGTGCGTCGTGAGATGAAACATCGCTGCCGTCGGCGCATGAACGCCGACCGCCAGCACCATGTAGCCGAGCTGCGAGAGTGTGGAGTAAGCGAGGATGCGCTTGATGTCATTCTGCTGCACCGCCATGAGCGCGGCCAACAGCGCCGTGAACCCGCCGATCCAGCCGATGACTTCCAGTGCGTGCGAGCCGGGCACTGCGAGGAGAAAGAAGACGCGGCACAGCATGTAAACACCCGCCGCCACCATCGTCGCCGCGTGGATCAGCGCGCTGACCGGCGTCGGACCTTCCATCGCGTCCGGCAGCCAGACATGCAGCGGGAACTGCGCGCTCTTGCCCATCGCGCCGCAGAAGATCAGCAGACCCGCCGCCGTCGCGCACGCACCCAGCGCCGCGGGATTTTTGAACAACTCATCCTGCAGGACGCTGAAGTTCAGCGAGCCGAGCAGCGACCACACCGTCAGGATGCCCAGCATGAAACCGAAGTCACCGAGACGGTTGGTAAGAAACGCCTTTTTGCACGCATCCGCCGCCGAGGGTTTCTCATACCAGAAACCAATCAGGAGATAGCTCGATACCCCGACCAGTTCCCAGAAGATGAACATCTGGAGGAGGTTGTTCGAGAGTACGATTCCCAGCATCGAGAAGGTAAACAGACTCAGGCTGGCAAAGTAACGCGCCACGCTGCGATCTTCGTGCATGTAACCGTAGGAATAGACATGAATCGCCCCGCCCACGCCGGTGACAATAAGCAGCATCATCAAGCTCAGCGAATCGAGCCGTAGTCCGAAGTCCACCTGTAAGTCGCCGACTTCCAGCCATGTTACTATCAGTTCCTTCTGCTGCGGCCCCCAACCGGCGGCCGCGATGAAGATGACTGACAGGATGAACCCGATGACCACCGCACCGATCGACAGCTTCGCGCTCAACTCGCGATCCTTCAGCGTGAACAGTGCGATGCCCGCCGCGGCAAAGAGCGGCAGGAACAAAACGATCCAAGGTATGGCGTGGAGGGCTTGCATCCGTCAGTAGTCTCGTGCGGGGAACTGGGTGAAAGAGTGGATCGGAAATTTCATGTCGATGAAAGTGCGCGAGTTAGTTCAAAGCTTCATCGAAGTCAGATCCTCCACATGCGCCGACTTGCGCTTGCGGAACAGCGCGACGATCAGCGCCAGTCCGACCGCCACTTCCGCCGCCGCCACGGTGATGATGAAGAACACCATCACCTGCCCGTTGAGATTGTGGTTGTAGCGCGAGAATGCCACCAGCGCGAGGTTCGCCGCGTTGAGCATCAGTTCGAGTGACATGTAAATCACCAGCAGATTGCGCCGCATGATCACACCGAGCAACCCGAGGCAAAACAACGCCGCACTCACCACCAGATAATGTTCCAAACCAACCGGAGGCAGGCTCATTTCAAATCCTTTTTGCTCAGGAGAATCGCCCCCACCATCGCCACCAGCAGCAGCACGGAGAGGATTTCAAACGGCAGCAGATATTGCGTGAAAAGTATCTTACCCAACACCGGCGTCGTGCCCTCGCCCTGCGGAATCAACCCCTTCCCCGGATGCGTCCCAAGAATGCTCGCCACCATCACCGCCGCAAACGCACCGACCGACACCAACCCGGTCGCGATGCCAAACACCTTGATCTTCCGCCGCAACTCCTCCTTGAGATCGAGCAGCATGACCACGAACAGGAACAACACCATCACCGCGCCCGCATAAACCAGGATCTGCACCGCCGCGAGAAAGAAGGCGTGCAGCAAGACAAACAGCCCCGCCATCGACACAATCGCCAGCACCAGAAACATTGCGCTGGTCACGGGATTCCGGCTGAGCGGATTGACCACGACCATGAGACCGCAGAGCAACGTCAGCGCGGCGAAGAGATAAAAGAGTAGGTCCTGCATGAATTAGAGATTTCCAATGCCCCGGTGTCCGCCCACACCCTTTGTCCACGACGTCACTCCAAGGGGAGCCGGATTACACGAGAGAGCATCCATCTCTGGAGCTTGTCCCTTGGTGCTTCCCTTGAGCTTTGAGCTTTGTCCTTTGAGCTTCATTTTCCTGTTTGGCACTCGCTTCAATCCTTGACCGGAAAAACCTCCTGCTCCTTCGCCTCCTCCAGCTTGTGCTTCCACTTCTGCGTCCCGGCATGAGTGCCACCCAAGGCCAGCAGCTTCTCCTTGTTGTAAATCATCTCCCCCCGGCTCAATCCAGTGAGCGAATAGTCTCGTTCCAGAAAAATGGCTTCCTCGGGACAGACCTCCTGACAAAAGCCGCAGAAGATGCACCGGAGCATGTTGATCTCGAATTCCTTCGGCATCTTCTCCGCATTCCGCCGGTCGGCGGGCTGTCCCTCGGGACCAGGCGGCGTGATCTTGATGGCCTTGGGCGGGCACACAAACTCACAAAGCTGGCACGAGACACACTTTGTACTGCCCTCCTGATCCTTCACCAGATACGGCGCGCCGCGATACCCTTCGGGCACCACCCATTTCTGCTCGGGATACTGCATCGTGACGCCTTTCCGGCGAAACACCGTGTTCACGAAATGCCCCGCCGTCACCTTGAACCCACCCCAGATGGCCGGGAGGTAAAGGCGTTCCCAGAAGGAAAGCTCTGTGCGTTTAACAATCATGCGTTGGTTGAGTCAAAATTGTGTTTCGGCGGCTTCGCATCGCCATCAAAGCGCCGTGAGCCGAATTGAAAACGATGGCGCGGTCACGAGCAATGCCCCCGTTCGAAGCAATTCCGATCTCATTAGCACCCGGCTTTAGCCGGGTGTTAAGGGCGTGCGAATGGGAAAACCGTTTCAACGGTTTTCCTCCTCGTCGCGCCAGACCAGTTCGTATTTCGTTACCAAGGCTCGCAACTCGTCCTCGAAGCTCGCCTTTGCGTGATGTCGTTCCTGATCTGCGATATAAGCGCACACTGCCGACACGCCGGACTGCGAAACCGAAAACGCCCCATAGCCCCGCTGCCAGCCAAGCTTCCCCGGCACCAGATTCTGCTCGTTGACCCAGTGGGAACTCTCGCCCTTGAGCAGCTTCACCGCATCGTCGATGCACAAGTTGCCGGGTAGGTCGATCAACGCATGAACATGGTCCGAGCTCACAAAATTGATTTTCAGATAGATGCCCTTGGACTCCGCATACTCCTGCAGATGCCCGGACAACTTCACCGCCGCCGCCTTCGACAGCAACGGCCTGCGCTCCAGCGTTGCCCACACCAAGTGGAACCATACTCGCGTGTAGGAGTGCAGGGACATGAAACATTCGGTGGTTCATTGGCTGTTATGGGTAAACCGTTGAAACGGTTTACCGGCGTTTGCATCGCCTGACACCCGGCTAAAGCCGGGTGCTAATGAGATCGGAACGAAGGGAGGCGTCGGGTGCGCGGAAGCACCTAGCACGCTGAACGCCTCAAGGCCGTTCGCAGCTTCACCCGCCACCAGTTCTCTCATCGTTTTCATCGTCGCCTTCATTTCGCGCCTTGCAGCCACAGCACCACTGCCGTCGCCAATATGTTTGCCAAGGCCACCGGGATGAACCGCCGCCAGCCCAGATCCATCAACTGATCGTAGCGGAAGCGCGGCAGCATCCAACGCACCCAGATGAACACCACCATCAGCACCACGATCTTCCCGAGGAAAATCCCAATGTGGACCAACCCGCCCGCCAGCGTGCTCGCCGGTTGGTCCAGGCCGCCGAACGGCAGCGTCCAGCCGCCGAAGAAGAGCGTCACCATCATCGCCGAAGACGTGATCATGTTGGCGTACTCCGCCATGAAAAACAGCGCGAACTTCATCGAACTGTATTCCGTGTGATAGCCGCCCACCAACTCGGTTTCCGACTCCGGCAGATCGAACGGCAACCGGTTGGTCTCGGCAAACGCCGCCACGAGAAATATAAAGAACGACACTGGCTGCTTGAACACCAGCCACGCGCCTCCCGACTGATAGTTAATCACCTGACTTAGATTGAGATCACCCACCAGCATGAAGACCGGGATGACACTCATGCCCATCGCGATCTCGTAGGAAATCATCTGCGCACTCGAACGAATGCCACCGAGGAAGGGATACTTCGAGTTAGCCGCATACCCCGCCAGCACGATGCCGTACACCCCGAGTGACACGATGCCAAACGTGTAGAGAATACCAACGTTCAGGTCCGCAATGACCATCTTCTGTTTGCCAAGGAACGACCCGAACGGAATCACCGCCACCGTGAGAAACGCCGGAATGAGTGACAACGCCGGAGCCAGCCAGAAATAAACCTTCCGCACATGTGCCGGCGTGAAGTCTTCCTTCAGGAAACTCTTCAACCCGTCCGCCAGCGGCTGCCAGATGCCGAACGGCCCGACCCGGTTCGGCCCGACCCGGTCCTGGATGAACGCGGAAATCTTCCGCTCGGCCAGCACTGAGTAAGCCACCATCGGCAGCAACACGAGAAAGATGGCGGCGACAATCTTCAGCGTGCTGAAGAGCAGGAACTGCTGCGTGGGACTAAGCTGTTCGAGAAATGGCATCGAAGTTTGAAAGTCAGATTTGCACCGTAACGCCAAGGTCGCCCAAGCCACCCCACGTCAGACCATTGAACGCCGGGACCTCCCGCGCCATCTGGTTGAACAAGCCCTCGATGCTCACGAAGCCATCCTGGCCGGTGACATTGAAAACGAGGTCATGGAGGAATTCCCACTCGGCCCGCGCGTCACCCTTCGGCTCGATGGCTTTCATGAACCGCTGCACCCGACCTTTGACATTGGTGAAGCTGCCGCGTTTCTCGACGTGGGCGCAGCCGGGCAACAGATAGTGCGCGGCGGCAGTGGTGGCATTCGGCAGGATGTCACTGACGATCAGTGTCTCCACTTTGCCGAGCAATTCGGCGCTGATGCCGTGTTTTGTCACATCTTCGCCGAACACGATCAGCGTCTTGATCGTGCCTGCCGCGATGCCGGCGGCGATGCTGGGCAGGTTGATGCCGGCCTCGGTGAAAGCGATGCCGGTGAGGCGGGCACCGTTGGTGTTCGGGTTCTTGTCCGCATTCACCAGCAGTTTGTCACCTTCACCCACGCGCGGAACCGAGTCGGTGATCGCGCCGAACTTCTTGGCCAGCTTGCTCAGGAGGAAGAGTTCTTCATTGGTCTGTCGCGCCGAAGCCACGATGGCGACCGAGCCTTGCGACGCACGGCGGAGTTTCTCGGAAATCTCTTTGATGGCTGGAATCCACGAGGTTACTTCGCGCTCGCCACTGTCATTCCGCCTGAGGACATGGGTCAGGCGATCCTCGCGGTTGATCCATTTGAAGTTCAGCCGGCCCGAGTCACACATCCAAGTGGAATTGACCCCGTCGTTCTGGCGCGGTTCGTAGCGATAAACCTTTTCCTCGCGCGAACCGACGATGGTGTTGCAGCCGGTGCCGCAACTGGTGCAGAGACTCTTGGTCTCCTTGAGAAACCACACCCGCATCTGGAACCGGAAATCCTTCGAGGTCAGCGCGCCCACCGGGCAGATGTCCACGGTGTTGAGCGTGTAGTTATTGTCGAACTGGGTCCCGGGGAAGGCCGCGATGGTGTTGTAGCTGCCGCGATTGACTATCCCCAGCTTGTCATCACCCGCGATGTCCTTGGTGAACCGGATGCAGCGCGTGCAGAGAATGCAGCGCTCATCATCTAACACGATGCGCGGCCCGAGATCGACTGACTTGGGTTTGTGAACCTTGGCCTCGACAAAGCGGCTGGTCGCCTGACCGTGTTCGACAGAGTACTCCTGTAACTTGCACTCACCCGCCTGGTCGCAGATCGGACAGTCGAGCGGATGATTGATGAGCAACTCTTCCAGCACGCCCTCGCGCATCTGCTTCGTCGCAGGCGAACTGGGATATATCTCCATGCCCGGCGAAATAGGTGTCGCACACGCAATGGCGCCGCGCGGCGTCTGCGGCTCGTATGGCAGGGTCTGCCGGGCTATCTTCGGCGTGCCATCTTCATTCAAGAGGGGCTTGCGGTCCAGTCCCATCGCCGGCAGTCCGAACTCGACCAGACACATGCGGCAGTTGCCCGCGATCGGCAGCTTCGGATGATAGCAATAGTGCGGCACCTCCTTGGCCGCGATCTGACAGGCCTGCAGCATCGTGGTCGGCACCAGCTTGCCCTGCCAGTCGGGCATAAGCTTGGGCACTTCGACCTCGCGGCCGTCCACCTTGATCTTGATCTTCTCGACCGGCGGCGGCGCGGCGGGCGCGGCGGGCTTGTTTTCGGTTGTGGAAGCGCTCGACATGAAGATTAATGCGTTTGTACGGCGGCGACATGCTTCGGAGAATCATTCGCGGCGCGGCGCATCTCGTCCGCCGCCCCCTTGGCCTCAAACTCGTCCCGAAACTTACTTACAAAGCTCAGGACCGGCCACGCGCAGGCCTCGCCAAACGCGCAGATCGTGCGGCCCTGGATGTTGCTCGCAATTTTGACCAGATAGTCGGCGTCCGCCTTGCGACCTTCGCCGTGGGTCATGCGATGCAACGCCTTGCTCATCCAGAGGGAACCTTCGCGGCACGGAGTGCATTGGCCGCAGCTTTCGTGGGCGTAGAACTCACTGACGTTGGCAAGGCAATCAACGATGTCGCGGCTGTCATCCATGACAATCACCGCGCTCGATCCGGACATCGTGCCGGCCTGCTGTAGTGAGTCGAAATCGTAGGGTAGGTCGAGCAACGGGACATCCACCTTTGCCATCTGACCGTCCGCACCCTTGCGGTTAAGTTTGAAGACTTCGCCCGCCTTCAACACTTTCGCTGAGGAGCCACCGGGAATCACGGCTTTGAGTTTCCTTCCGTCGCGCAGGCCCCGGCCGAAGTTCTCGTGGTTGATGAGTTCGCCAAGCGTGACTTTGCCCACTTCGATCTCGAAATAGCCGGGCCGTTTCACGTCGCCGCTCAGGCTCACGATGCGGGTGCCGGTGTTGTTGGGGGTGCCAAGCTTCGCATATTCGGCACTGCCCATGTTCACGATGTGCTTCACATGGCAGAGGGTCTCGACGTTGTTCACGATCGTCGGACACTGATAGAGACCGAGCACCGCCGGGAAATAGGGAGGCTTGATGCGCGGATAGGGACGCTTGCCTTCCAGTGATTCGATGAGGCCGGTCTCTTCACCGCAGATGTACGCCCCCGCGCCGCGGTGGACGTGGATTTCGAGGTCGTAACCGCTGCCGAGAATGTTCTTGCCGAGAAATCCTTTCGCCCGTGCTTCTTTCAAGGCCCGGTTGAGGATGCGCGCGCCCTCGGGCATTTCGCCGCGGATGTAGAGGTAGGCCAGCTTTACATCATTGGCCCAGCACGAGAGGATCATCCCCTCGATGAGCTGATGCGGATCCTTGTGCATGATCTGCCGGTCTTTGAACGTGCCCGGCTCGGACTCATCCGCGTTGCAAATCAGGTAGATGGGCTTGCCGCTGCGCCGGTCCACCAGCGACCATTTGAGGCCGCACGAAAATCCCGCCCCGCCACGTCCGCGCAGACCCGACGCCTTGACGTCCTCACGCACCTGCTCCTGCGGCGACATCTTCTTGCCGTCGGGCAGGTCCCTGGGCGTGAGCGCGAGCACCTTCTTGAGCGCCTCGTAGCCGCCGTGCCGCAGGTAGCACTCCAAGTCGGGGGTGTAACCCGCCTGATCGACGTTTTTTAGTATCAGTCTGAATTCCTGCGGCATAGGGCCTTGACTCTCAGTATTAAAACTCTAATTTCACCGCGCTCCGGGTTGCCCGATGGTGTAACGGTAGCACAGCAGATTCTGAATCTGCTTGTCGTGGTTCAAATCCATGTCGGGCAGCCATATTTCTTCACGTAGTTGTCAAAATCTCGTTTTCCCTCGAGGCCGCGCCCCCAAAAGCCGAGTTCCTTCATCTTGGCGACGTTCAAAGCCCAGCGCTCATCGGGCGTGGCGGCCATAGCTTTGGAGTAGCGAATCACTTCGGTCTCGCCCACGCCGCGCATGCCCTTGAGCTTGCGATACACCTTTCGCCAGTCTTTGAGGCTTGTTTTCATGTTTGCCTTTCGTCGGCATGGTTCGGGCATTGGTTGCTCAACGACCACTCGCGATGATCTCCGCCGCCTGCGCCGTGCCAACCTTCTCGTGCAAGGTCTCATTCACCAGCACCACCGGCGCGGTGCCGCAACTCGCGAGACATTCGACGAACTCGACGGTGAACTTCCCGTCCGGCGTGGTCTGCGGGACATGCGCGTGCGCATCCAGTCCGAGCTTGTCGCAAAAGTGTTTGCGCACCTCGGCGCTGCCCGCGAGCGCGCAGCTCAGGGTGCGGCACACTTTGATATGCGTCTTCCCCAGCGGCTCCTGCCGGAACATCGGGTAGAATGTCACCAGCTCGTAAATGTTGATCGGCTGCAACCCGAGCTTCGCCGCCGTCCACTCCATCGCCTCTTTCGAGATCCAGCCGAAGTGCTCCTGCAACGCGTGCAACAGCATCAGCGATGCACTCCGCTTCTGCGGATAATGCGTGATCAACTCGTCGATCTCGGCCTCGAGCGGCACTGGAACAATGAAGGTCATGGCGAAATCAATTGGCGGCGCAGGCGTTCAAGGTGTTCGAGAATCTCCGGTGCTTCTTTCAACTCCGCGAGCGGGCGCAACTCGCGCCAGATCAGCGGCCAGTCGAGCTTGGCTCCCTGGCGAGTAAGAACGCCCCGCAGGTCGACCCAGTCCTGGTCGCGGCTCGCGAACGCTTTCATCACCACCAAGTCCTCGGCCGAGCACAGCCGTAAACGCCACTTCTCGAAGAATGGCACTTCGACCGCCCGCTCGACGGCTCTCTCCTCGAAGGGCAACGCGCCCAGCGCGACATCCAGGCCGACGCCATTCGGATGTTTTAGCAACGCCACCCGGCCGCGCAACGCCTTGTCCCAAAAATCCTCCACCCGCGGCTGAAAGCGTGTCAGCAATTCCCGCACGAACGCCTCCTCGCCGCCAAATCCGGTCAGCAACGTCACATCCACATCGCGAGTCACGCGCGGCTCGCCCCAGTGCTGCAACGCCAGACCACCGATGATGCAGAAGCCCCATCCGCGCTCCCGCAGCAATTGCATCAGCGCATCGGCCGCTTGGAAGACGAGGTTCATCAGCGCGCACGGGAAAAAATGGTTTGCTGTTCAATCAGGCCGGACGACTCACGCGGCGGCTGCGACAGCGCGGCGTGGGTGAAAAGTTCATCCAGCATCTCCATCGCCTTCACCGTGTCCGTCGCGCGGATTTCCTCGGCGCGCACCTGCTCCAGCAGCGGCCCGGCCGTTCTCCACGCCTGCATCCAGCGGCGCGCGTTTTCCTGGTCGGTCGCGGTCATCGGTCGCATTCCCCCATCACAAAATCCAGCGACCCCAGGATCGCCACCGTGTCGCTCATCATGTGGCCCGGCAGCACCTTCGGCAGGATGCTCAGATTCACAAATGACGGCGCGCGAATCTTCATCCGATACGGCGTCCCGCCGCCGCGGCTGTTGATGTAGAAACCCAACTCGCCCTTCGGATTCTCGCCGCCAAAATAAATCTCGCCCGGCGGCGCGTTCACGCCCTGCGTCACGAGGATAAACTGATGGATCAACTCCTCCATGCTCGTGAGCACCTTCTCCTTCGGCGGCAAAACCGTCTTGCCATCCGGCACATTGATCGGCTCACCGCTCCGGTTGTCTGGCCCGCCCGGTAATTTCTCCAGGCACTGCCGGATGATCCGCACGCTCTGCCGCATTTCCTCCATGCGCACGAGATAGCGGTCGTAGCAGTCGCCGACCGACCCGAGCGCCACGTCGAACTCGAGGTCCGCGTAGCACAGATACGGATGCGCCTTGCGCAAATCGTAATCCACGCCACTGCCGCGCAGATTCGGCCCCGTCAGCCCGTAGTCGATGGCATCCGCGCGAGAGATGATGCCCACGTCCCGCGTGCGATCGACAAAGATGCGGTTGCGCGTGAGCAGCTTCTCCGACTCATCGAAATTGATGACCACCTCGTTGCAAAATTTCCGCACCGCGTCCACCCAGCCCGCCGGCAGATCGCGCGCCAGCCCGCCGATGCGCGTGTAGCTCGTCGTGAACCGCGCGCCCGTCAGCGACTCCGCCAGATTGTAGATTTTCTCCCGCTCCGTGAACGTGTGCAGAAAAACCGTCAGCGCCCCGACATCCATCGCAAACGCGCCCAACCCCAGCAAGTGCGCCGAGATCCGCGCCAGTTCACAGCAGATCACGCGGATGTACTGGCAGCGCGGCGGAAGCTGTTTGTCGATGCCCAGCAGCTTCTCCACTGCCAGCGCGTACACGACGTTGTTGTGCAGCGGCGCGAGATAATCCAGCCGATCCGTGTAGGGAATGAACTGGGTATAGGTCATGTTCTCGGCGATCTTCTCGTCGCCGCGATGCAGATACCCCACGTCCGGCGTCGCCTTCGTGATGATCTCGCCGTCCAGTTCGAGCAGCAGCCGCAACACCCCGTGCGTCGCCGGATGAGACGGCCCCATGTTGAGCACCATCTTCTCGCCTTCGAGATCGCGCATTTCGTCCATGCCCGCCGCGGGGACGGATGGTGGCAACGTCGGGACCGCCGGTGCGAGGGTCACCCGTGCGGCGGGATCGCGAAATTCAATGGTTTGAGCAGTGGCCATGAAATCAGTTCCGTTTTCGTCTCGCGGGCTTCCGCACACTTTCCCCGACGGTCGGCGGCGGCCCGGCCTCACCCTGAATCACCATTCCCGTCACCAGCACCCGGTCTTTGTCGGGCGACACCTTGCCCGGCACGACGACCTTGGCCACCGGCTGCGCTTCAATCTCGATGAGCTTTTTGTTCTTGGCATCAACCCAGAGCAACAGGCCTTCCAGCGCGCGCGCCCCCAGCAACACGTAATCGCCTTTTTCGGCGAAGACGATTTCATCAATCGTCTCGCGTTGTCCGACGCGTACCAATCCGTAGCCAATGTCGCGATAGACCTGCTGCCCGTTGGCCATTTGAAACGGCTGTCGTTTCTCCGGCTTCACATCGATCTGCTCCAACTGCCGCCGCGGAATCCACGTCGCCTCGCTCCCCGTGTCCACCATCAGGCGCGGGATCGTCACCATTTTCTCGCGGTCCACGTGATTTTTGATGAGGCAGCCGACAGTGAAAGTGCCCATGTCAGTTCTCCGGATTCCGCACCCGCGGCTCCCGCACAATCGTGTCCTTGCCGCCCGCCACCGTCACGAACGGCCCGCCTTCCAACGGCGCGGGTTTGGTGAAAGCCACTTCCGGCAAATCTGTCGGCCTTCCCGCCAGCGGAAAATCTTTGCGCAGCGGAAAATACGGATACCCCTCCCACATCAAGATCCGCCGCAAATCCGGATGCCCGCGGAACCGCAGCCCCATCATGTCGTACGCCTCCCGCTCGTGCCAGTCCGCCGTCCGCCACACGCCGCACACCGTCGGCAGCTCCGACTTCTCCTCGCTCACGTCCGTCTTCAGCCGCAGATGACACCGATGCGCGACGCCATACAGCTCGTAAACCACCGTCCAGCGCGGGTCTTCGCCGTAGTTATCCACGCTGCTCAGGTCCAACAGAAAATCAAAACCCAGCTCCTGTTTCGCGAACGCGCACACCTCTGCAATCTTCTCGGCGTCCCCCACCTTCACCGTGATCTCCCCGCGAAACTCCGCCGCCGCCGACACCAAGCCGGGAAACTTCTCCGCAAGTTTCTTGGCCAGTTCGGTGGCAGTCATGTTGTGAAAAAAAACTGGGGGGAAAATTGTGTGTGGAAAATTTGGAAAACGCGCCGTCGCCCGTCACGCCACCTGTCGCTGCGTTGCGAGGAACGGCTCCTTCGCCACCTTGGCCTGCAGCTTCATGAACCCATCCAGCAGCGCCTCCGGCCGCGGCGGACACCCTGCCACATACACATCCACCGGCACGATGTTGTCCACGCCCTGCAACACCGCGTAGCTCCGATACATCCCGCCCGTCGAGGCACACGCGCCCATCGCGATCACATACTTCGGCTCCGCCATCTGGTCGTAAATCCGCCGCACCGCCAGTGCCATTTTGTACGTCACCGTCCCCGCCACGATCATCACGTCCGACTGCCGCGGCGAGAAACGCATCACCTCCGCGCCGAACCGCGAAATATCAAACCGGCTCGCGCCCGCCGCCATCAGCTCGATCGCACAGCACGCCAGCCCCATCGGCATCGGCCACAGGGAATTCTTGCGGAACCAGTTCACCGCCGCGTCCAAACGCGTCACGATGACCTCGCCCTCGATCTTTGAATTGTAACCGATTTCAGCGCTCGTCTGCATAAGGTCGGCGGGTCGCCCGCCCAAAGTTGGGCGAACCTAAGCACGCCCAAAAACAGCAGCAAGCCAATTTGTGATTTTTTTCACAAGCGTTCCCTCCAAGACCCTCGAAAATGCAAAATCACCCTGCCACCACGCCTTTTTCCGCCGCGTCCGCAACCGCGCCGATGCGTACGCCCACCGTCCGTGAAGCACAGGTTTCCAAACCTTCTACATCGCCGATTTCCAAATCGGCGGGGTCGCTGCGTTCCGGGTGTGCGCGGCCAGCCGAGGGAGTTCCGAGTGAGTGACCGCCAGCGGGTTTGGCCGTCCGCAACCCTGCAAAGCGACTGAGTCGGGTAAGGCCGAGGCGCACGCTGCCTGCGCCCATGTTTCCTCGTCCGCCCACTATCATTCCGGCCGACAGTTTCCCCAGCAAGGTTGGAAGCGCCGCCTTCTACCGAAAACCCTTCCGGCTCGCGACGTTGGACTCCCGTTCGGCATCCATGCCACCGCCCCACCCTGTCCAAGCGTAATATCCCCGTCCGGGGCCATCTCCTTAGTCACGCCAGGATTTTCGCGGCTGGCAAGGCGCGGGGAAGGAGCATATCCAACCGGGATCGGTGACTGACGAGCAACGCCCCCAGCGGCAAAAAGCCCCAGCGATCAAGCCTTAGCTTGAACGCGCAGTAGAATTAACCGGGCGATACGGATTACAGCGACTGAAACCGTTGGAAAACCCAGACCATGAAAGAATGGGAAACAGTTGAGGTAACATCCACCCGAATAGGATTTAGGCCCCCTGTTTCAGCAGCGCCACCGCGTAATCTCCGTTCATCCGCGCGATGAAGTTGATGCTGATTTCCTTCGGGCAGACGGCTTCGCAGGAGCCGGTCACGGTGCAGTTGCCAAAGCCTTCCTTGTCCATCTGCGCAACCATCTTGAGGGCGCGGCGGTCTTTCTCGACCTTGCCCTGCGGCAGGAGGCCGAGGTGGGAAATCTTGGCGGAGACGAACAGCATGGCGCTGGCGTTTTTGCACGCGGCCACGCAGGCACCGCAACCGATGCACTGCGCGGCATCCATCGCGAGGTCGGCATCGTCCTTGAGCACGGGCAAGCAGTTGGCGTCGGGCGTGCCGCCGGTGTTCACGCTCACGAAGCCGCCGGCCTGGATGATCCGGTCGAACGCGCCACGGTCCACCACGAGGTCGCGCAGCACGGGGAACGGGCGCGCGCGCCACGGCTCGATGGTGATGGTGTCGCCGTCGTTGAAATGACGCATGTGCAACTGGCACGCCGTGGTCGCCTTCTGGCCGCCGTGCGGCGTGCCGTTGATGACGAGCGAGCAGGTGCCGCAGATGCCCTCGCGGCAGTCGCTGTCGAACGCGATGGGTTCCTTTCCGGCAGCGATGATCTGGTCGTTGACGACGTCCAGCATCTCGAGGAACGACATGTCGGGGATGATGTCCGCGGCGTCGTAGGTCTCGAACTGGCCGGGGTCGTCCGCATTTTTCTGGCGCCAGACTTTCAGGGTGAGGTTCATGTCAGGTGAAAATGTTGAGTGCCGCGCGTCGGTGTTCTTTGGGTGCCCGGTGGGATTCGATCTCGCGGGCGCTTATTTGTAGCTGCGTTTGGCGAGGTGGATGTCGTGGAACTCGAGCGGTTCCTTGTTGAGGATCGGCGGCTTGCCGGGGCCGGCGTATTCCCACGCGGCGGCGTAGCAATACTCGTCGTCGTTGCGGAGCGCCTCGCCTTCCTCGTCCTGATACTCGACGCGGAAATGGCCGCCGCAGCTCTCCTTGCGCTCGAGGGCGTCGAGCGCGAGCAGTTCGGCGAACTCGAGGAAATCGGCGACGCGCCCGGCGTATTCGAGGTCCTGGTTCAGCTCCTCGCCGGTGCCGGTGACCTTCACATTTTTCCAGAATTCCTCGCGCAGCGCGGGGATGTCGCGGAGCAATTCCTTCAGCCCTTTTTCGCTGCGGGCCATGCCGCATTTTTCCCAGACCATCTTGCCGAGCTGGCGGTGGAAACTGAGCACGGTGCGCTGGCCGTTGATTTTCAGCAGACGCGTGAGCCGCTCGTTCACCGCGGCGAGCGCGGCCTTGAACTCCGGCGCGTCGGTGCTGAGCGTCTCGGGTTTGGCGGCGGAATAATTGGCCGCGAGATAATTGCCGACCGTGTAGGGCAGGATGAAATAACCGTCGGCCAGGCCCTGCATCAGCGCGCTCGCGCCGAGACGGTTGGCACCGTGATCGGAGAAGTTCGCCTCGCCCGCGACGAACAGCCCGGGCAGCGTGGACATGAGGTTGTAGTCCACCCAGGTGCCGCCCATCGTGTAGTGGACGGCGGGATATATGCGCATCGGCTGCTGGTAGGCGTTCTCGCCCGTGATGCGCTCGTACATGTCGAACAAGTTGCCGTAGCGCTCGCGAATCTTGGCCTCGCCGAAGCGCGCGATGGCGTCGGTGAAATCGAGGTAAACGCCGAGACGCTTGCCATCGACGAGCGGGCCGACGCCACGGCCTTCGTCGCAGACTTCCTTGGCGGCGCGGCTGGCGATGTCGCGCGGCGCGAGATTGCCGAAGCTCGGGTATTTGCGCTCCAGCACGTAGTCGCGGTCGCTGTCGGGGATCGATTTCGGATCCTTGTCGCAGTCAGCGGCTTTTTTCGGAACCCACACGCGGCCGTCGTTACGGAGCGATTCGGACATCAGCGTGAGCTTGGACTGATGCTCGCCGCTGACAGGAATGCAGGTCGGGTGAATCTGCGTGTAGCAGGGGTTCGCGTAGCACGCGCCTTTCTTGTAGGCGCGCCAGGTGGCCGTGACATTGCAGCCCTTGGCGTTGGTGCTGAGGAAAAAGACATTGCCGTAGCCGCCGGTGGCGAGGACCACGCTGTGGCCCGAGTGCGAACTGACTTCGCCAGTCACGAGGTCGCGCACGATAACGCCGCGCGCCTTGCCGTTCACCACGACGACTTCGAGCATCTCGGTGCGCGGAAACATCTTCACATTCCCGAGACCAATCTGCCGCGAGAGCGACTGATACGCACCGAGCAAAAGCTGCTGCCCGGTCTGACCGCGGGCGTAAAACGTGCGCTGCAACTGCGAGCCGCCGAAGCTGCGCGTGTCGAGCAGGCCGCCGTATTCGCGGGCGAACGGCACGCCCTGCGCGACGCATTGGTCGATGATGTTCACCGAGACCTGCGCCAACCGGTACACGTTGGCCTCGCGCGCGCGGAAGTCGCCGCCCTTGATCGTGTCGTAAAAGAGGCGCTGCACCGAGTCGCCGTCGTTCTTGTAATTCTTCGCGGCGTTGATGCCGCCCTGCGCGGCGATCGAGTGGGCGCGGCGCGGGCTGTCCTGAAAACAGAAGCACTTCACGTTGTAGCCCTGCTCGGCGAGCGTGGCGGCGGCGGCCCCGCCGGCGAGGCCGGAGCCGATGACGATGACGTCGAACTTCCGCCGGTTGGCGGGGTTCACGAGCTTCATCTCGAACTTGTGCTTGTCCCACTTCTGGGCCAGCGGGCCGGCGGGAATTTTGGCGTCGAGTTTCATGGAGTTTGTCAGCCGCGGAAAAGGGTTCGGAGCAGCGCGGGTCGGTTCAGGTTCAGCGCACGATGCCGGCCAGCACGGCCAGCGGGATGGAGGCGTAGCCAAGGAAAATCGCGCCCGCCACGACATAGCCAAACGTGCTCAGGGCCGGCGACCAGGCTTTGTTTTTGAGGCCAAGCGAATGAAACGCCGCCTGCACGCCGTGGCTCAGATGCAGGCAGAGGAGAAACATCGCCAGCAGATAAAAACCCGAGACGAGCGGCTGGCGAAAGCCGGCGACCATCATGGCGTACACGTCGTGACATTCAGTGCCGTTGGCCAGCGTGTAAGTGAGCTTGTGGAAATCTTCGGCGGCGAAATTCACCTGCGGGGTTTTCACCGTGAAGTGGAGCAGGTGGTAAACGATGAACGACGCGATGATCAGCCCGCTCATCATCATCGTGCGCGACGCATAGGTCGCGGCGGCGGGTGCGGGATTGCCGGCGTAGGGAATCGGACGGGCGGCGCGGTTTTCCGCCGTGAGCCGGATGGCCGACCAGATGTGCAGCGCGACGGTCAGCAGCAGTCCGAGACGCGCGGGCCAGATGATTTCGACGTTGCTCTGGAGAAAGTGACCGTAGGCATTGAGCACCTCGGGGCCGAAGAAAACCTGCAGATTGCCGGCGAGATGGCCGATGACAAACAGCAGCAACGCGGCCCCGGTCAGGGCCATGAGTAGCTTCTTCCCGAGGGAAGAGTTGAACAGTCCGGCGAGGAGTTTCATGGCGAAAGTGGCGCGCGGCGACGGGGCTTCAAGCCATGACTCCACACCGCGCCGGACCGCGCCCGCAGTGGGGCTTCCGGGGCATTGGCAGGCAGTGCCTGCCGGAGCCGTTGTGGCTCTGTGGTGGAGGATTTTCCGTTGCTCACGGGACACATCTTTGGCCGCCACCCCCCCAATCGTCAACGGGTGCGCCAAAAGTATAAGCGAGCCTACCCCGCGGGTAACGGACCCTTATTCGCAAGAGCTGGGGGTGCGGCGCGGGCGAACATCCTATCGCGTAGGAGTCCGTCGCCTGCATCTGGTAGGAGACGACGTTAGGAGACTCTAGCTCTTTCCCCGGCGGGACCGTGTTTCGACCGAGCAGGCCTCAGCCTCGCTGAGATACTCACCACAAGCGGTCGCAATGCATCCTGCGCATACGGACGAGGCCGTTTGAAAGCAACCGCCTCCTCTGGTTCGGGCACGCCCCTCGTGGAGACAAAGTTAGAGTCTCCTCACGTCATCTCCAACGGTACCGCAGGCGTGCCGCCTGCGCTACCCCGCCCTCCGCTTCAGTGCCCTAACAGCGCGGGGATTTCCAAAAGCGAAGCGAGCTGCTCGCCAGCAATGGCGGGTGCGCCGCGCCGCACCAGGCGCGCTTGCAGCCCGGCACCGCGCGCGCCCGCGACATCCTCCGCCGCAGTGTCGCCGACATGCAGCACGCCGGCCAATGGCAGCCCGAGCCGGCGCTCGAGCAGTTCAAAAATCACCGGCGACGGCTTGGCGAACTTTGCCTCGCACGACACGACGATGGCCTCGAAAAAACTGTGCAGCCGCAGGTTCGCCAGCAGCGGGCGCAGACGCTCATCCCAGTTCGAGACTACGGCCAGCTTCACGCCGTGGGTTGCCAGCGTGTCGAGCGTCGGGATCACATCTTCAAAAACATGCCACACCTCCGGCTCGGTGAAGCGGCGATAGACGGCGGGAAAGAATTCCTCCGACAGTTCGGCGGCTCGCTCGGCAAAGGCCTGGCGCACCAGCGCGAACCACGCGGCCTGCGAAAAATCAAAGTCCCCCTTGTTCCGCCAAGCCTCGCGGAACCGCCGGTTCAGCGCGGCCGGATCAGCTGCCCG
>BJHT01000090.1 GCA_014193395.1 Verrucomicrobiota bacterium
GATGTACATCGGCTCGCTCTTCGGGTCGCCGAGGGTGCCGGTGACTTTGTATTCGAAGAGCTTGGTAAAGGGCTTGAGGACGAAGCCGACGAGGCGCGGGATGAGCGAGGCGTCGCGGAAGAGCTGGGCCTCGACGCCGGCGTTGATGCGGCCATCGAAATCGACGGTGCCGTGATATTGCAGGCGGACGGGGGCGGCGCGGATTTCGAGGTCCTTGGTGTTGATGACGCTGTTGGTCATGAAGTAGCTGCCGGCGGCTTCCTTCGCGCGGCTGGTGCCAAGGCCGGGGGCGATGCTGTTCAAGATCGGGGAGAAGATGCCGAAGATGGGCGCCTGCCAGATGAGTCCGTCGTGGAGTTCGGCGGTGCCGAAGCCCTGCCAGCTTTTCAGGTCGAGAGTGTTGGCGTTGGTGACGTGGATGTTGGCGGAAAGCCGGCCCTCGAATTTGTTGGTCGGGTTGACGAGGTCGCCCATGAGCAAGTGGAAGTTGCAGTTGGTGACGAGCGTGGTGAAGCGGAAGGGCGTGCTGCCGCGCGGCTCGAACTTGAAGAAGGCGTCGCCGTGCAGCGTGCCCTGGTAGAAGTCGCCGAGGATGTTGGTGATGGCGAGCGTGTTGGTGACCCAATGGGCATTGGCTTTGACGCGGGTGAGATTGAACCAGCGCCAGTTGAAACGGCCGCCGTCGATTTCGAAGTGCATGTCCGTATCGTCGCTGTGGCGCGTGTTGAGCGAGCCGTTGAGGCGGACGGCGGGCGGATCAAGGAAATGGTAGTCCTCGACGGCCCGCGTGGTCTCGGGGCCGATCATGGTGGTTACGGCGAGCGGCGGGAGAATGGAAAAGACGTTGGTGAAGAAAATGCGGTCGGTTCTGAAATCGAGCGAGATGGCGTCGGCGGAGCCGTAGCGGTCGCCGCGCGCGATGTGTATCTGGGTGAGGTGGAGCGCCTGGTTGGTGACGACGATGTGGGCGCGGGCGTTGGTGTAGGCCTCGCCGCGGTAGCTGAAATTGCTGATCGCGCCGCGCGCGGAAACGGCGGCGTTTTCGAGGTTGGTCCAGTTGCCGCTGAAGGTCGCGTCGAGGGTCGGCGGCTCGGGAATCTTGGCGAAACAAAGAAAGTCCTGCGCGCCTTTGCCGAGCAGCGGCGCAAGGTCGAGCGGCTGAATCTGGCTGCGGGCGTGGCCGCGAAACTCCTGCGTGACGAGATGCGTGGCGATGTTCCCGGTGACGCTGCCTTCGCTGCGGCGGATGGCGAAGGCAGGGAGGCTGAGGAGTTGATTGGTGATCGCGAGGGTGGTGGTGAGGGACTGAAACGGAAGACCGCGCACGGTGCCGGGGCCGAGGGCGAAGGAGCCTTCGCCGCGCAGGGAATCGAGCAGGGTAGCGGTGCTGGCGTTGGCGTTGGTGGCATTCGCGGCGGTGGCGGGCGCGGGCGCGGCGGGCGCGGTGTTGGTGGTCCACGGCGGGAGCACGACGGCGGCGGCGACGCGCAGGGCGGGCGGTTTTTCCCACGAGAAGTCGTTCAGGTAGGGCTGGTGATTGGTGGCGAGGAGCGGGCCAAGGGAGCGGAGTTCGAAGTTGGATTCGAGTGCGCCGCGGAGTTCGCGCGTGGCGACGTCGAGGCGGCCGGTGGCGGTGAGCGCGCCGCCGTAGAGATCGAGCTTGAGGTGGTTGACGGTCAGCTCAGGGGCCTGCCACTGGCCGGAGCAGTTGATTTTCTCGACGACGACATTGGTGCGGCGCAGGTCGGTGAAGAGCCATTCCCAATCGATGGAGAACGGTTCGAGATCGGCCCACAAACCCCAGTCGCGCGTGGCGGCGCGCGCGGCGGACGAGCGCTGCGAGATGTGGCCGCTGAGGAGGGCATTGGTGGCGGTGCCCCACGGCGTGGTGGGTTGGTGCAGGCTCGCCTGGAAGGAGGCCAACTCGGGTTGAAAGCCGTCGGTGGCGGGATGCGTGAGCTGGCCGCTGGCCATGAACTCGGGGGCTTGAATCCATTTGGTCGCGAGGCCGCTGCCTTTCACGTTGATGGCGGATTGGTAGAAATTGGTGCGCGTCGGCGCGGGGACGCTGTCTCCGTTGATCTGGAGCGAGGTGGCGTTGCCCCAGCGCGAGCGGGTGTCTTTGAGCGTGAGATTCCAATCGGCACGGAAGGCGGCGTCGTTGGTGAAGCCGGGGACCTGCACATGGAGACCGACCTGGCTGGCACCGGCCCATTCGGTCTTGAAGCCATCGACGACGGCGTGGAGTTCGGCGGCGAAGGCGGCGTTGGTGCCGGGCACGGGGAGGCGCTGGAGATCGCCGGAGAGCTGCCAGTTGCGGCCGTGGCCCCAGCGGTTGGTGGCGTCGGCGAGGCTGAGCTGCCAGTGGGATTTGAAGTCGGCGAGGTTGGTGAGGTTGCCGCTGTATTGCAGGTTCATGCGGGCCATCTCGACCCGGCCCCACGCGGGGCCGTGCGCGTGATCGGCCTTGAGGACGAGGCTGGCGGTGAGCTGGTTGTTGGTGCCGCGCACGCGCTGGACCTCGCCGAGGACAGTGAGGTTGCGCCAGTCGGCGTGGGGCGAACGCGCGGCGGGGGCCTGGATTTTCAGCTCGGCGACGATTTCCTCGTGCGGCTGGGCGTCGCCGCGAACGGTGAGTTGAATCTCGGGCGGCTTGGAAAATTGGAAGCGCTGCACCTCGCCCAAAATCTGGCTGAGCAGTTGTTCGGTGTTGCGACTGGCCGGCGAGGTGCGGGCCAGGGAAATGCGTTCGCCGAGGCGGGAGGCGTTGGTGAGGACGCCCGAGACGAGAAGCTTGCTGCCGAGGGATTCGGCCTGGAGCTGGGTGAGATGCCAGAGGTCGCCGGCGGCGAATTCGAGGTGGCCGTGGAGATGTTCGACGACGAATTCGCGCGGGGGCTGGTTGGTGGCGAGGAGCGGCCAGACGAGGCGGGCTTCGTTGAGCGTGACGGAGTCAAGATGAAACTCGCGGTGGCGCAGGGCGGACCAGTCCACGCCGAGCGCGACCTCGGCGATGGTCATCTGGACGGTGCTCGCGGGATCAGCGCGGGCGACGATGACATTCTGGCCGACGATGCCACGAAACCAGCGCAGGCGCAGGGTCTGGAATTGCAGTTCCAAGCCGTGTTCCCGCAGCTCGGCGACCACGCGGCGTTTGGCAAATTCCGGCAGGCCGACGCGGTCGAGGTAGATGAGGGCGCAGAGGACAACGAGGACAACGAGCCAGACACAGATGCGACACCAGCGAAACGCGCGCGCGAATTTCTGGCGAAACGTTCTGGGTTTGCGCGGCGGCATGATTCAAGGCGGCGGTGGCGCGACGCTGAGATACGGGGCGACGAAATCGACGTAGAGCCGGGGCGGGCACTCGAAGATGACGGGCTGGCCGTCGAACACGACGGCCGCGTAGGGACGGCGCGCGGGCGACCAGCGGCCGAACTCGACCGTGTGGGTGCGCGGCGTGCTGCCGCCGTTGACCTGGATGGAAATTTTGTGGGCGACGTTGGTGAAGCCGTAAATGGCCAGGCGGTTGGTGCCCTGCGACACCCACGACTCGGCGCGGAGCTGGCCGAGGCGGTGGAGGGTTTCCTCGAGGGCTGCCGCGGTGACGAGGTCGAGCGGGCCGTTGGTGTTGGCCCATTCTCCGGCGGCGTTGCGGGCGATTCGCTTCTCGCGACCCTGCTGCGTGATGGTGACGGCGAGCGCGTTGGTGCTGGGAAAATTCCAGATTTGCCGGTCGCGCATCTGGAAAAGCGCGGCGGGGAGCCGTTCCGCGTCGCCGCGCGGGACGACATAGACGGACGACTCGTCGTGGCGGCGCGCGAAGATGCGGTCTTTCTCGCGCGTGCCGAAATCGAGCTGGGCGAGAATCTGGTTGGTGGACACGCCGGCGGCGTTGGTGCGCGCGGTCAGGAGGGTGAAGCGGCGCAGCGGCGAGGCGAGGCCGTACGCGGCGAAATCGGTGACGACTTCCTTGGCCAGCTCGACGGCCTCCAACTGCGCGAGGCCGCGGAGCAGGTCGGAAACAATGTTGGTGTCGGCGGCGAAATTGAGCGGCTCGACGACGCGCCAGGTGTCGTTGGTCTGGCGGCGCAGGGCGAAATGGTCGTCGCCCTGGATTTCAATCACGTCCACGCCGGCGGCGGGCAGCGGGTCGAGGAGATGATGTTCGGCAAAATCCCAGTAGGGCGCGCGCAGGGGTTCGAGCCACGCGCGCGGAACGGCGACGATGTTCGTGTGGCTGAGGCGGCGGGCGAAGACAAGCGTGGCGTCGTTGGTCGGGGATTTGCCGAATTGCACGGCGAGCAGGCGGTTGGTGCCGTTGGCAAAACTCAGCTCGGCCTCGGGCGTGAGCAGGCCGAAGGGGTCGGGATCAACCTGCGGATCGTCGCTGACGAACTGCTGCACGGGCCAGCGCTGAAGGTGTTCGAGGAGCTGCTCGAAGCGCGGATTGTCGGCGCGCTTGGTGGGCTGGGGAACGGTGAGGCGCCAGAGCTGGTTGGTGGCGTCGCGTTGCAGTTCGAGCTGGCGCGGGCCGATGCGGATGTTGACGCGGTTGAAGTTCACGCCGGCCAGATCGAGGAACGCGGGGCTGCGCCAGTCGGTGCTCGAACGCGGGAGCTGGTCGAGCAGCGCGGCTTCGACGACGTGGATGGCGTTGGAGTCGCCGAGGCGCGCGTAGAACTCGTTGCCGATGGCGGTGCGGGAGCCGAGGCGCAGTTCGGTGCGGTCGTTGCCGAATTGCAGGCGGAGGACGGCGCGCGGGGGATTCAGGCCGTAGTTGGTGAGGCCGCCGGGTTGGGCCTGCCAGGTGGCCTCGGGGATGAGCGTGCGCCAGCGCAGTTCCGCGGTGGCGCGGGCGAGGGCTTCGATGGGCGTGGCGAGCGCGGGATAGTTGAGCGGCGCGGTGAGGAGCCAGGCTTCGTTCGTGCGCAGGGCGCGGAGGGTGAGCTTGTCGAACGCGACTTCGACCTGCGTGACGAGCGCGGGTTTCAGGTCGGGGAAAAGGCGCGCGAGCTTGGCGGGCACGGTCGAGGTCTCCTCGGTGCGGCGCTCGAAGAAGACGATGAAGAGGAACAGCGCCACCGCGGTGAGCACGAGCCATTTGGTGGTCTTGGTGTTCATACAAGGTGGCAGGGGCGAACCGGAATTGACCA
The DNA here is from genome assembly GCA_014193395.1 of Verrucomicrobiota bacterium. GTDB lineage: Bacteria > Verrucomicrobiota > Verrucomicrobiia > Limisphaerales > BJHT01 > BJHT01. The sequence continues at coordinate 5,157 of BJHT01000090.1, forward strand.
CAGAGATGTGATGAACACAGAGGAGGGCAGCCGCAACTGCTGCGGAGCGCGTGGGGCGGCAAGGGTGGAGGAAAAACTCTGACCGCCTCCGCAGTGAGTATGCGGTACGCGCATCCGCGCTTTCCCTCTCTGCGTTCCTTCCGATCTCTGCGGTGTATTCAGGGAACGTTCCGATCGTAGGGGCGCGGAGTGGAACACCGCAGAGATCGGAAGGAACGCAGAGAGGGAAGGAGCCGGGGGAAAGGCCCCACGCTCGAACGGGCGACGCCCAGCGGGGAGAGCCGGATGCAGCAGTTCGTGACCGCGGCCGTCATTTGGAGTGCGGTGACTCGTCACCGCTTTTGCGCAGGCGACTAGTCGCCGTCGGAGTTCGGTGCGCTTCCGGTCATGCGGGCGTGCCGGCGCTGGCGCGAGCCGTGAACGCCCCTCTTGTCCACACACGCCTTTCGCGGTTCGACGGCGACAAGTCGCCTCGGGAAAGCGGTGACAAGTCACCGCACTCCAAAGTCCGCGCGCATCCGGGGAAATGGACCACAGAGACACGATGAACACAGAGGTTTTACCCTGATGGCTTTTCTCTGTGTTCATCGTGTCTCTGTGGTTCATCGCAGCGGACCGGTTTCGGTTTCAGTAGCGGCGGCGGAACCAGACGAGGACGCCGAGCAGCAGGACGCCGCCGGGCAGGCCGGCCAGCACGAGCCAGCGGAGGTTGCGCATCTGGCCCTGGGTGACGGTGAGCGTGTACTCGGTGATCTTGCGCGGGCCGATGCCGCCGAGGAGCTGCGAGCGGTCGAGGAGCCAGTTGACCGCATGCCAGGCGAAGTCGCGGTTGGCGGCGGCTTCGATCAGTTTGTTGCCGAGGAAAAACGAGTCGCCGGTGATGACCATGCGGGTCGAGCCGCGGTCGAGGTTCACGTCTTTGATGCTGCCTTTCTCGACGGCCACCATCAGCGGGATTGCGCCGACCGGATCGGTGGCGGGGTTCGGGCGGGGCACGCCGTCGCGAACGTCGTTGACCGCGATGCCTTCCGGGCTGGAGGTGGCGAGTTCGACAACCTGCGGCGCGTCGGCACCCTGCGGCCCGGCGCGCTTGAGGACGGGGCGGGGCAGGATCAACTGGAGGGGAAGTTGCGCCTGCGCGAGCGCGCCGACCACCGGATGCGCGCCGTAACTGCCGACGATGACCGAACTGTTGCTGCGGGATTTCTTTTCATCGACGACGACGCCTTCCCCGAAGTCCACGCCCCACTTGGAGAGCAGGCGTTCGAGACCGGTGCGGGACTGGTAATTGAGCAGGAGAAACAGCCGGCCGCCCTTGTTGAGGAAGCGGTCGAGCTTGTCGATTTCGCCGAGGTCGAAGGCGCGCGTCGGGCCGGCGATGATGAGCAGTTGGGTGTCGGCGGGCACGTCGTTGGTTTCGGCAAGGCTGAGCGGAGAAATCTGGATGCCGTTTTCGCGCAGCAGGCTGGTGAAGCGGCCGTAGCCGAAGTCGCTGAGCGAATTGGTGCGGTCGTGTTCGCCGTGCCCGACGAGGAAGGCGGCGCGCTGGGTCTGCGGATCGGCGACGGTGCGGATGGCCGAGGTGAAGAGGCGCTCGCCGAGGAAGGCCTTGCGTTTGACCTCGTTGCTTTCGCCGCTGATGACCTTCGAGATGTCGTAATCGGAGAGGTCCGATTGCGCGACGATCTTGGTTTTGCCGCGGCACTCGAAGATGACGAGGTCCTTGGCCTGCGGCGGGAGCTTGTATTGGTTTTTGATCAGCTCGGCCTTGGCGGGTTCGAGGACGTAGTTGACGACGTCGAGCGAGAGCCTGGTCGGGTTGAGGAGCGTGTATTCCTTGAGCAACTGCGACACGGGACCGTAGAGCGCCTCGTCGGGATCGTAGTAGAGGATGATTTTCACCGGCTCGGGCAGCGACTGAAGCACCTGGACGGTGAGGGTGGAGAGCTGCTCCTTGGCGGCAAAAGACAGCGGCAGGCGCGTGAAATGGCGGCTCGCGAGATAATTCAGCATGGCCATCACCGCGACGAAGGCGATGACCGAGACGAGCGTGTTGGTGCCCACGCCCCATTTGCGCCCGGATGAAAAGCTGTTGGGTGAATCGGCGTCCATGGCGGTTATTTCCAGCGCCGGCTTTCGACGACCTTCAACGTGAGGAACAAAAAGATCAGCGTGAGGCTCAGGTAAAACACGACGAAGCGCGTGTCCACCATGCCGCGGGTGAAGTCGCGCATGTGATCGACCATCGAGATGTGCGCGTAAAGTTTCGACTGCCAGCCGGGCGTCGCGGGCACGATGACCGAGAGGAAGCTCAGGAGAAACAGCCCGAGGCCGAGCGCGAACGTGATCATCGCGGCGACGACCTGCGCGCGCGTGAGCGACGATGCGAAGCAGCCCATCGCCAGGTAAAACGCGCCGAAGAGGAAGATGCCCAGGAACGTGCTGACAATGGTGCCGGGGTCGATGGGCGGGAGGTTGATCGAGTTGTAACGGAGCAAATACGGGTAGGCCAACGCGGGCAGCCACGCGAGAAGATAGAACACCAGCGAGCCGGTGAATTTGGCCAGCACGACCTGCACATCGCTGACGGGCGTGGTCATCAGGGTCTCGAAAGTGCCGGAGAATTTCTCGAGCGCGAAGGTGCGCATCGTGATGACCGGCGCGCCGAGCAGCAGGATCAGCCAGAAAAAGCCGGTCATGAAAAACGTCTCGGTGACGGGCGTGTCCATGGGCTTGCCGTCGGCGGATTTCAGCAGCAGCACGAAGCTCAGGCCGAGCAGCAACTGGAAGCTGGCGATGATCACGTAGCCGAGGAACGAGTTGAAGTAGCCGGTGAGTTCGCGGCGCACGAGCGTGAGGTACGGTTGCATCAGAGATTCTCCTCGCGATCCTTGCGGGTCAGGTGGACGAAAATTTCCTCGAGCGAATGGCGGCCGTGCGTGAGTTCGCGCAAGCGCCAGTTGTTATCCTTGGCCAGCGTGAAGATCTGCGGCCGCAGGTCCACGCCGGGCCGCGGCGTGAGCGCACAGTGAAAGTAATCGCCATCGCACGGGGCGATGTCGAAGTGCTCCACCTCGGGCGCGTGTTCCCACGCGTGCCGGAGTTGTTCGAGCGGCGCGGCGATTTCCGCGATGACCTGGTCGCCGGTGCTGAGGGAATCGAGCAGCTTGGCCGTGGTGTCGGCGGCGACGATGCGGCCCTCGTGCAGGATCAGCACGCGGCTGCACGTCATCTCGACCTCGGGCAGGATGTGCGTCGAGATGAGGATGGTGTGGAGCTTGCCGAGATCTTTGATGAGCTGGCGCACGCTGCGAATCTGGTGCGGGTCCAGGCCGATGGTCGGCTCGTCGAGAATGATGAGGTCCGGCTCATGCACGAGCGCATCGGCGAGCCCGACGCGCTGGCGGAAGCCCTTCGAGAGCTGACCGATGACCTTGCGGCTCACGTCGGCCAGGCCGCATTGCTCGAGCACACGGTCCACGCGGTCGCGGCTGCGGCCGATGCTCAGGCCTTTCAAGCGCGCGCGGAATTTCAGGTATTCGCGCACCCGCATGTCGAGGTGCAACGGGTTGCTCTCGGGCAGATAGCCGATGCGGCGGCGAACCTCCTCGGACTCGGTGAAAACATCGTGGCCGGCGACGCGCGCGGTGCCGGACGTGGCCGGCAGGTAGCACGAAAGAATGCGCATGGTCGTGCTTTTGCCCGCGCCGTTGGGGCCGAGCAGGCCGACGATTTCGCCTTTGCCGACGGTGAAGGTGAGGCCGGAGATCGCGGTGCGCCCGGGGTACCGCTTGGTCAGGTTTTCAACTTCAATGACGGGCGTGGGGTTCATCAACGCGTGCGCGGGGTTCAGCGGACCTTGAGTTCGATCGCGCCTTCGCGATAGCCGGTGAGATTGCCCCGCCGCCACGGCACGATCAGGTCGAGCCGGACGGTGGCGTCGGTTTTCTTGGCGTGCAGCAGCTTGGCCGCCTCGACGAGATTGGGCGGCACCAGGCCGTCGATGCCCTGCACGAGAAAATAAGGCTGCAACTCGGCGAGCGCGGCGGGGCTGCCCTTCTCGACCGCGGTGATGACGAAGCCGCTCGCGGTGCGCAGTCCGTATTGCGCGGCAATTTCCGCGGTCATTTCCTGCAGCGTGATGCCGGTCTTCTGGCGGATGAGCGCGGCGTTAAAAAAATCGCGTTCCTGCAACAGCCGCACGGTCACGGTGCGGCGGTCGTAGCCGCGCTGCACGACGAGCGTGACGTCCTTGCGGTCGGCGTTGGCGGTCAGTTCGCGGTTGAACTCGATGAGGTTTTTGGGCGCGTGGCCGTTGACCTGGAGGATGACTTCGTTCGTGCGCAGCCCGGCGCGCTGGGCGGGGCTGCCGTCCTGCACCTGCTGGATGATGAGCGGGCCGCCGCCGCTTTTCACCCGCGCGCCGAACCACAGCGCACGCATCGCCTCGGGTGTGAAGAATTCCGAGAGCGCCTCGTTCACGCGCTTGATGGGGATGGCGAAGCCGATGCCCTGGGCCTCGCGATAGACGGCGACGTTGATGCCGATGAGTTCGCCGCGAAGGTTGACGAGCGGGCCGCCGCTGTTGCCGGGATTGATCGCGGCGTCGGTCTGGAGCCAGTTGGAAACGTCGAGCGCCTCGCCGTCGCGCGGAGCGCGGCGTTCCTTCGAACTGAGAATGCCGCGGCTGACGGAGCCGCCGAGGCCGAAGGGATTGCCGAGGGCGATGACGGTTTCGCCGAGCAGGAGATCGTCGTCAGTGGCGAATTTCACGGGCTTAAATTTCTCGCCATTCTTCGCGACGATTTTGAGGAGGGCGACGTCGGCGGTCATTTTGCCTTTGACCGGCTGGGCCTCGAGTTCGCGGCCGTCGGCGAGTTTCACCCAGACGCGGCTGGCGCGGCGAACGACGTGGAGGTTGGTGAGCACGTAGCCGTCCTCGTCGATGATGACGCCGGAGCCGAGGCTGTACTGGCGGTCGGGGGGACGGCGGCGGTAGTACGGCCCCCAAAATTCGCGGAGCAAATCATCGAAGGCGTCGCGCGTCTCGACGATGGTCTCGGTGCCGATGTTGACGACGGCGGGGAGCACTTGCTCGATGGCGGCGACAACGGCGTCGCGGCGGAGGTCAGGCTCGGGCGCGGGCTTGGTGGTGGCTGCCGAGACGACGATGGGCGCGGCGAGAGCCAGCAACGCGAGCAGGCTGGTGGCGAACGTCAGCAGGACGCGGTGAGAGATGGAAGTGCCGAGGTGGCTGGGACGCACATATCGCGTGGAGCGCGGACGGTCCCCGTCCGCAGCGGCCACACAGACAGTAGCGGCTTCGGAAATCCCACCGGGTCCGCTGCAAGCGGAGCCGCTGCGAGCCAGGACGGCTCGCGCGCCGGGGCTGATGCCGGCCGCGCCCGTCGCGAACTGTTGTGTGAATCGCAAATTGACAACCATGTTTAAGGACCGTTTACAGTGCCGCCCGCCTCCCGCCGCCGACCGCACTGACTCGGAGGGAAGCTTTGTCTCGCAAGGTGTTTGCGGGCACTGGCGGACGGGCGGGATGTTCGTCGGGCACAACGGCAAAAGCAATCTCAAGTGAATTTTTCCAGCCCCAATCTTTACGCCCGCTGGCGGCAGACCGCGCTGGGCGTGCCGCTGGTGGGCGAGACCGTCGGCGCGCCGCCGCCCGAGCGCCTGCTGCAGCACGTCTGGCAGCACCAACGGCTGGTGCGTGACCGGCTGCATCTGGTGGATGGCTCGCCGGTGCAGGTGTTGCATCCGGGCTTTTGGAATCACGAGGCGGGGCCGGATTTTCGCGGGGCCGTGGTGCAGTTCGGCAACGGCCCGGCGCGCACCGGCGACATCGAGATCGACCTCGCCCCGGCACAATGGCACGCGCACGGCCACGACCGGAACCCCTCGTATCGCGACGTTTTATTGCATGTGGTCTGGGAATCCGGGCGGTCCGGCGACGCGCTGCCGACGCTCGTGCTGGCGGACCAGCTTGATGCGCCGCTCGCGGATTTGGCGGGATGGTTTGGCGGCGACGGCACGAGCGTGGCGGCTCCGTCGCTCGCGGGCCAGTGCTGCGCGCCGCTGCGCGAACTCGCGCCGGAGCGGCTGGCGGATTTGCTGAATCAAGCGGCCTGCGTGCGGCTCGCGGGCAAGGCCGCGCAGATGACGGCGCGGGCGCGCACGGGCGGCTGGGAGCAAGCGTTGTGGGAGGGAATGTTTCGCGCGCTGGGCTACAAGCAAAACGTGTGGCCGATGCTGCGGCTGGCGGAGTTGCTGCCGCAACTGGTGCCGGCCGGCGGCGCGGTCGCGCCAGCGCTGCTGCAAGCGCGGTTGCTGGGCGTGGGCGGTTTGCTGCCGCTCGAATTGACGCGGCGCAAACTCGAACAGGACGCCGAACTGCGGCGCATCTGGGATCAATGGTGGCGCGAGCGGGCGCAGTTCGCCGCGATTGCGCTGCCGCGCGACGTGTGGCGTTTCCACGGGCTGCGGCCGGCGAATCATCCGCAGCGCCGGCTCGCGCTGGCGACGCACTGGATCGGGGACCGCGATTTTGTGGCGCGGCTGGAGCGGTGGTTTACCGCGGCGAGCGCGGGGACGGGCGTTGGCGGAAGCGCGGGCACGGGCAAAGGCGCAGGCGCGGGCACCGATCCGGCGACCTCGCTGCTCGCGACGCTGCAGGTGCTGCACGACGACTTCTGGTCGTGGCATTGGACCTTTCAATCCGCGCGCATGGCCAAGCCGCAGCCGCTGCTCGGCGCGGCGCGCGTGACCGATCTGGCGATGAATGTCCTGCTCCCGTGGCTCTGGGGCCGCGCCGTCGCGGACGCCGACGACACGCGCCGCGAAGCCGTCGAGCGCCTGTTCCTGCGCTGGCCCGCGGGCGAGGACAACTCCGTGCTGCGTCTCGCGCGGCAACGATTGCTCGCGGGCGGTTCGCGACGTTTTCCACGCACCGCGGCGGCGCAACAGGGCCTGCTCCAGATCGTGCGCGATTTCTGCGAGCACTCGAACGCCCTCTGCACCGGCTGCCGTTTCCCCGAGCTCGTCCGCCAGATCGAACCGGAGATGCCCGCAGCGGAATGATCAGCGCGGCTGCGAGTCGGGCGGTTGGGCGACGGGCAGAGCGCTCGTTGGCAGCTTCCACCGCTCCCCTACCCTTTCACACGCTGCGACCAGGGACCGGTCGCGCCCCACGGGCCGCGCTCGCCGCGAATCATCAGTCATTGCCGCTCATTTCCCGCTTCCCCGCCGCTGCTCGCATTGGCGCAGGAATTCCTCGAAACCGGCGACGAAGCGCGAGCGGTCCGCGTCGAGGGCTTCATTGTGACCGCCGCGCAGTTCCCACAGCAGCTTGGGTTCATTCGCGGCAGCGAAATTTTTCTCGGCGTGATGAAAGCCGATGAGTCCGTCCTGCCGGCTGTGGAGAATCAGCACCGGCACGCGGATGCGCGGGAGCCGATGCACGGTGTCGTACCGAATCGTCGAGATCAGGCGGACCGGCAGCCACGGGAAAACTTCGCGGCCCAAATCCGGAATGCTGGTGAAACTGGATTGCAACACCAGGCCGCCGACCGGCTCGTGCAGGGCCAGTTCGCTGGCGATGCCGCCGCCGAGCGATTCGCCCCACAGGAAGATGTCGCCCGCGGCAAACCCTTTGGCCCGCAGCCAGGCATACGCGGCGTGGGTGTCGAGATAGGTGCCAGCCTCGCCCGGCGTCCCGTCGCTGCGGCCATAACCGCGGTAGTCGAAGGTGAAAAGGTTGATCCCGGTTTCGCGGATGGCCTGATAATAGCCGGGGCGCGACGTGATATTGCCGGCATTGCCGTGACAGAAGAGCACGGCCAGATGGCGGCGCGGCGCGGTGGCTGCGGCGGGAATCCACCAGGCGTGCAGCCGCACGCCATCGCCCGCGGTCAGGGTCACTTCCTCGACGGGCAGTTGGAAATCCGCCGGGTCGCAATCGACGCCCCGGCCCGGCTGAAAAACCTGACTGTGTTCAAACCAGCGAAACAGCATAAATCCCACGAGCGGCCACGCGGCCAGGCGAATCCAAAATTTTGTTCGAGGCTTCAACTTCAATCCGGCTGCGGCAGAACCACGCTCACGGCAAAACCCCGGACCGATACCCACTCGCACTGCTGAGAATGCTCAGCCCGACTCCGCTTTGCGAGTGCGGGCCGGCGGCTCACGCGAGCAGCTCCTTCACCACGTTCCCATGCACGTCGGTCAGGCGCTGGTCGCGGCCGCCGTGGCGGAAGGTGAGTCGCTCGTGATGGATGCCGAGCTGGTGGAGCAGCGTGGCGTGAATGTCGTGGATGTCCACCGGGTTCGCCACGACGCCGTTGCCGAACTCATCGGTTTCGCCAAACGCGAAGCCGCGCTTGAAACCGCCGCCGGCCATGAAGATCGAGTAGCCGTTGACGTGATGATCGCGGCCGCAGCCGGCGGTGACGCGCGGCGTGTGCGGCGTGCGGCCCATCTCGCCGGCCCACAGGACGATGGTCTCGTCGAGCAAGCCGCGCTGCTCGAGATCGAGGATGAGCGCGGCGACGGATTGCTCGGTGATGCGCGCGTTTTTCTCGTGGTTAACCTTCAACTGCCCATGCTGGTCCCACGGCGAATTGTTGCCGTCGAAACTCGGGCAGGTGATCTCGACAAAACGCACGCCGGCTTCGACGAGCCGCCGCGCGCGCAGCGCCTGCGTCGCGTAGAAGCGCTGGTGTTGGTCGGTGGAATTGAGGCCGTACGCGTCGCGGATGTGCTCCGGCTCGCGACTCACATCGGCTACATCGGGCACGGTGCTCTGCATGAGAAAGGCCGTTTCGTAGCTGGCGATCGCGCCTTCAATCACCGCAGCGTCGGAGCTTTGCGCGGCGAAGGCGGCGTCCTGCGCGGCCAGCAGCGCGAGCTTGCGACGCTGGCGCGCGGCGGGATCGGCGGGCGCGATGTTGTCCACGGGCACGCCCTTGGCGCGCATCATCGTGGCCTGATGACTGGCGGGGAGAAAGGAGCTGCCGAAGTTTTCGAGGCCGCCGTTGGGCACCCAGTCGTTGTTGAGCACCACGTAGCCGGGCAGGTTGCGGTTCTCCGTGCCGAGGCCGTACGCAACCCACGCGCCGAAGCTCGGGGCCTGGCCGATGATGCGGCCGGTGTGGAGCAGGAGATTCTGCTGCCCGTGCAAAGGCAGCTCGCCGACCATCGAGCGCACGACGCACAAATGATCGGCGACGCGCGCGAGGTTCGGAAACAGATCGCTCACCCACAGCCCGCTCTGACCGCGCTGCTGGAATTCCCACGGGCTGCCGAACCACACGCGCCCGGCGTCGGACGACTGCGAGCGCTTCGAGAACGCGCCGCTGCCAATGGGTTTGCCCTCGTGCTTTTTCAGCATCGGCTTCGGGTCAAACGTGTCCACATGGCTCGGCCCGCCATCCATGAAGCAGAAGATGATGTTCTTCGCCCGCGCCGGGAGATGCGGCATGGGCGCGGACGCAGACGCGACGGACTCACGCGCAAACAGGCCGCTCAACGCGAGCCAGCCGAAGCCGGCGGAGGATGAGCGCAGAATGTCGCGACGGGACCAGAGATTTGGCTGCGGGTTCATGGTCGGGAGGCTATCACAGTGGGTGAAATGGTGGAACGAGGATACTGGCGTTAATCGGACTTGGAAGTGGCGCAAATGCGCCGGATGTGGCCGGCCAGCGTGGGGGCGTGGAAGTTGATGACGATCCCGGAGGCGCGGCGGGCGACCCGCAGCAGCGATCGGGCGCAGGCCAGTTGGAGCGGAGTGATGTCAATGGCGCACAGGCAGGTGACCATGAGGGCGTTCTCAACCAAGAGGGGAATTTCTTTCGCGCTGGGAATGGTTGTGTTGCGATACCGAACCTCCCCCGTCTGGCTGCGGACAAAACGCAGGCCGCGGAGCTGGAGTTCGTGGCACAAGCAGGTTTCGTAGGCGCTGCGCAGCAGGCCCCCGCCGAGGTGGCGGTGGACCTCGATGGCGGCGGCGATCACTTCGCGGGAGAGGTTGTCGAATCCCGACTCGTCGTCTTTGGAGACGGCGGAAGGCGTGGCGGGCGGCGCGACTGGAGGCCGCGGATTCGTGTTGGCGCGGCGCACGATGCCCTGACGGAGCATGAGAACATTGAAGTTGATAAGCAGCCCGAGCGGAATTTGGGAGATGCGGAGGTGCGTGAGCAATTGCGCCTCGAACACCGGGTGCATCACTTCCAGCGCCTTGAGTTCCGCCAGCAGGTTTCCGCCGACCACGACATCCAAGCGATAACCCGCGTCCAGGCGCACGCCTTTGTAAATCAGCGGCAAGGGCACCTGCCGTTGATGCTCGATGCCGCGGGCGGTGAGTTCGAGGCACAGCGCGCTCTCGTAGTCCGCCTCGTCAAGACCGGGGCCAAATTCGCGATGGACCGCCAGCGCGGCGCCAATGAGCGCGCCGGAGTGTTTGCCGCCGAGATCAGCGTTCATGGGGATTGGGATTAGTTATGGATTGGGGAGGGGAGTTTTTGCGGGGGAGGATGGACACACGTCGTCCCGCTTCGGTTCTCTGCGTTCCTTCCCATCTCTGCGGTGTAAATCTGGGCGCGCGGGCGTAAGGACGAGAAGACATGACACCGCAGAGATGGGAAGGGCCGCAGAGGGGTGCGGGTGGGAGGAAGCGCTTCTTGTCCTCCCGGTCTTCTCTGCGTTTCTTCCCATCTCTGCGGTGTAAATCTGGGCGCGCGGGCGCAAGGACGGGAAGACATGACACCGCAGAGATGGGAAGGGCCGCAGCGGGGTGCGGGTGGGAGGAAGCGCTTCTTGTCCTCCCGGTCTTCTCTGCGTTTCTTCCCATCTCTGCGGTGTAAATCTGGGCGCGCGGGCGCAAGGACGGGAAGACATGACACCGCAGAGATGCGAAAGGACGCAGAGGGGTGCGGGCCGCTGGGCGCAATGGCATTCATCGAGTCTCTGCGTTGTTCAGCTTCACCGGTAATACAGAAACTCCTTCGTGTTGAACAGCGCGTGGGCGAGCTGGGTCCACGCGCCCTCATTGCGCAGCAGATCGCCGGGGGCGGCGGGCGCGAGGTCGGGCAGGGCGGCGGTCCACCGCTGCAACTCCGCGTCGGTGGGCGCGCGCCCGTAGGCCTGCACGAACATGGCGGTGATGCGCTCAGCCACGGTGGCGTGCGGTTGCTGGAGGAGTTGCGCAGCCCAGTGCTTCGCCATCGCGCTCACGAGCGGATCGTTGAGCAGCAGCAACGCCTGCGCGGGCGCGCCGGTCACGTCGCGGTGGCCGGTCGGGAGCTTGAGGTCAGGGAGGTTGAAGCCGACGAGAAATTTCGGCGGCTCCATGATCGACATTTTCAAATAGAGCGAGCGCCGGCCGTGGCCGTCGAGCGGGCCGGAGTAAAGGCGCTTGGCGGGGTCTTGCGCGGCGCGCGGCGGATCGATCGGCCGGCCGTAAAGCTGCGGATCGAGGCGGCCGGAGACGGCGAGCAGCGCGTCGCGGATGACTTCGGCCTCCATTTTTCGCGTGGCATAGTGATGGAGGAGACGGTTGGCCGGGTCGCGCTCGCGGGCGGCGGCGGCGACCGAGCCGGACTGGCGGAAGGTCTGGCTGAGCACGAGCCGGCGCACGAGGCGTTTGGTCGAGCCGCCATCGCGCGCGAACTCGCGCGCGAGGTAATCGAGCAGCTCGGGATGCGACGGCAGTTCGCCGAGGCGACCGAAATCGTCGGGCGTCGCCACGAGGCCGGTGCCGAAAACCCATTGCCACACGCGGTTCACATACACCCGCGAGGTCAGCGGATGCTCGGGTTGCACGAGCGACTCGGCCAGTTCGAGCCGCCCGCTGCCGCGGCTCTGCGCGACGGCATTGCGGCCGGCGAACATCTGGAGGAAGTCCGGCGCGATCATTTCGCCGAGGGTGTCCACGTTGCCGCGGACATTAAGCGGGTAGCTGATTCGCGAAACCTCGCGCTCGTCCATCGTGTTCACGGTGCGCGGATGGGCGAGGCCGGCTTCGATGCGCCGGTAGTCCGCGAGCAGGGCGGTAAGGGGACTGCCCGGCGCGGCGCGATTTGGCAGCAGCTTTTTCGTCAGCAGCCACTCGAGGATGCGCACATCGCCGGGCTGGGATTTTCCGTCCGCCCAGCGCCGCACTGCGCCGCCGAGCCAGTTGCTCAGACTGCGGCGGACGTCCGCGACGGACTGCGGTGCCGCGCCGTCGTAGAGCGTGGCGAAGTGCTCGAGCGTGTCCTGCGGCGCGCCGGCCTGATCGTGGCCGACGATGCCCGTGATGCTGAGCCAACTGCGTTTGTCGTAGCCGAGATCGGAATTCGCGAGGCCCTTGGCGAGGCCGGTGCGCGGCGGGAAATTTGGGTTCAATGAGGACGTCGCGAACTCGACGGTGACGTGCGGCACGCCGTTGTTCAGGCGCTCGTCGGCAAACGCCGTCCACGTCGGCGTGGCCGAAGCAAGGAAACCGAGCGGCTCATTTTGAAAAGCGTTGCCGGGCACGGGCAGGTAGCCGCTGAACTCGCCGCCCGCGAGCTGCAAACTCGCGATGCGCCCCGGCACCGACAACTGCGGCGGCATCCGCAGCGCGCCCGGCAATTTCGACGACAGCGCGTGCGTGTGATAGCCGCGCGGCAACAGGCGCGCGATGACGGCCTCACCCTCGAGCGCGATCAGCGGCGTGGCGTCCGTGACGTAGCCGTGCTTCATGCCGTCGCCTTCGGTGACCCAGCCGGCGGGCAGTTTCGGCTCCTGAAAATCGGAGAGCCAGGTGAAGGCGGCGTTGGCCTTGATGCGCGCGGCGCGGTTGGTCCGCCAGGCACCGGCAATTTCGTGCCAGCGCTTTGCAACCGTGTCATCGGTGGCGGCCAGAAGCTGCGTGAGCGGGTGTTCGAGTTCGTCGGGCTTCGGCGCGGGCGCGCTCTTGGCGGCGGCGACGTTGGTGGTCGCGAGCAGGGTTGCCAGCGCGCCGGGCGCGTCGAGCGGCCAGGATTTTTGCTCATTTACGGCGGCCAACCATTGAGTGGCGAGTTCGCGGCGGATGGCGGCGCGCAGTTCCTTGAGCCGGGCGATGCCGGTGTCGTTTTTGTCCGGCGCATCGACCACGCGCGCGGTCCAGCGCGGAGTCATGAACATCGCGGCCAGTGCGTAATAATCGCGCTGCGACACGGCCTCGAGCTTGTGGTCGTGGCAGCGCGCGCAGGCGACCGTCGTGGCGAGGAAGACCTTCGAGAACGCGTCGATCTTGTTGTTCACCATCTCCTGATGCACGCCGTTGAAGAAGCCGAGGCTGCTGCCGTGCCGATGCTCGCCAAGATGATAAAACATCGGGCCGATGAGGCTTTCGTTGATGCCCAGCTCGCGGTTGATTCGCGGCGCGGGCAGCAGATCGCCGGCGAGTTGCTCGGTCAGGAACTGCGCGAAACTCACGTCGCCGTTGAAGGCGCGGATCAGGTAATCGCGATACTCCCACGAGCCTTTCGCCGGATTGTCCCACTCGTAGCCGTAGGTGTCCGTGTAGCGCACGGCATCCATCCAGTGCCGCGCGAACCGCTCGCCAAAATGCGGCGACGCGAGCAGCTCATCCACCAGCCGCTCGTAGGCGGCGGCCGCGTCCGCCTGCCAGCGCTGAAGAAACGCCGCGCGCTGCTGTGGTGTCGGCGGCAGGCCGGTGAGGACGATGGCGAGCCGGCGCAGCAGCACTTCCGGTTCGGCGGTCGGTGCGGGGGAAAGCTTGGCTGCGGTCAATGCGGAGTGAATGAAACGATCCACCGGCTCGCGCGCCCACGCGGGATCGCTCACCGGCGGTGGCGACGCGGTGCGCAGGGGTTTCAGGCTCCACCAATCGAGCCGCTGCTGAAACGCAGCCACCCAGTCGTCAGGCTGCTGCGCCCTGGCTGCCGCCGTCCCGATTGGTCCCGCGACGGCCAACCGCGGGTCCGGCGCGCCAAGGCGAATCCATTCCGCAAGCGCGGCCACGTCCGCAGCGGCGAGCGACTGCTTCGGCGGCATCTTCAAATCTTTGTCCGCGTAACCCACGGCCTTGAGCAGCAGGCTTTTCTCGGGGCTGCCCGGCACGATCGCCGGCCCGCTCCCGCCGCCCGTCTGCCAGCCCGGCTTCGAGTCCAGGCGCAATCCGCCCTTCTGCTTCTCCGGTCCGTGACACTCGAGACAACGCTCCACCAACAACGGGCGAATCCGCGACTCGAACAACGTGTCACCCGCGCCGGGCGCCGCCGCCGCCGTCGGTGAGACAAGGCCCAGCAGCGCGATTCCGGTGAAAATGAGGACCGCGGGATTCCAGCGCGCCAGCGAAGATGAATCATCACGCCCCGCCCGCGCCGGCCCAACCTCCGAAGCCCGATTACACACCACGACCAATTCTTCCGAACCATCAACATTGGGGCGCACGCGCATGGGGTCATTGACTCCGCTCCGGCATTCCTCACTCAACCCGAACTCCCAACGAGAACCGGCACGGGGAGCACGCCCGCCCCATCGTGCCGTTTTCCGCACCTTCGCGGAAAACGCGGGGAGCGCACGCGGCCCGCGTGCCAGTTTGGGCGGCCCGCCCCAACCCTCGTTCCTCAGTCTGCCCTCGCCGCTGCTGGAAAATATTTGTGGAAAAAGTTTTCAAGGGGCCGCCGAAAACCACGCGCCAACGGTATGCGCTCCCCAGCCAAAGGATGCAACGCTGATCCCCGTCCCGAATTCCCGCTGCGACGCTTGCGGTGCCCTCGCATCCGGCCGAAATCACGCCGCACGGCGAACGATTTTCCTCCCCATCCAAAACGCGCGGAATTTTCAGCCAGCGCCCGTTGGTTCGGTCGGGGGAAGCGGAACCGAGTCTGATAGAGGGTGTTGCGAAAGGGTCGGACGCGAACTGCGGATTCATTGGCCAATTCACGGATTTCCTTATTTCCTCTCCTTTATGTGGAGCGAACGCGGGCGAATGGGAACCCGAACAAACCCTCGTGGTAGCGCGGGTTTCACCCACATTTGGCCCCCCGTAGGAATGCCAGTACTCGGGGTTGGCGATGAAAATGGCTTTCTCCGTGACCAAGTCCCCGCATTCCAGGGACTTACACAAACTTTCGCAACACCCTCTGATAGGTAAAGCGCATGACGCTGGCGGCCATGGCAAACCCCAGAAGTGCCAGGAGGAACTGGGGCAATTGCTCACCGCGACGCCGCCAACACCACCTTAACTTTGAACTCGGCACTGTGAGATGCAACGGATTTCTGGACCAGCATTTGGTTAGTTTTTGGGGTTGAGCTGGGCCTCGAAGGTGGCGGGGGTTTTGTAGCCGAGGGAGGAGTGTTTGCGGTGGGTGTTGTAGTAAGCTTCGAT
>BJHT01000091.1 GCA_014193395.1 Verrucomicrobiota bacterium
GGACGGAAAGCGCGGAGCGCTGAGGCCCGCCGACACAGAGGCCGAGCGGCTGGCCGGCGCGCGGCGGGAGATTGCGTTCGAGCGCGGCGCGGTCGGGGAACATCGTGGGCGCGGAGAGCGGGGCGGTGAGGATGAGTTCGGCGCGATCATTGGGGCCGAGTTGGGCGAGCGCGGACTGGGCGGCGGCTTGGGCGTGGTCGAAGAGCGATTTGCCGTCGCGCAGGCGGGACATGCTCGGCGAGTTGTCGAGGACGATGACGAGCGAGAGTCGCTTTTCGCCGAAGGCGGATTTCCAAAACGGACGCGCAAGGCCGAACGCGAGCGCGATGAGGGCGAGCACACGCAGCGCGAGGAGGATGCGATCGATGAGGCGGTTTTGGAGGACGTTGTGTTTGATCGTGCGGTTGAAGAACCGCAGCGTCGTGAAGCGGCGCTCGGGGTAGCGCTGGCGGTGGATGAGATGGATCACCACCGGCGCGGCGACGGCCACCAGGCCCAGCAAAAATGCGCCGCTGAGGAAATTCACCGCGCCCTCCTCATGCGGAATTTGAGATAGCTGGACAGCACTTTCTCCAGCGGCTCGGAGGTGCGGACGAGATGGTAGTCGATGTTCGTGCGCAGGCAGCCCTGGTCGAGTTCGTCGCAGAATGCGTTAATGCGCCGGCGGTATTCGGGACGGAATGCGGCGGGGTCCACGGCGAGACGTGAGCCGGTTTCGACGTCGCGGAAGTTCGCGAGTTCCTCGTAGGGCAGGTCGAGTTCGCTGTCGTCGAGGACGTGAAAGACGATCACGTCGTGCTTCTTGTGCTGGAAATGGCGGAGGGCGTTGAGGACTTCGGTGGTGTCGTCGAGCAGGTCGCTGATGAGGATGACCATGCCGCGCGATTTCATCGTGTCGGCGAGATGATGGCACGCGGCGGGGACATTCGTCGCGGGGCCGGGCTGGAGGCCGCCGAGGATGTGCAGCAGGCTGCGAAGATGCGCGCGGCTGCCGCGGGGCGGGAGGTAATTCTGAATCTTGTCGTCGAACGTGACGAGGCCCGCCATGTCGTTTTGATGAATGACGAGATACGCAAGGCTCGCGGCGAGGTAGGAGGCGTAGGTGAGTTTCGTGAGGCGGCCATCGCCGAAATCCATGCTGCGCGAGGTGTCGAGGACGATGGTGGCCTTGAGCTGGCTCTCCATCTCGAAGCGCTTCACGTAATACTTGTCCTTCCGCGCCCACACGCGCCAATCCACCGTGCGCAGATCATCGCCGGGGACGTAGTCACGATGGTCCACAAACTCGACGCTGTATCCGAAGTCAGGGCTCTTATGGTAGCCGACGAAAACCCCGCGCACGAGCCGCTTCGCGACCAGCTCGTGGTTGGGCAGGCTGGCGAGAATCGCGGGGTCGAGGAATTGGGAGCCGGCAAGCATCGAAGGATGAGCCGCGATTATTCCTTCGGCTCGGGGACGGACTTCACGAGTTCCTGGATGACTTTCACCGTGTCGATGCCCTCGGCTTCGGCGGCGAAATTCGGGATGAGGCGGTGACGCAGGACGCTCGTGGCGCAGGCGCGGATGTCGTCGGTGGAGACGTGAAAATTGCCGCGCAGAATCGCGCGGGCTTTTCCACCGAGAAGAAGGTTTTGCACGGCGCGCGGGCCGGCGCCCCATTGGAGCCATTTCTTGGCAATGTCAGAGGAGTCCGGCTGGCCCGGTCGCGTGGCGCGGACGAGTTTCGCGGCGTAGGCGGCGACGTGATTGGCGACCGGGACTTTTCGCACGATGGCCTGGTAGCGCAGAATGTCCGCGCCTTTCATCACGGTCTTCAGGTCGGGCGTCGCGTCCACGGTGGTGGCGAGGCCGATCTGCACTTCCTCGGCCTCGGTCGGGTAGCCGATGTAGATGTTGAACATGAAGCGGTCCTGCTGCGCTTCGGGGAGCGGATACGTGCCTTCCTGCTCGATGGGATTTTGCGTCGCGAGCACGAGGAAAGGTGCGTCGAGCTTGTAGGTCTTGTTGCCCACGGTGACTTCGCGTTCCTGCATGGCCTGGAGCAACGACGCCTGCGTCTTGGGTGGCGTGCGGTTGATTTCGTCGGCGAGGATGATGTTCGCGAAAATGGGGCCGGCGAGAAAGGCGACCTCGCGTTTGCCGGTGGCGAGATTTTCCTCGATGACATCGGTGCCGGTGATGTCCGAGGGCATCAGGTCCGGCGTGAACTGGATGCGCTTGTATTTCAGATCGAGGATGCTCGCGATGGTGGAGACGAGCAGCGTCTTGGCCAGCCCCGGCACGCCGACGATGAGCGCGTGCCCGCGGCTGAAGAGGCAGGTGAGCACGTCATCAATCACATCCTGCTGGCCGATGATGACTTTGCGGACCTCGCGCAAAATATCCTCGCGGGCCTGGCGGAGCTGCTCGACGGCTTGGAGCGTGTCGGTGGGAGAGGCGGTGGTTTGCATCAAATGGAGAGAGCGTGACTGGCGACGGGAAGGCGGGCTTCAACCTTTTCCGGTTGGGGTAAAACCACGCGGCGCTGGGCCTGAAAACGGGGTCTGCAGAGACGTCCGGCGGCCTCGTCGCGGGCGGATCACGCGGCGATGGTGAGGGAAATCTTGTGCTTGCGGGCGAGGCGCTCGACTTCGGGTTGTTCGAGCACAAGTGTGCGGCCGGCTTCGAGGGCGAGGACGGCGATGCGCGCGGCGGCGCAGGTCTCAAGCGTGCGCGGACCAATGCAGGGGATGTCGAAACGCAGGTCGTGGTTTTCCTTGGCGACCTTGACGGCGACGGCGCCGCCGTCCTTGCCGGCCAGCTCGCCGCCGCGCTGGAGGCAGCGGTCGGTGCCTTCGAAGCCCTCGACCGCGAGGACGGTGCCGCTCTTGACCACGACGAGCTGGCCGATGTCGAGGCGCGAGATTTCGCGGGCAATGCGCAGGCCATAACTGATGTCGGCCTGCTGTTCGGCGGTGGGGGGTGGGCCGAGCTGAAATCCCGCCGCGGCCATGAGGGGGCGCAGCCACGGGGTGGCTTCGATGAGCTGGAGGCCGTCCTTCTTAAGCTCGTCGGCGATGCCGCCGAAAATGCTGTGCGCGTTTTTTTCCTTGAGGCGCAGCAGCAGGCCCATGGCGCGCAGGTCGGGGCGGAGGTCGAAGAGATTCTTCGGCGCGATCTGGCCGGCCATCACGCACTGCGTCACGCCGCGCTCCCGGAAGGCTTCGATCAGCTTGGTCAACTGCCCGACCTTGAGCCACACAAGGTCGTCCACGAGACCGGCGAGCTGCGGGTCGGTCTCGTTGTCGAAGCCAACAGCGACGAGGCGCGGCACGCCCATCGCGCGCGCCTGTCGTGCGAGCAGGAGCGGCAGGGAGCGATTGCCGGCGATGATGCCGAGGACTTTCGGCGGATGCGTCATGGGCCGGAACGGTAGCGAATCGAGGGGGGTAAGCGAGGGAGATTCGGGGGAGCGGGGCGTGAAGGGTGAAGGGTGAAGCAGCCGGCGCGGGACAAGGGGCGTGGTCGCCGCGGTCTGCGCGGGGTGGCGATGACAAGGTCGGCGTTCAGCGGCGGTTTCTGCGGAAATTGCGACTGGTTCCTTGCGGCATTCGGGCAAATTTCAGTTGAGGGTGCGGGAACCAGTTTGTTACTCATTCGCGCCGACGGGAATCCACAACCAGCAATCCAACCAACCAACCTATGAACAAATACATCGCGGAACTTATCGGGACGTTTTTCCTCGTACTCACAATCGGCTGCACCGTCATTGGCGGCGTGTCGATGGCTCCGCTGGCGATTGGCGCGGCGTTGATGGTGATGATCTTTGCGGGCGGCCATGTTTCGGGCGGCCATTTCAATCCGGCGGTCACGCTCGCGGTGTTTCTGCGCGGTCGCTGCCCGGCCAAGGACGTGGTGCCGTATTGGATTTTCCAAATCATCGGCGCGGTGCTGGCGGCGCTGGTGGCGCAGTTCCTCGTGGGATCGCCCGCCAAGCCGCCGGGTGACTTGAACGTGGCCAAGTCGCTGGTCGCGGAGTTTCTCTTCACCTTCGCGCTGGCCTACATGGTCTTGAACGTGGCGACCTCGAAGGACACGGCGAACAATTCCTTCTACGGCCTGGCCATCGGCATGACGGTGATGGTGGGCGCGTTCGCGGTGGGCGGCATTTCCGGCGGCGCGTTCAATCCGGCGGTCGCCGTGGGCATCAGCGTGATGAAGCTGGCCGCGTGGTCGAACATCTGGATTTATCTCGTGGCCAACCTGGCCGGCGGCGCGGTGGCGGCGGTTGTGTTCAAGAGGCTGAATCCGGAGGACAAGTAAGCGGCAAGGTTGAGACCCTTCTCCGAAAAAACGAGCGCCGGGAACAATGCCCGGCGCTTTTTCTTTCACTGCGGAAGCCGGGGCGGGGACGGCTCGTCCCCCGCAACTACTCCCAAGTAGGGACAAGCTGTCCCCACCCCGAAGGGCGTGGTCGGTGCCGCTGCGGTTTGGAGTGCGGTGCCTCGTCACCGCTTTTGCGCAGGCGACTGGTCGCCGTCGAACTTCTGTGCGTGTCCGGTCACGCGAGCACGCCGGCGCTGGCGCGAGCTGTGAACGCCCCCTTTTGTGCTCACGCGCCCCGACATCCGACGGCGACAAGTCGCCTCGGAAAAGCGGTGACAAGTCACCGCACTCCAAAGTCAACGCGCCGCCAGAAGCGGCATTGCCGCGCCGTGCGTAGGGTTTTCGGCCGTGGCTTGATCTCCGGCGTACGAGCTTAACGCGGCCACCCGGTGCCGACCGGCCGCGGGCCGTGGGCGGCGCGGTAGAGGCGGAGCTTGCCGTAATCGAAGCGGCCGCGAAGCAGTTCGTGCGCGCCGCTGAGGGTTTGCCAGCCGGCTTTCTCGAAGGCGGCGTGCATTTCCTTCACATCGTCCGCCGTGAAGAATTTATCGAGGTCGATTTTTTCACCCGCTTCGATGGCGCTGGCGAGATGGCCGGAGATGGTGCTTTCGGTGAAGCCGCGGTTGCGGGCGATGGTGGCGGGGTCTAGGCCGGAGCGGAACTGGCGCAGGCTTTCGCGGACGGTCTCGGTGAGGAGTTCGCCGCGGGATTTGGCGGGGCCGAAACTGGTGACGGCCTGCAATTCCTCGGCGAAAATTTGTCGCGGATTGGCGGCGAGATGGGCGCGGATTTCCTCGAGAAACGCCGGGCCGTAGGAACGCCACTTGGCGTCGCCGACGCCGGAGATGCGGCGGAAATCGGTTTCATTGGCCGGATAATTCCGCGCCATGAGGCGGAGCGAGTTGTCGCCGAAAACGATGTAAGGCGGGACGCCCTGGGCGTCGGCGAGCTGCTGGCGGAGGGCGCGGAGTTTGTCGAACAAGAGTTCGTCGCACGCGATGTCGCCGGCGCGCTGGGTGGCGGCCTGGGGCGCGGCCATCGGCTTGGTGAGTGTGATTTTGCGGCGATCCTTGAGCGCGGCCATGCCTTCGGCGGCCAGCTCGATGGTCGGGAACTGGCCGGTGCTTTGCGCGAGGTAGCCCAGGCGCATCAGCTCGCGCGCAATGATGCCCCATTCCTGGCGCGTGTGTTCTTTGCCGATGCCATAGGTCGAGAGTTCGTGGTGCCCCCACTGGCGCACGCGATCGGTGTCGCCGCCGGTGAGGACGGCGATGACGTGGTTCAGGCCCACGCTGAAGCCGCTCTTTTGTTTAATGCGGAAGACACAGCTCAGGAGCTTTTGCGCGGCGAGCGTGCCGTCGTAGGTCGAACGCGGGGCAAGGCAGTTGTCGCACGCGCCGCAGTTGGCGTCGGGATAAGTCTCGCCGAAATAATCCAGCAGCGTGGCGCGGCGGCATTCGTTGATCTCGGCGTAGTGGACCATGGTCTGCAACTGCTCGCGGGCGATGCGGCGCTCGGCCTCGTCGGGCTTCTCGTCGATGAAGCGGAGCTGCTTGATGACGTCGCCGGGGCTGAACAGCAGCAGGCATTCGCCGGGCAGACCGTCGCGGCCGGCGCGGCCGGTTTCCTGATAGTAGCCCTCGATGTTCTTGGGCAGGTCGTGGTGGATGACAAAGCGGACGTTGGGTTTGTTGATGCCCATGCCGAACGCGATGGTGGCGCAGATGACGCGGATTTCGTCGCGGAGAAATTTCGCCTGGTTCCGGCTCCGGTCCTCTTTCTCCATGCCCGCGTGGTAGGTGCCGGCCTTGATGCCGTCAGTGACGAGCTTGTCCACGAGCGACTCGGTGGCGTTGCGGCTGGCGCAGTAGATGATGCCGCTCTCCTTCGGCCGGGCGCGGAGAAAATCGAGAATCTGCCGGTAGCCGCTGCTCTTGGGCGCGACGCGGTAGCTGAGGTTGGGGCGGTTGAAACTGGCGACGTAAATGCCCGGATCGCGCAGTTGCAATTGCGTGACGATGTCGGTGCGGACGCGCTCGGTGGCGGTGGCGGTGAGGGCCATGCAGGGCACCTGCGGGAACTGTTTGCGCAGCTCGGCGATCTGCCGGTACTCGGGGCGGAAATCGTGCCCCCACTCGCTGATGCAGTGCGCTTCATCAATGGCGAAGAGGTTCACGTTCCAGCGTTTCAGGTCCTCGAGAAACCCCGAGAGCATGATGCGCTCAGGCGCGACGTAGAGCAGGCGGAACTCGCCGTTGTGCAGGCCGCGCAGGATCGGGCGCGATTCACCGGCGGCGAGGGAGGAGTTCAGGAACGTGGCCGCGACGCCGCTGGCTTGCAGCGCGTCCACCTGATCTTTCATCAGCGCGATCAGCGGCGAAATGACGACGGTCAGGCCGGGGCGCACGAGCGCGGGGAGCTGGAAGCAGAGTGACTTGCCGCCGCCCGTCGGCAGCAGCGCGAAGACGTCCTTGCCCGCGAGGGCGTCGCGGATGATTTCCTCCTGCAGCGGGCGGAACGAGGTGTAACCAAAGACCTCCTTGAGCGGGGTGAGGAGGTCGTGGCCGGTGGTCGGGGCGGTGGGCATGGCGGTTGGGTTTTTGGGGCGGCGCACGGGGTGCGGCGCGCGGTTTCAAAGGCGGATTTTTAACCACCGATGGACAGGGGTGAACACGGATGGGAACGGGGACGGGGTAACGAATGCGGAGCACCCTTTTGGAGTGCGGTGACTTTTCCCCGCTTTCTCAAGGTGACTTGTCGCCGTCGAACTGCGGGAGGCGTGAGAGACGGATGGGGCGCTCACGGCTCGCGCCAGCGCCGAGACGCTCGCGTGATCGAGAGCGCACGCAAGTTCGACGGCGACAAGTCGCCTGCGCAAAAGCGGTGACGAGTCACCGCACTCCAAAACCGCAACGTCGCGACGAGTGAGGTAGCCGTGATTGGTCTTCATCGGGTATATCCGTGTCCATCCGTGGTTAGAAAATTCCGCCGCTGTTTTCCGGGATCAGGGCAGCCACGCGGTCCACTCGTCTTCGCGGAAACCAACGCGGCCACCGTCCTTCGTCACCGCGAACGGACGTTTCACGAGGTTGCCGTTATTCGCCAGCAGGGCGAGGGCTTCGGCGGTTGTGAGCGACGCGAGTTTCGCGCCGAGACCGAGCGCGCGGTAGTCCTGACCGGAGGTGTTGAACAGCTTGCGGACGTCGCCGCCGTACTGGGCAAGCATCCGCTTCAGTTCGGCGACGGTCGGCGGCGTTTCGCGGATGGCGACGACCGTGTGCGCGAGGCCGCGGGCGTTGAGATATTTGAGCGCCTGCCGGCAGGTGCCGCAGCCGGAGTAAGCATAGACTTTGAGCATAGGCGCGGAAGATGAAGCGCGGGACGGCGCGGTGTCGAGGCGCGGATGGGGCTGGTACCTGTGTGTAGTGACCGGGGCGGGGATTGCCGCAGCACCCAAATTTGGTCGCAAGCACTCGCGGCACCGGGGCGGCGACAGCTTGTCGCCGCCAGCCTGCCTCGTGGGGACAAGCTGTCCCCACCCCGAGGCGCGGTGACTGAGAACGCGCTGCGGCGATCCGCAGTGATCGCTAAATCGCGAAGTCGTTGTACTCCGGCTTCACCGCTTCGTCCGGCGGCGCGAGCATGCCGGCGGCGACGGTCGCATTGGTGCCTTGCTCGATGAGGATGAACGAGCCGGTGAGGCGGTTGAAGGTGTAGCCGTCGAAGGTCAGCGGCTTGGCCACTTTCAGACGGATGGTGCCGATGTCGTTGACGACGAGTTCGGCAGGCTCGGGCTGGGCCTCAAAGGTGCGGATGTCGATGCGGCTCTCGATGGCGGTGACGACGGCCTGCACGGTCTGCGTGGTGTGTTTGAGCAGATATTTCCGGCCGCGTTGCAACGGGCGCGGGTGCATCCAGCAGACGCGCGCGTGGAGATCGGTGCCCATGCCGGGCATGGTTTCGAGGCCGACGATGGTATCGCCGCGGCTGATGTCGATGTCATGCTCGAGGACGAGCGTGACGCTCTGCGGGCAGAAGGCTTCGGCAATCGGGCCGTCGTAGGTCCAGATTTGTTTCACAGTGCTCTTCAGGCCGCTGGGCAGCACCATGATCTTCTGACCGACCTTCACCGTGCCGCCGGCGATCTGGCCGCTGAGGCCGCGGAAATCGTGCAGCTCCTTGTTGGTCGGATTGTTCGGGCGGTTCACCCATTGCACGGGGAGACGGAAGCCCTGGAGATTCCAGTCGCTGGCGATGTGGATGGTTTCCAAATGTCCCAGCAACGTCGGGCCGACGTACCACGGCGTGTGTTTGGAAGGCTCGACGACGTTGTCACCGTTGAGCGCGCTGATGGGGATGAACTTCACGTCCCGCATGTCCAGCAGCGGCAGGAATTCCTCGAAGGCGTCGCGGATTTCGAGGAAGCGGTCTTCGCTCCAGTCCACGAGGTCCATCTTGTTCACCGCGATGACGAGGTGCGGAATGCGGAGCAACGACGCGAGGTAGGTGTGGCGCCGGCTCTGCTCGATGACGCCGAGGCGCGCATCCACCAACACGATCGAGAGGTTCGCGGTCGAGGCGCCGGTGACCATGTTGCGCGTGTATTGAACGTGGCCGGGAGTGTCGGCGACGATGAACTTGCGGCGCGGCGTGGCGAAGTAGCGGTAGGCGACATCAATCGTGATGCCCTGCTCGCGTTCGGCGCGGAGGCCGTCGGTGAGGTTGGCGAGATTGATCGCGCCGCCGCCGGTGATGTCGGCGGAGCGTTCGAGCGCCTCGAGCTGATCCTCCATGATCGACTTGGAGTCGTAGAGCAGCCGGCCGATGAGCGTGGACTTGCCGTCGTCCACGGAGCCGCAGGTGTTGAAGCGGAGGATTTCGATGGGGTGTTGGGTGTGGGGCATGGGAGGGATCAACGATCAGTCAATTTGTGGAACCTCGGCGCGGATGGCGTCGAGCTTTGCGCGCGTGCCGTGATGGTCGGTCCAATGGTGGAGGTAATTCCAGTCGAGCGCCTCCGCTCCCAGGTAGGCAATGATGTCTTTGATGTCCTCCCGGTCTTTGTGCCGGAGCCAGCGGAGCTTCGTAATGATGACATCCTCAGGCGGTGGAATGCTGGTTGGATGGGGACCGAATGTCGTGGGGTTGCGGCGGCGGAACCGCTCCTGATCGTGCGCGTCCGCGCTCAGATGAAAGAGTTCGATCTTAAAACCAGTTTCCCCGGCCACGAGGGTGTCTCGCATGGTGCCGGTGTTGGTCTCAAAGGTGGTTTGCTCCTCCAGCGAAAAGTCCGGGCCAAGCGCACGCATCAGTTCGGCCAGCGTATGTCCGGTCATTACCACGACGAGGTCGGCATCCTGGGTGGCGCGCGCGTGAGCATAGGCATTGCGCGAAAAAGCACCGACCAGCATGTGGGGAATGCCGGCCTGATTCAGAGCAGCGATGACGCGGGCGGTTATCTCAGTGGCTTGGGTCACAACAGTTTCGCCTCCAGTTTCCGCCCCATGGCGAGCCGCTTGCGGAGTGCGGTCATCAAGGCCGCTTCCGAGGCTCCGGGCATTTGGACACGCAATCCCATCAACATCGTTTCGCAGCCGAGGTCGAAAAGGTCGGGGCCTTGCAGCAGGCGGACCTCCATGGGCGTTCGCCGCGCGCGCAGCACGCGCTCGCGGTAGATGGCGTCGGCCAGTGGTTTGAAATCCGGATTCATGGTCAATGTTCGGGCGCGATCACGTTGGTCGGGGCGGCGGCCGCCCGGATGAACTCGCCACGGGTTACATTGCCATTGACCACGGGCGGCTTGTCAACCGCGATGGCCGGTCCTGCTGTGGCTGGGGCGTCTCTCAGTTGCTTGCCATGATCGCTTCGCGTTGCCGCAGTCCCGCAGGGACGACAGAAGCGTTGGCGGGATGTTTCTGTCGTCCCTGACGGGACTTCGTTCGCCATCACCTTCGACCCAGCACTCAAGTGCTGGGCTATTGTCTGCCGCCCGCTGGGCTAGGGACGGGAACCCGACCCCGTGCAAGAAATTGAGATGCGCCCAAACGATTTCGCACCCGCGATCGGCGGAAGCGGAATCGAACGGCGACGCGAGGATGGTGCTGTGGCCCGCTAATCCTTGTTCAGTTTCCGGCATGACTGAGCAGCGCATCGGGGACGGGCTTCTTGGGCAGTCCGGGGCCGGAGAGCAGGAGCACCGGGGCCGTGCCTTTCCAGGTGAAATCGGGGTGCGGGAAATTCCACATCAGCTCGACCTTGTGCGGGCGCAGGCGGAGGTCGGCGTAGGCGACGCGGATGGGGTGTTTGCCCGCTTTCAATGCGATGCTCCACGTGCCGTGCGCTTGCCAGCGGACGGCGGGGTTCCACTCCTGCCCGGCGATGAACACGCGCAGGTCGTAGCCGCAGTCGTTGTCGGGGAAGAGGAACTCGCGCGGCGCGTGGAAGGTGTAAACGCCGTCGCGCAGGCCGAACGCGCCGTCGGTCGCGCGCGGCGAGACGTCGAGCAGCTTGGGCAGCACGCCGGTTTTCTGCGCGGGCATCGTGAGGCTGCGGGCCATCACCTCGGTCCAGATGCCCGAGAAATATTCGTAGCGCAGTCCGGGCGCGGTGCTCGCGGGCGCGGCGGGCACGCGCGGAGTTTCCTTCCGCAGCGCGGCGGAGCTGACGCCCGTCGCGTGTGTGCCGTCCTGCTCCCACGCGTCGTCGGTCACGCCTTGGCGGAACGCCCGCGCCTGCACGCGGCACGTTTTGTCCACGGTGAACGGCGCGGCGTAGCGCGGCGACGTCGGCACGGGCCGCGAGCCGTCGTGGGTGTAATGAATCACCACGCCGGGCGTCGCGCTGGTGAGCGTCACGGTCGCGGTGTCGGTGAAGACATTTGCCTCCGGTGAAATCACCACGGGCTGGATGGGCCGGTAAATCGGTTCGCCGAGGACGACCTTGCCCTGCTCGATGCGGAAGACGAAATCGCGCGGCCCCGGCGCGACGCCCGCGATGCGCGTGCAGTCGAGCGCCAGCCCGTGCGTGCCGACGACGAGCAGCGCGGGCGCGTAGGTATCGGCCAGGGCGGCGTGGGCGCGGAGCACCGCAAGGGTGGCGAAGAGGACGAGAAGTGGTCTCATCTAGCTGCGGTTCACCAAACCCGTGCAGCACCGGAACTTCGCCCACAATCGGAAAGAGAGTCCGGGCCAGGCGATGGCGACGTGAGCGCGATCTTGGTTGGCGGGGTCTTGGTGTGCATCCGGAGATTGCGCTGGCTGGCATCAACTGATTTGAGGGGCGGCTTGGGCCCCCTTGCCGCTGGCAGCTGAATCATCGCGGGCCTTGGCGAGCCGGGTCATCACTTCAGCGGAGGTGAGGTTGTAGCGGCGTTTTTGCCCGGTCTGCACGATGCGCAGGGCCGGCAGGCGGAGCAGCGGAGTCATGTCGCCGTCGATGACGTTGGTTTCGACGAACGTGAAGAAATCCAACTGCCGGAGCGGTTCAGTCCATTTCAGGTCCGGCATGGGTGCGCACGAACTGAGCTTGAGCCGCCGCAACCGCTGCAGCGCGGCCAGCGGTTGGTAGGAGGCAATGGCGGGAAGCTTCTCGAAGGCCAGCTCGCGCAGGCTGTCCCCGCATCGGGCGAAGGCTTCGAGGGAACTAAGCTTCGGGGCGTAGGCGAGGTCAAGATAGCGCAAATCTTCGAGCGTCTCGAGACCGTCGAGCGACTGGATGGGAGTCTGCGTGAGGTGCAATTCCTCGAGCCGGATGCTGCCGGCGAGGGCGGAAAAGTCCCGGGTCTTCGTCACATACTTCCTGATGTGTAAACGGCGCAATTCCCGCGCTGCCGCCACGCCACGATTCTCGCTGTGCCACGCGCCAGCGAAGACCTCGAGCTCGGGAAAGCAGGCGAAATCGAGTCCGCACGGAGGCGATTCGATCAGCAGCCCGCGGAGATTGGAAAGGGACTCCAGCGGCCGCAGGTCTGCTGGCGCGGGGTCGGCGATTTCCAGATAGCGCAACGAAGGGAAGTCTTTCAGAAACGCCAGATCGTCCACGCCTTCGGTTCGCAAGCCGCTGTAGGTCATGCTGCACGTGGCCTCCGCCCGGGCAAACTCAGCGAGCGCTTCCTTCCGATTCCTGCGCGTGACGACCAAGAGAACATCGCAGAGAGCCGCCCGGTAGGGCCGCTGCGTAAGATCCGAAAGGCGGATCGAGAATCCTTTGTGAGTGAGCGTGATCATGGCTGCTTGGGTCTTGGCGTGAGGGCGGACTTGGGCGGGCGATTCAGTTCGCGCTCGAGGTCGGCGATGGACGGGAGCGCACCGCGCAGCTTCTTCGGCAGCGCTTCGACGAGCCGCGTCTGCCATTCCGCGACGCCGATAGGCTTCTTCACGTCGCGCAGGGCGTATTCCACTTTGAGCCGGTTCTTCGCGTCCTTGCACAGCAGCAGGCCGATGGACGGCGCGTCGTCTGGGTGGCGCATCTGCGCGTCCACGGTGGAGAGGTAAAAGTTCATCTTGCCGGTGAACTCCGGCTCGAAGCCCTGCATCTTCAGGTCCACCACGACGAAGCAGCGCAGACGCAGGTGGTAAAACAAGAGGTCGAGATAGAAGTCCTCGTCGCCGACTTCGACCTGGACCTGCCGCCCGACGAAGGCGAAGCCCGCGCCCATTTCGAGCAGCAGCTTTTGCACGTTGTCCACGAGCAGGCGCTCCAGGTCGCGTTCCTGCGCCGCCGGGCCGAGCGTGAGGAAGTCGAAGGTGTAAGGGTCCTTCAACACCTCGCGCGCGAGGTCGGACTGCGCGGGCGGCAGCGTGTGCGCGAAGTTCGTAATGGCCTTGCCGCTGCGCTGATGGAGGCGGGACTCGATTTGGATGGCGAGCACGGCGCGGCTCCAGCCATTCGCGACAGCTTGGCGGGCATACCAGAGGCGCGTGGCGGGGTCTTTGAGGCGCTCCAACAGAATGATATTAGCACTCCACGAGAGCTTGGCTAAAGCTTCCGGCACCTCATCCAATTGTCGCACAGCCTGTGCGACAATTGGTGAGGCGGCTGATTTGGCTCCACCTCCGGGCAATTGTCGCACGGGCTGTGCGACAATTGAAGAGCCCTCTTGCGCCTCCCCTCCTGACTCAAGCTCAATGGGGCACCACGCCGCGTAAAAGGACCGCATCCGCAGCAGGTTCGCCCGCGAGAACCCACCCATCTCCGGGAACTCCCTCGCCAAATCCCTTGCCAGCCGTTCCACGACTTTCGTGCCCCAGCCCTCGGCCCGCTGCGCCCGCAGAATCTCCCGGCCGATGTGCCAGTAGAGCCGAATCAACTCGCGGTTCACCGACACCGCCGCCCGCACTTGCGCGGCGCGGACGCGGGTCTTCAGTTCGGCGAGCAGCGGCGCATAACCGTAAGGCAGCAGCTTCGCGCCTTTGGATTGCTTCAACTTCGAGGCGGGCATGGGGTAAATGAATTTTGCCGTCGGCTCACACTCAAGCGGGCAACTGCTTCCGCACCACGCCCATGCTCGCGGCGAATTTGCCCATCACGAACTCGCGCGCCTTCGCCGCCTTCGCCTTCGCCGCCGCCGGGTCTTTGGCCATCGCGAGCACGGCGGGGACGAGCTTCGCGCGGTCCTCTTCCTTGTCGAAGTCGAAGAGCCAGTCGCCGAGGCCGATGTCGCGCCACATGAGTCCCTTGCTCGTCTGCTCGGCCCAGCGGCAGACGATGGCCGGGACGCCGTTGCCGACGCACATGATGGGCGAGTGCATCTCGTTGCCGAAGAGGCCCGCGCTGCGCGTGTAAACCGAGATGGCCTCGCCGGTGAGCCAGTAGTTGGGCCGCCAGACCGCGCGCGATTTCACGTCGGCGGGCAGCGGGTCGTAGAGGAGTTCCTTGCCCACGGCCATCTGCGTCTGGTCCTCGGGGCAGATGAGCACGCGGAGCTTCGTCTGTCGCAACACTTCGATGATGGCCTGCCGATGCGGCGCGTGGTCCTGCTCCTTCAAGGCCTCGTTGCGCGCGTGCTTCACCGGGTCCAGCGCGCGCTCTTTGTGGATGGTCCAGTAAGGCGTGAAGCGCAGGCGCGGAATGCAGCAGAGGAACTGGCCGTCCTCCAAGCCGTTCGCCTTGAGGAACGCCGTCGCCTTCGCGTCGTCGCGCAAGTCCGTGGCAAACGCGCCGTCGGGGCCAAACTCCATCAACGGACAGGTGCAGCCGCGCTGCTTCGCCAACTCCAGCGACGCCGAGTCGCGGAAGTAGGCGAACTTCGCGCCGCTCAACACCGCGACCGTCGCCGCGACGCTCTTCTCCGACGCGGGCGACGTGGCCGTGGAACCTTGCAGCGACAGCGTGATGCCATAGACGCCGTAGGGCTTGCCCGTCTCCTTCGCCCAGCGCGCCACGTCGTTCTGCGCCACGAGCGACGGCCCCGACCCGTGCAGCAAAAAGTCGCACTCCGCAAACGCAGCCTTGAGCGCCTCCGGCCCCTTCACGAGTCGCAGCTTTGGAAACCGCGCCAGCAACATCTCCTCGACGCCATTGTCCACCTTGCTCGGCCACAACCGCACCTCGACGCCGGGCAAATGCTTCTCGATCAGCGCCAGCACGCCCGGCGTGTGCGCGATGTCGCCGATGTTGACCGTCTGCCACGACGAACGCAGCAGCAGGCGCGGCGGACGCTTGTCAGCAGCGTGGACCGACGCGGCGAGCGTCGCGGCGAGGGCGGAGTGGAGGAAATGGCGGCGGTTCATTGTCGGGTGCAATTGATTATCGAAGATGCGTGAGTCAACAGGAGACGACATTCTCCTGCCGCCACCACGCCGCTTCCACCAAAAAGCACTGCGAGCAGCCCTGCTGGCCACAACCGCACAGTGCAATCACGCGCTCGACGCCGGCGGCGCGCTGCTTCACGAGGCGTTATCTCATGGTTTGCCGAGCGGGAGATTTTCAAAGTCCACCGCGGCGGCGAGGGCGCGGACGGCGGCGGCGCGAGTGGCGGGCAGTTGTGCGCGCAGGGCGGCGCTGGTGGCGGCCGGGACGGAAATCCGCTCGACGGCGGTGCGCCATTCTTCAGCGGAAATCGCCTTGTCGGGTTGGAAGAAAATGCTGTCGGCATCAGCACGCCAGAGACCGGCGAGGGTCAGCAAGTTTGCGGCGGTGAAGGCGGGGTGGTCGGGTGGAAGGTCGTGGTAGGGCCACAGCAGAACGCCGGGGCCGTTGGTGCCGTGGGCGAGGGTGCGCTGGAGTTCGCGGATGCGGCGGGCGTCGGCGGCGAGGGCGCGGGGTTGGAGATTGTCGCGCAGGCAGAGCCACGCGGCGGTCGCGCCCGCCTGGCCGCAGAGCATCATCTGGCCGTGCAGGCGCAGGGCGGATTGCACGACGCTGCTGACGCCGATGTTTTTGCTCGCACCGAGCAGGCCGTCGCGTTCGACGGGCACGAGGCCGCGCAGCGGAAACATCCCGCGGTCGGTGTGCGTGCTCCAATTGCGCGTGGCGGTGTGGATGGTGGCCCACGGCGCGGCGGGGTCGTCGCGGAGGAACTGCCGACGCGTCGGGTGAAAATCGATGTTGAACTGGAAGCCGAAGATCGCATCGGCGGGCATGAGCTTCGCCCAGCGCGGCTCGGGGTGCGGCGTGCGGAGGTCTTGCTCGCGCAGCATCGTGAGCGCTTCGAGGCGCAGGCCTTCGCGGATGTAGGGCTTGGGCGGGAGACGGTCGGGCGTGCCGAATTCATCGGTGAGTTCGAGTCTGCGGAAGCGTGGCTCGAGCTTCTGCACATGATGCAGCAGGCCGAGCGAGTGGCGCTTGGCGTCCTCGAAAACAATGCGGCGTTGCGCGGGCGTGAGGGCGACGAGGTTCTTGCGCGACGCGCCGGGTTCGGTGGCGTCGAGCGCGTCGGCGACGGACTTGGGCCAGACATCAAGCGGGTAATCTTGCGGCGGCCAGTTGAAAAACAGCGCCTCCTGTTCGTGCGGCCATTTGTGGTGCGCAGCGTCCACGAGACGGCGGTGCGTGTAGATGTTCACCGGCGGCGAGTACGGCCCGCCGGGATGCGTGGTGTCGGCGAAGGCCGGGACGTTCATGAAGAGCACGCCCTTGGGCCAGCCGGTGGCGAGAAAGTTGGTGCGCGTCTCGCGGCTGCAACCGAAGTAACGGCGCGGGTCGAAGCCCGGCGGCTCGGGGATGATGCTTTCCTTGGTCGAGCCGCGCACGACGACGCACCAGGTGAGCGGGTTCATCTCGCGGCGATTGGCCTCGGTGATCTGCGCGGGCGCGCTGGGTTCGTCGAAGCGCGATTTCGGATCGGGGCCGGCGCTCCATTTCGCGCCGCTGAGTTGGATGACATCGCCCCAGTCGGAGGCGTCCATCGTGAGGCGGGCGCGGACTTCGAGAAGCGGGGCGTTGGGGTTGTTTCCGGCCGCCTCGCGCGGATCACGTTGAAGCGGGCTGAAGCCCGCGCTCCGGGCGAAGGTCACGCCCGCGACTCGATTGCCGGTGAGTTCAACCTTCACCGGCTCCCAGCCGCGTTCGATGCGGAGCCGGCCACTGGCGACGTGCGGGGCGACCAGTTCCTCGAAAATGCGCGCGGCCTCGCGCGGCTCGACGGTGAGCCAGGCGCAGAAGGAATTCGCCGGCTCGGCCTTGCCGTATTTGCGCACGTTGGTGGCCTCGATGGCGCGGGCAACTTCGAGGAACATCCCCGAGCGCGGGAAGCGCGCGCGCTTGCCGTTGACGGTGGTCCACTCATCCACGTTGCCTACACCCTCGGCGCTGAACTGCCCGCCGAGCATCGCGATGTCGCTCACGAGCACGACGCGCGCGACCCCAAGCCGCGCGGCCTGCACGGCGGCGGCCACCGCGGACTCGCCGCCGCCCACGACGAGCAGGTCGGCTTCGAGGCGCTGCGGTTCGGCGGCGCGGAGTGGCACCGCCAGAACGAGGAGAATGAAGGCCACGACCAACCGGGTGGGGGTGCGACAACACATCCAGGGAAAAACTGTTGGAACCACGAAAGACACGAAAGACACGAAAAGGGGAGGACTGGTGAAATCGGGCGTTGGCATCGGGTGGGTAAGATAATTGAGTGCCGGCCAACCACGCTTCAGCCCTTTGTTTTCGCGTGTTTCGTGTCTTTCGTGGTTCATAAAATAATCACCGCGCCCGCGCCGTCGTTCGCCGCGCGATGGTGCCGAGGTCCACGAGCGCCGCGCGGTCGCCCGCCTGCTTTACCAGATCGCAGACCAGTTCAAACACCTTGAACTCCGGATCGTTCGGATAGAGCACCGAGGGATGCGCGAGCAGGTCGAACACCGCGCGCTGTTCGATGGCCCATTCCACTCCGAGCCGGATGGCGTGCAGAAAATCCGCGAGCTTCCAGCGCCCCGTACGGAACGCCCCGACGTCGCTGATCGGACTCATCGGAATGTCCACCAAGCCGGTCGGATACACGAACGGCTGGGCCGCCGCCTGCGCCTGGACGATGCCGTCGAACACCGCGCGCGTCGGGGCCTCGCCGGGCTTGCTGTTCGGATGCGCCGGGTATTTGCAGCTCACCCAGTTAAAGCCGCAATCGAGGAGCATCTGCTGCACGTCGGGCCGGCCGTGCAGTCCGTCCGCAAACCCGCCCGGCGTGCGAAAGCCCGCGGGCGCAATGCCCAGCCGGGTGCGCATGGCCTCGGTGCAACGCTGGATGTTTTCGCGAATGACCTGCGCCGGCGTCTTTCCTTCGAGGAGCCACGGCGCGCGTTGAAAGCGGAACTGGATTTCCGCGGGCCGCGTCGCGAGGACGTAAACATGGTCGTAGGTGTGATTGCCGATGGGATGGCCCTCGGCATTGAGTTGCTTGAGCCAGTCCACGTTTTCCTGCTCGAACACCTGGCCGACGGCGAAGAAATGAATCACGCCGCCGCGCGCCCGCACCCGCCGCGCCGCCTCGAGCGAATAGCGCTTGGTCTCGGCGTTGAGATTGCCCTTCTCGTAATCCCAGTGCGTGTCCTCCCAGCGCGGGAAATTGCGCGACATCTCGAGATCGAGCGTGAGCGCAATCAGCGCCTGGTCGCCGGCCGGCGTGCGCGGGGCGGCGGGCTGCGCGAGCACCGCGGCACCGCCCAGTCCGGCGGCGGCACCGGCGAGCGACAGGCCGCGCACAAACTCGCGCCGGGTGCGCGGGGCTCCGAGTTGATGGGGCGAAAAATTATTTCCGCGCGGGTTCATGTTTGATCCACGAAATCTGGGTGACGAGCTGGTTGAGCGACGCGAAGGCGAGGTGCGCGCTCGTCGCGAAGCGCGGCGTGACATGGGCCGGGAACGTCGCGAGCGTGGCGTCACCCACGAGGAAGGTGTTGAAGTCCTTGGACAGGTTTTCATAGCCCGCGCAGGTCCGCGCGAAGCACATGTCCGTGGCGTAACCCGTGAGCAGCACGTGCCGGATGCCGTTGGCCTGGAGAAACGCGCGCAAGGCGGGATAGCCCTCGGCGTCGTAGATGACGACATCGTCCGCGTCCATCGTGACATCGCGCGTCACCGGAATCGGCAGCTTCCAGAAATCGGGATTGTTGTACCGGTTGGCGTCGAGGCCGGGGAACTGCCGGAAATAATCCGCCACCGGCTGTTCGCGCGAGAGCGTGAAGGAGGGGATCAGCGGCTGGCCGCGGTAGTTGAAGCCGCGCAACTTCGCATCGAGTTCGTCCGCGCCCGCTTTGCGTTCGGCGGGTCCGGGATGGTGCGTGAAGGAACGGTAGAGCTTGCGGCGGATGGGATCGCATTCGCCCGGCAGGCTGTAGAGCACGGCGCCCACGCGGCCCCGTTGCGCTTTCAGAAAAGGATCGATCACGTCGCGCGTGTGGCGGGCGGCGAGATGATTTTTCTCCGGCGTGCAAAAATCCGCCACGCCCGCCGGCTCGGGCGTGTTCCAGCCCTGGCCGTCATCGATGCCCCACGGATGCACCATGATGACGGCCGTCTGGCGGGCGCGCAGGTGGTTGTTCAGCTCGATGATGCCGCGGGCGTTGTAGCTCCAGCGCCAGGCGCGCACGTGAAGATCGGCGTCGGGGTCGAGCACGATGGGCGGCGCTTCCCAACGATTAGTTTCGCGGATCGGCTCGACCCACTCGGGGTGGTCGGCGAGCAGCGGCTTCGGCTCGAGAATGGGCGTGAGCGTGTTGGTGTAGGTGCGCGGCGCATCGGCGGCGAAGACAAAAATGCTGGTGGCCAGCAAGAAGAGGAGAGAGAGCAATCGAAGCGAAGTTTTTGGAGTGCGGTGACTTGTCACCGCTTTTGCGCAGGCGACTTGTCGCCGTCGAACTTCCGAACGGCTCCGGTCACGCGGGCACGTCGGCGCTGGCGCGAGCCGTGAACGCTCCATTCCATCTTCACGCCTCCTGCTGTTTGACGGCGACAAGTCGCCTTGAGAAAGCGGTGACAAGTCACCGCACTCCAAACCGCCGCGCCCTCGCGGCCCGTGTCCATCCGTGTCCATCCGTGGTTGAAAAGTTTTTCTCAGTTTCATGGCTTGGCAGTGGTTGGCTGCGGTTGTTGCAGGTAGCGGAACAAGTCGCGCAGTTCCTGCGGTTTCAGCGGTTTGAGCAATCCTTCCGGCATGAGCGACACGGCGGATTCGCGCAGGGCAACAACCTGTGACCGCGGGATCAGCATCGTCTCGCCGGTGCCGGTGGCCAGCGTGAGCGCGCCGCCGGACGGCTCGATAATCACACCCGACAGCACGCGGCCATCGCGCGTCTCGACTTCGTAGGCCAGATACTCTTTGCGAATGGCGGCGCTCGGATCGACGAGGCTGGCGAGCAGGAATTCCCGGTCGCCGCGATTGGCGTGGGTAAGCTCGGGACCGGCGCGACCGCCCTCGCCGAAGAGCGTGTGGCAGGGCGCGCAGAGGCGCGTGAACAGCGTCCGGCCGTTGGCGGGATTGCC
>BJHT01000092.1 GCA_014193395.1 Verrucomicrobiota bacterium
AACGCCTCAATGCTCACAGCGCCCGCAACGACTGCCTGGCCCTCGCGGCGTGACTGAAGAATTCTGTCATGCGCCCTGATCCGGAATTCCGCGATGGTGGCGAGGGATGGAACGGTGGTGTGCTGTGGCGGCGAGGGTCCCACGCCACGGGAATCGGCGTCACTGCGGGCAGGAGGGCCGCGGTCTGGGGAGCGCGCACGGTGAATCGTCCTTTCGCCAAATCCGGAATCCAGCCAGTTCGAGGTTCCCGCTTCGCCATTCAAACTCCCCCTGGTCGGCCCCACGCGCCTCCCGAAGCGCGGCACCATATCGGCGGCGATGCGGGCGGGGCGTCCGGCGGGTTTGCTACTTCAAATCCTCCGTAATCGTGGCGAACTGCTCAAGCGCGGCTTCGAGGTCGGCGGCGATTTCCTGAGCGATGACTTCCGGGGCGGGCAGGTTGGCGGATTCTTCCAGCGCATCGTCTTTGAGCCAGAAGATGTCGAGGTTCACCTTGTCGCGTTTGGTCAGCTCTTCGTAGGTGAAGGACTTGAAGCGCTCGCTCTCCTTCCGGTCGTGGCGGTTCTTCGTGTGGTAGCACGCGACGAAGTCGTCGAGGTCGCTGCGCTTCAGCGTGTTTTCCTTGAGGGTGAAATGCAGGTTCGTGCGCAGGTCGTAGATCCAGAGCTTCTGCGTCCACGGCTTTTCCTGCGCGGGCTTGCGGTCGAAGAACAGGACGTTCGCCTTCACGCCTTGCGCGTAGAAGATGCCGGTGGGCAGTCGCAGGAGCGTGTGCACGTCCGCCTGCTTGAGCAGTTCGCGCCGGATGGTTTCGCCCGCGCCGCCTTCAAAGAGCACGTTGTCCGGCAACACCACCGCCGCGCGCCCGTGCTGCTTGAGGATGGTGAAAATGTGCTGGAGGAAATTGAGCTGCTTGTTGCTCGTGCTCGCCCAGAAATCGTCGCGGTTGATGATGAGCGATTCCTTGGACGACTCGCCCGCCTCGTTGACGATGGTCACGCTGCTCTTCTTGCCGAAGGGCGGATTGGCCAGGACGATCCCATATTCGCCGTGCTTCCCGGCCAGCGCGTCCTTGGTCACGACGGGCAGGCCCTCACCCCCAGCCCCTCTCCCATCCGATGGGCGAGGGTCGCCGCTCTCCGTCTCGCCGATGCCGTGCAGCAGCAGGTTCATCGCGCAGAGCCGCGTGACGCTGTCCACCAGCTCGATGCCGAAGAACGTGCCGCTCTTGAGCCTCTTCTTTTGCGCCCGGTCGAGCGCGTGATGCTTCGCCAGGTAATCATGCGCCGCGAGCAGGAAACCACCCGTGCCGCACGCCGGATCACAGATGGCCTGTCCCGGCTGCGGGGCGACCACGTCCACCATCGCGGCGATGAGCGGGCGCGGCGTGAAGTATTGGCCCGCTCCGCCTTTCACGTCCTCGGCGTTTTTTTGCAGCAATCCCTCGTAGGCGTCGCCCTTCACGTCGGCGGAGAGCGAAGACCACTGCTCCTTGTCGATCAGGTCCACGATGAGCCGGCGCAGCTTGGCCGGGTCCTGGATTTTGTTCTGCGCCTTGCGGAAAATGACGCCGAGCATGCCCGACCGCTTGCCGAGTTCCTCCAGCGTATGGCGGTAATGAATCTCCAGCTCGTCGCCATCCTTCGCCAGCAACGCCGGCCAGTCCTTGCCCTTGGGAATGGGCGACGGCTTGTTGAACGGCGGACGCGACTGCTCATCCGCCATTTTCAGGAACAGCAGAAACGTCAACTGCTCCACGTAATCGCCGTAGGACAGGCCGTCATCCCGCAGGATGTTGCAATAGTTCCAGAGTTTTTGGACAAGGGCGGTGGGGTTGCTCATGGCTTCTTTCCTTCGATGCGTTTGATCTCACGGTCGAAGTCCGAGACGTATTCCGCGTCCTGCCGTTGGCGATAGACTGCGTATTCACCTTCTGCTTTGAGCTTCGCCTCCAGCGCGCTGACCTTGCCTTTGTCCTGGAGAATCGGGTAGTTCGACAACGTCAGGAAGTCATTCAGAAATTTCACCCAATCCGCCATCTTCATCAGTATGCCGCGCTCGGCCCGGTTTTCCGCAAGGTCAAGGTAGGCGGAGACGATGCGGTTCAACTCCTTTACATGCGCCTCGCTCAAGTAATTCTTCGCCACCGTGACATCGGATTTCAAAATCTTTCCGCCCGGTGCGCGCTTCCATGTCGTCAAGCCCATGTAAATCTTCGTTGCATCGGCGGCGGCGTAGATCAGCTCCGCCGCTGTTTGACCGGTGATGGCCCAGTGCAGTTTGTTCTGCACTGTTGCGAAAAACTCCTTCGTCATCGGCGCGTCCGCGCTGTAATCCACCGAGAGCGCATAGATGTCCGTGATCTTCTGGTAGAACCTCCGCTCGCTCGCCCGGATTTCCCGGATGCGTTCGAGCAATTCATCGAAGTAATCCTTGCCGAAGACCTTCTTTCCCTGCTTCAGCCGCTCGTCATCCAGCACGAAACCCTTGATGATGAACTCGCGCAGCGTCTTCGTGGCCCAAATGCGGAACTGGGTGGCCTGGTAGCTGTTCACCCGGTAACCCACCGCAATGATCGCGTCGAGGCTGTAATAGCGGGTCTGGTAGTTTTTGCCGTCTGCGGCAGTTGTTTCCAAAATGGAAACAACTGAATCCTCCACCAGTTCACCCGATTCAAAAATATTCTTCAGGTGTTTGTTGATGGCCGGCACGTTGACGCCGAACAACGCGGCCAGTGCCTTCTGCGTCAGCCACACCGTCTCATCTTTGAAAAAAACATCCACCTTCACCGCCCCGTCCGGCGCAGTGTAGAGAAGGAATTGATTCTGGTCACTCATGGCCTTATCTCCGGTTGGTTTGAACCTGTAAGCCTTCCTTGCAAGTTGCCTCACGGGTCAGTTCGCCGGTGAAGGCTTTTTGGAGGATGGACTGGCGGAGGCGGGTGGCGCGCTGGAGGTTGGCGGTCACCACCGACTCCAACTCCTCCACCACGCTCAACCGCCGCTCCACTTCCGCCACGATCCGCGTCTGCTCGGCGAGGGGTGGGAGTGCGATTGCCAGCGGGAGAAGGTCTTTCGAGTAAACAGCGGCAACGCTCGTCGTCGCTTTCTTCACCAGTTCCATTCGCTGGCGAAACTCGTGCGAACACATCTGGAGCGCCAGAAACGCCTGCGACACGCCAGCCGGCACTCTGATTCTCATGAGGTTGTTATTGTAGATCGCCCCGGCGGGTGGATTACGAACCAGCCCAACTTTTCCGACCAGTTCCTTGCTGTTCCGTGTGTTGAAAAGAATGTCACCGTCTTGCACCGAAAAGCGCGTTGCCTCTTCGCGAGACGCCGGAACGAACACCAACTCATCGCAGTGGACTCTGCCGTCCATCGTGACGTTGTTCATCTTGATGTAGGGCACGCCTGTCGCTGGGTCGGCGCTCTGTTGAGCACGCCCACGGTCGAGGCCGATCATTGTTTCGTCTGCAAGCTGGTCAACGCTTGCCCAAGTCCAGCCTTCAGGGACCGTCGCGACATTTCTGGTGTCCGGCGCGGCGGGTTCTTTGTATTGGCCCCGGCCCTGCCAGTTTTGGCGGCGCTCGGTGAGGATGCGGGCGAGGAGGGCTTCGCCGGTTTCGTAAGCAGGTGGCCCGTTCTTGGTGGCGCGTGGCGAGCGGGCGAGTGCGGCTTCGGTGGGGACGAGGCGGCCTTCGCAGGCGGCTTTGAGGACGGCGGCGCGGTAGCGTTTGAGGTTGGCCTGCACCCGCCGCAACGCCGCCAACCCCGCCTCCAGCCGCGTGAATTGCTTCTCAATCTCCGCCACAATCCGCCGCTGTTCGGGGAGGGGTGGGAGTGGCACATCGACCGCGCGAATGTCGTCCAATCCAAGGCCGACCTTTGTCGCACCGCGTTGGAGTTGGAGGAATTGTCGCTGCGCCTTTGGGCTTGTGAGACACCACGCGAGATACGGTGGATGGACTGTTGGCAGGGGACGGGCCAATGCCACATGCTGATTGATGTATGCCTCGCCCAGTGTGGAAGGAACGAGGCCAATCATCCCGACATCAGCGGTGATTGAGATTAAAATGTCTGACGCCTGAACCTTTGTTCTTGTGCCTTCTGCCCCTGCTGGTGGTGCGACGCGTTGAAGGTCGCGCAAGTCGAGAGCTACGGAGTCATGGTCCAGATTTCCGATGCGAAGAAATAGCGGTCCAGATTCGGCGTAGTATTTCGCCCAGCCACGAGACCCGCTCGTCACGAACGCAAGCAACTCGCCAGATTTTACCACTGGCCACTCGACCGATTCCTTCGCCCCTTCAGGGCTCGGCGTGTTTTGGGCTGCGTGACCCAGGGCGGCGTCACTGCGCTCCTTGCCCTGGGCTGGTTTGTTGCGCCCCGTTGGGGCTGTGGTGCCGGGGTTCGCACTCATTCGGGCTTGGTGCGGTAGGGTGCGGGGTCTTCGCGGAGGATGCTGGAGTCCGCATGGGGAGCACGGCCACGGATGGCGAGTTCGCGTTCGCGCAGGGCGTCGAGCATGCGGAGCTTTTCGCCGATGGGACGCGCAGCAAGGTGTCGGCGATGGGCGCGTTTGCTTTCGAGAATCTTTTGCAGGTCAAAGCTCATGGCGTGTCGCTGAGGAATTGCCGTTCAAATTTCTGCCACGCTTCCACGAGGCCGTGCCGGGCGAGGATGGACTGGAAGCGCGCGGCCTCGAGCGCGCCGGACTCGATGAACTGGAGCAGGCGGGCCTTGTCCTTGGCGCGCCCGGTCTGGAGGGCGATGGCGGCGAGGTGTTCGGCGGTGAAGACGCGGGCGGGCGTGCCTTCGACATCGGCCTCGACGGCTTGCGCAAGGGCCTCCTCCGCGAGCGGCCCGGTGGGCGTGAGGAATTGCACCGGCCAGCCGCCGATGACGATGTATTCGCCCTCCATCGACCACCCGCGCTTTTTTAGATAGTCGAAGATGGGGGCTGGGCTGAGCAGGAGGGTTCCCGGCTCGGGATGGAACGAGACGAAGATGTCCACATCGAGCGTGGCGACGGGCTCCAGGTAGAAGGTCGCGCCGACTGCGCCGCCGATGGCGTAGCGCTCGATGACGCCGTCGGCCTGCATCTGGTTGATGGTGGTGATGACGTCCCGGATGTTCATGCAGCCAAAGTCGTGTTCAATTCCTCCAGCAAAGCAGGGAGCGCGTCGCCGAACAACTGGTGAGCTTTCCCGAGGCCGCCCTTTTGGGAAAACGGGGCGTAGTCGAAGTCTTCCGGGTCGATGGTGATGCTGGTGGCGATTTGGTCGCGCATGAGGTGGAGCCATGCGAGTTGCTCGGGGGTGAAGACGGCGCCGGCCTTGGCCTTGTCCATGAGCCATTCGTGGAAGCGTTCGCTGACGGAGTCGGCGAAGGGGGCCAGGACGGGTTGCTGTTCCAAGGCGAAGCGGACGAGTGAAACGAGATCGGCAAAGCGTCCGGCTTGCGAGCGGCCCCGCACTTTGCCGGGAGCGATAGCGGCGTAGGCGTTCCAGAGATTGTCTTCGGTCCAGGCGGCGTGCTGGTCGCGCAGTTTCTTTTCCAGTTCCTTGAGCAACGGCTCAGTGAGGCGCTGCTTGAACGGGCGGCTGTAGAGGATTTGCAGGGCGGCAATTTCGGCGCGGTGTCGCTCGATGTATTCGCGGAAGGATTTCAGCAGGGTCATTGCCTTTTCCTTGGCGACCGCGTCGAAGCCCTGCGCAATGACTTCATCCACGGTGACGGTGTCGATGATCTGCTCGGCGTTTTGTTTGGCCTTGGCGAGGGCGTCGCGCAGGGCGGGGAGTTCGAACGGGGCGCAGGCGGAGTCGGCGAGTTCCTTCTTGGCGACTTCAAATTTAGCGGGCGCGACTTCGGCGGGTGAGGCGCCGGGCTTCCCGGTGGCCTTTTCCGCGATCGCGTCCGGGTCAATGGCACGAAGGAGAGTGCCGGATAGTTCGGACAAGGTTTTGCCGCCGGCGAGGGCGGCGAGCTTCTGCGCTTCGTCGCGCCCGATTTCCCGGTCGAGCCGGGCGAGGCGGCCGGCGAGCGTGGTGAGGGTGTCTTCGTCGCGTTTGCCGCGGGCGACGCCGAGGAGGAGTTTGTCGAAGGCGACGGTGCGCTGGCGCTCCAGCGGACGGGAGTCGGTCTTGTCGCTCTCGCACACGCCGACGGCATCCACGATGACGAAGTGAGTCTTGGCGCGGGCGTCCGCGCCGCTCACGGCCTGCAAATCGGTGGGGGTGAGCACGCGCGTGCCGCGGCCTTTCATCTGCTCGAAGTAGGTGCGGCTGCGGGTGTCGCGCAGGAAGAGGAGACATTCGAGCGGCTTGATGTCTGTGCCGGTGGCGATCATGTCCACGGTGACGGCAATGCGGAGTTGGGGCGAGGTGCGGAATTCCTGGATGAGCGTCTCGGACTTTTCGTAGCGCTTGGTTTCAGGGTTGTAGGTCTTGTAGGTGATCTTCTTGGCGAAGTCGTTGCCCTTGCCGAAGACTTCGCGGACGAGATGCACGGTGTCCTCGGCGTGCGAGTCGTCCTTGCAGAAGATGAGCGTCTTGGGGACGAGGGTGCGGCCGGGGAAAAGCTCGGTGAACAGGGCGTCCTTGAACGCTTGGAGCACCGTGCGGATTTGGGACTTCACCACGACGGAGCGGTCGAGGTCTTTCGCAGCGTAGGTCAGGTCTTCGTCGAGGCGTTCCCAGCGGATGGCGCGGGTCTCCTTGCTCCGCTTGTCCACGTAGAACCCTTTCTCCACCTTGCCGCCCTGCTCGGTGACCTGGGTTTTGATGCGATAAACTTCGTAGCCGACGTTGACGCCATCGGCGACGGCGCGCTCGTGGTTGTATTCCATCACCAGGTTTTGATTGAAGAACCCGATGGTCTGTTTCGAGGGCGTGGCAGTGAGGCCGATGATGAAGGCGTCGAAGTATTCGAGCACCTGCCGCCAGAGGCCGTAGATGGAGCGGTGGCATTCGTCGGTGACGATGAAATCGAAGGCTTCGATGGGGATGGCGGGGTTGTAGGCGACTTCCTTCGGCCGGCCATCGGCGGCGCTGATTTCGTAGGTGGACATTTCATCCGCATCCTCGGGCAATTCCTCTCCGCGCAGCATCGAGTAGAGGCGCTGGATTGTGCAGATGGTGATGCGACAGACGGGGTCGAGGTGGTTGGAAGTGAGATGCTGGACGTTGTAGATTTCGGTGAATTTGCGGTCGGTGTCGGGCGTGACGAACTGGTCGAACTCGCCCTTGGCCTGACGGCCGAGATTGGCGCGGTCCACGAGGAAGAGAATGCGGAAGGCGTTGGCGAACTTGACGAGGCGATAGCTGAAGCAACAGGCAAGGTAGGTCTTGCCGGAGCCGGTGGCCATTTGGATCAGTGCGCGCAGAGCATCGCGGAGGAAGGAGAGTTCCAAGGCGGTGTTGGCCTCGAACTGGCAATCTCTCATGCCCGTCTTCGCGAGCGGATGGGCGAAGGGCAACTGTGCCAGGCGACGACGCAGGGTGGCGGGTTCGGCGGCCCAGACGGCAAGCGTCTCCGGGCGATGGAAGGTGAAGACGCGGCGGGAGCGGGGTTCGGGATCGCGTTCGTTGCGGAAAAATGTTTCGACGCCGGTGGATTCGTACAGGAACGGCAGCGAGCCGGGCGCGATGGATTGGATGAAGGCGGGTAGATTTTCGGCGTAGTGGCCGGACTGTTCGGCAACGCCCGACAACAGCGTGCCGTGCTTCTTGGCCTCGGTGACGCCGACGGCTTTGCGATCCACCAGCAGCAGGTAATCGCAAGGGCCGGTGGTGAGCGGGACTTCGCGGAGCGCGATGCCACGGCCAGCGGAGAACTCCACGGCTTTGTAATCCTGCACGACCCAGCCGCCCGCAGTGAGTTGCGCGTCGATCTGCTGGCGGGCGAGTTGTTCGGGAGTCAGTTCAGGCATGGGACGGTCGCACGATTTTCTCGCGCTCTGTCGCTGCTTGGGGTGGAGGAGTTGAGCATCACCATTGGCGCGAGTTTAGCGGAATGAAGGGGCGTGCAAAGCCTCGAATCGTTTCCTCGGAGAACACAGGGACATCTTTCTGGCCGGACTGTGCCGGCCGCCTTAATTCTTTGGGGCGAATACTCCCGCGCTGGAAACTCGCCCTTTTGACTTCGGCATCCAGATTCACGGCCTGCCGTCGATGAGCGTTTCCAACATCGTGCTCCGCAATATCGGCAGCGTCCGGCACGGCGACATCCAGCGCTATTAACCGATGGGCGTGAGCGAGCTCGCGCAGTTGGTGGTGCCGGAGAGGGAGGCGGACTATCCGAGTGTCGATAGGTTCGGCTGGCTGCCGGCGTTCGACGTTCACTGCGCCACGCCCGTGCCGCCCGGCGGCTGGATTCTCCCGACGCCGTGAGAGTCCGCCCACGGAGCGCGGCCTTCAGGCCGCAGAAGCATCCTTCCCGCCAAGTGCATTTCTGGAAGTTCGGCGCTCCGCCGCCATCGCACGCTGCTGCGGCGTGAACGCCGCGCTCGTCGCGCCCCACGCGGAGCGGTGGCTTCAGTGCGCGGACTGACTTTTGGGAGCGACATACCACTCGCCGCGGAGCCAGTCGGCGAGGAGGGCGATTTGTTTGGCGTCGAGGATTTGTTTGTCGGCGAAGGCAGGCATGCGGTCGTTGCGTTTGCCGTAAAAGTCGGCGTGGCCGGGGTTGCTGATGAAACGGATGAGCCACGCGCGCGAGCCGTAGCCGGTGAGGTCGGGGGCGGTGGCGTCGGGGTCGGGCTTGCCGAAGCTGTGGCATTCGGTGCAGGCGAGGGCGCCGGTGATGAGCGCACGTCCTTGGGCGATGATTTCCGCATCGGCCTGGTCCTGGCCGGCCTGGGCCTTGAGCTGCGCTTCGGCGGAGAGGGCGGCGATCACTTTCTGGATGTCGGCGACCTTGTCGGGGGTGACGTTTTTCTTCACCCACTTGGACATTTTTCCGTCCCGGAACTTGGTGCCGCCGAAGTAGTGCGTGGTGTCGATTTT
This sequence comes from Verrucomicrobiota bacterium, assembly GCA_014193395.1. Classification (GTDB taxonomy): domain Bacteria; phylum Verrucomicrobiota; class Verrucomicrobiia; order Limisphaerales; family BJHT01; genus BJHT01. The sequence goes on from BJHT01000092.1 coordinate 9,005, forward strand.
GGCCGGGTCGAGAAAACCGGTGAGCCAGGCGCGGCTGCCAAAGCCGTTTTTATCGGGCGCGCTCTGCGGGTCTTTCAGCGTTTTTCCGAGGCCGTCGTGGTTTTCGAAGCGGTGGCAACTGGCGCAGTGCAGGGCGAAGAGGCGCGGTCCCTGGGTGTAGGGATCGTCGTGGAGCAGCGTGGTCGCGCCGGTGGGCGGAATGCCCGCGGGCGCGCGGGCGAGTTCGATGGCGCGGGTGGCCTGTTGCTGGGCGTCGCGGAGGGCGTGTTGGAAGTTGGGGTCGTGGCGATCCTGTTTCATGGCCAGCGCGGTGAGCAGGCCCGCGCCAATCAGGCCGCCGAAAACAAAGGCGAGGTTGAAGCGGTGGCCGAGTTTCCATTGGCCGACGTAGGGCATGACGAACATGAAGGCGACGGCGAGTCCGGGAAGGATGATGGCGCCGAAGATTTCAGATTCGCCGGGGAAATATTTCAGGAGTTGAAAGAGGAAGAGGAAGTACCACTCGGGGCGCGCGGCGGAAAATTGCGAACCGGCGTCGGCGGGGGCGCTGAGTTCGGCCCCGTGCGTGAGCAGGGTCAGGACGACGACGGTGAAAAGGACACCGAGGCAGGCGACGGCGTCGGCGAGGACCTGGTCGGGCCAGAAGGCGGCGTCGGGTTTTTTGAGCGGCTGTTTGGCTTTGATGCCGTGGCGGCGGAAGAAATAAATGTGCCCGACGATGAGCGCGATGATGAGGCCGGGCAACACGCCGGCGTGCAGCGCGAAGAAGCGCGTGAGCGTGTGATGGCCGTAATCCGGCCCGCCGACGATGAGTTTCTGAATGCCGGTTCCGATGAAGGGGACGATGCCGGCGATGTTGGTGGCGACCTTGGTGGCCCAATAGCCTTTTTGATCCCACGGCAGCAGGTAGCCGGTGAGCGAAAGGCCGAGCGTGAGTTGCAGGAGAATGAGGCCGGTCCAGAAGTTGAATTCGCGCGGGGCTTTGTACGCACCGTCGATGAGGACCTGGAGCAGATGCAGCACGAGCAGGATGGTCATCAACTGCGCGGTGTAATGATGCAGCCCGCGCAGGAACCAGCCGCCGGTCATCTCGAACTGGATGTAGAACACGCTCTCCCACGCGGTCTGCGAGCCGGGGCTGTAGGCCATCCACAGGAAGACGCCGGTGATGACCTGGATGGTGAGGGCAAAGGTGAGCGTGCTGCCCCAGACGTAACGCCAGCGCGCGCCGCCGGGGATGTTTTCGGAGAGGGCTTCGTGGGAGAGTTTGCGGTAGCCGGTGCGGGCGTCGAGCCAGTCGAGGAAGGATTTCATTACAGCGGCGAAATTCGGGAACGGAGAAGAGGCGGCTCAGGACTGGGCGATTTTCTCGGCCTTGCCGGTTTTGAAATTTTGAAAGCGGACCCAGACTTCCCCGTGGTTGCGGATTTCGGCGGGAAGCTCATCCAGGTCGCGGGCCGCGGGACTGTCGCCGGAACGTTTGCCCGAGACGGAGAAAAGGCTGTTGTGACACGGGCAGATGAAGCCTTCCTTTTCCGCCTGGAACTCGACCGCGCACCCGGCATGGGGGCAGGTGATGTTGAAGGCCTGCACCTGGTCGGGCCGCACGCGCCGCACATACACCGCGCCAATCGGTGCGACGGCCTTGTTCCACGCGTCGGTGCGCGTGGCGATGACGGGGAAGAGCACCGGCGTGCCGTCGTCGGGGAGCGAATCCAAGGTGGTGATCTGCGCGAGAAGTCCGGCGTCCGCATTGCGGCGGAGCGGGTCGAGAAACACGACGACGCCGGCGAGCGCCGGAACCGCCCCGAGCGCGCCGCCGATACAGACGGCGCAGGATTTTTTTACGAAGTCACGACGGTCCCCGCCCGGGGGTGGTTCTGGTGGCATCGGGCTATGGACTGGTACTGCCTTGGCGCATTCAGCGGCAAATGCGGAGGAACAACGCGAGCGGAGCGCGTTGATGAACGCGCGCCGGGGTGCTGCCATTCGGTGCCGTCATTCGGTGCCGGGCGGCAGGAGTGCGACGGGAGTGCGGCGAAAAGAAAAAGCCGCCGGGACGGTCGGCGGCTGGTTTTGAGTAGAGCGCGAGATCTGGCTGGTGAGGCGCGCTTCACTTCGGAGTCGGCGGCACCGGCGCGGGTGCTGGCGCGGGTTCGGGCGTGGGCGGCCGGGCAGGCACGACGTCCGCCGGAGTCGCGGGCGCGGCGGGTTTCACCGACTCGGTGTCGGGCTTGGGTTCGGGAGCCGGGACGGGTTTGTCGGTCTTGGCCAGAACCCCGAAGTCGGCGAAGGGCGCGCCTTCCTGAATCCAGTTGATGATGGTGACGATCTCTTCGGTGGTGAGCAGACCCTTGCCACTGGGCGGCATCACGTCGTCGTGATCCTTGGGGAGGAGGATCACGCGGGCGAGGTGGCTCTGGAAGGCGTCGCCGGGCTTGATGGCCGTCTTGCCGCTCTCGCCGCCGCGCAGGGCGATCTCGCCGACATCCAGCCGGTAGTTGCCTTTCATCTTGTCGGGGCCATGGCACTTGATGCACTTGGCCTCGAGGATGGGGCGGATTTTCTCAACGAAAACGCGTTTGGATTCCTCGACGGGGACTTCGACCGGGGGGGAATCTATGGTGTCTTCCATGATGTCCTTCGCAAACTTGACCATGCCCGGTGCGCCCTCGAAGAGGTAGTTGGAGCCGTGGGTAAGGTTGCCGCCCTCATGTCCGGCGATGACGAGGATGACGAGGTCGGCGGCAATGAGAACGCGGTAGAGTTTCAGAATGCCGACGCGGGTCAGATCGCGGAGGACGCGTTGATGGACGAACCAGCCGATGATGGTGAGCGCCGTGACGGCAATGCCCGTCCAGCGGTGGACTTCCACGGTCTTGTCGTCGTAGCCCCCACCCCGCGCGCGCAGGATGCCAAACGCCGCGGCGACCACGCAACTGACCGCAGCCAGGCCCATGACCAAGGCGATGACCCGGCGCAATTCGGGGCTGGGCCGGTAGCGGGAATAAACCTCCAAGATCACCGCCAGCGTAACAAAGCCGATGGGATAATGCAGCACGACCGAGTGGAACGGCGCGAGGAACTTGCCCAACTGAAACGGCGCGTCGGGCGGGGCGGCTCCCCGGACGACCTCCGCCGCCAGCGCGGCCAACTCGGGCACCAGCAGCGCAGCGGCTGCGAAAAACACCAACTGGAACACCGAACTGGTTTTCATCTTGAGGGGTTGGACGTATTGAGCGCGGGCTTCTAGTCGTTCCGCGATGCGAAAACAATAAACTTTTAATTTGCCGCGAAAAAAACGGCCGCGACGGAGGTTCCACGGCGCGTGCCACGGAGCACCTGCCACGATGGAGCCGACGTTGGTGAACAGGCTGGTTTGGGGCGGCAATACCCATGGCCTAACACCGGGCTCGCCGACGACGGGTGTCGGTGCCTGACTTGCGGCGCAATCCTCGGGCGGCGCCGCCCGCGAGCGCGTCACGGGGCGGCGGGGCGGCGGAGCCGGAAGAAGCGCTGGAGCAGATTCGTGTAGCTCAGGAAAACTTCGGTCTCGGGGAAGCGCGTGACGACGTTGGTGGCGGGGGCGAGCTGGCCGGAGATGAGTTCGCCGAGCTGCAGCGAGTTGGTCTGGCCGGGGGCGCTCGGCCAGCTCAGGCGGAGGAGATTTTCATTCCAGATCGAAACATCGAGACGGAAGGGGTCGGGCGAGTCGGCCGAGTTTGGATCGGTGCCGAGGATTTGCTCGCGCAGGTTCGAGTAGCCGTCGCCATCAGGGTCGTCGCGCGGGCCTTGGGAGAGGGAGCCGAGGCGCGTCATTTCCCAAGTGTCATCAAGGCCGTCGCCATCGGTGTCCACAATTTCCACGCCGCGAAGGCTGAGGCTGGCGGAGAGCACGCTGCCCGTGTTGCCCGTAATCTCGTCGGTGACCAAGAGCTGCCAGGTGCCCGCGGAGGCTTCGTAAAAATGGTGCGTGGAGTAGTAGGTCCAGTCAGCGGGGCCGGCCTCGGTGGCGGAGGCGAAGGGGTTGGCCCGTTGCAGAATCGAGCGGGTGCCATGCGGCGAGAGCAACACGAGGCGCAGGTCGCCCCGGCGGGGATGATCGGTCTGGACGCGCACGCCGACGTGTTCGCAGAGGAGCCGGTTGGTGACGATGAAACTGAACGTCGCCGGGTTTTCCTGCAACCGGAGCCGCAGCGTGGCGTTGGTTTGCGCCTGGGCCACGAGCGCCTCGCCGTCCGCGCGCCCGATGAACGCGGCCGGGCGCCGCGGGAAGTAGCCGTCGATCGCCATGTTGATCAGGTTGTCGTTGGTGTGGTTGTAAATCACCGTCAGCGCCGCGCCGGCGGCCTCGGCGCGCTGAATCTTGTCTGCGAAAAATGCGCCGCCGCGCTGAATCAAAGCGGCCATGGTGGTGAGATTGGTCGTGAGCGTATTGGTCGCCTGCCCGACGAAAACAGCGGGCAGATCGGGCGTGGCGGGAACAGGGTGGAGATTTTCTCCGGGTGCGTCATCGGGATGAAATGATTCGCTGGGAATCGAGGCGCCGATGGTCGCGAGGTTCGTCGGCACGCCGATGCCGGTGGCCACGACCAGGAACGCCGGCTCCGGAATCGCAACGCGGTCGGTCACGGTGACGGTGACGAGGGAGACGGGCGGGCGATTGCTCCACCGGCGGGCGAGACGCACGGCCACGCCAGCGTCGGGCACGCCGAAGCCGGTGTTGTGGCTCACCACGAAGCCCGCGGCATTCGTCGCGAGACCGGGGTCCGCGAGATCCACCTGCCGCGCGGAGAGGACGAGGATTTGCTGCACGTCGCGCAGGGCGAGGCCGGGGTTGGCCGAGAGAATCAGCGCGGCGACGCCGGCGACGAGCGGGGTCACGCCGGAGGTGCCGCTGAAGCCGCCCGCGCCCGCGGTGTAGCTGGAGAGGTCGTTGGTGGTTTCAATCCGATTGAAGCCGAGCAGCCCCGGACGATCCGTCGTGAAAAGAGGCTGATAGCCGCTGTCGCCGCTCGGAGCCGCCACGAGCACGCACGCGCCGGGATTGCTGTAGCTGGCGACGCGGCCGGTGGTGCGGACGGCGGCGACGGTGATGACGTCGGGGTTGGAGACGTAGCCGTCGTCATTCGCATCAGTGACACCGGGAAAGTTGCCATCGCGCGTGGCGTCGCGGGCGTTGCCGGCGGCGTGAACGGACACGACGCCCAGGCCGCCGCGGCCAAACTGAACGGCGTTGGAGATGGCGACCTGCTCGAGCAGCGACGGACCGGACAGTCCGTCGGTGGAGAAGCCCCAGCTGTGATTTTGTACGCTCACGAGATTGGAACGGTATTGGAACATCGCGGCAAACTGTGCGTCGTCGGCCGGGGGATCGAGCACGAGCCAACTGGTGAGCTGGGATTCGGGCGCGACGCCGGAGACGCCGCGGCCGTTTTCGCCGACGGCGGCGGCGAGGCCCGCCACGCAGGTGCCGTGACCTTGGCCGGGCGCGGTGTGGGCGCCACCGGGTTGGTTGGCGGAGAAGTTGAAATGATGCTCATTGGCGAGGTTGTCGGCGAGGTCGGGATGCGTGAACTCGATGCCGTCATCCGCGATGGCGATGGTGACGCCGCGCCCGCGTGCGAACGGCCAGGCGGCACGGACATTCAGATCGGCCCCGAGGCTGGCGCCGTCGATGCCGCGATTTTCCAGATGCCACTGGTTTTGAAAATAGGGGTCGCTCGGTTTGCGAAAGTAGGCGCTGGTGGCGCGGCGCGGACGCGTGGCGACCGGATGACAGGCGCGGACGTCCGCGAGCTGCGCGAGGCGCTGGGCTTCGCGCAGGGCGGTCCAGGCGTCGGGAGCCTCGAGGAGAAACAGACCGGGCGCGGCCTCGCGCAGGACGGTCAGCGGGCGACTGGCGATGAAGTTGGCGGGCGGCGTGTGGGCGGGGAGCTGCAGGACTATCTGCGTGGAGAACTGCACGGTGTTTTCGGGCGCATTCTCGCGCGCGGCGGCGAGCGTGCGCACGACCGGTGCGGGCTGCGCGGCCAGAGCGGACGGGACGGGAGGAAGCTCGATCCAGTAGGCGGTGGGAGCAGGTTCGCGGAAGACAAAGCGCACGGACGGGCGCTCGCCGCGCGCGGGCGTGGCGACGAGCAGCGCGAGAAAACCCCAGCAGCACGCCAGCCGCACGAGGCGGGTGTTTGGCGCGGAATGTTTCAAACGCATGGGCGGGGACGCTAAGCGACGATAGTGGATTTGCGAATACGCTTTTGTGCTGAGAAGCAAAGCCGCTGCGGAATGCGGCCGTCCCCGGCCGCAGCAACGTTCGTGCGCACGCGTGCGGCGGGATCGGTCCGCGGCACCATGCGTTCCAGCTTGCTGCGCCCGGGACGGGCGCACTCCGGGAGCGGCTGCGCGGCTGCGGAATGCGGCCGACCCGGGCCGCAGCAACGTTCGTGCGCACGAGTGCGGCGGGATCGGTCCGCGGCACCATGCGTTCCAGCTTGCTGCGCCCGGGACGGGCGCACTCCGGGAGCGGCTGCGCGGCTGCGGAGTGCGGCCGTCCCCGGCCGCAGCAACGTTCGAGCGCACGGGGGCGGCGGGATCGGTCCGCGGCACCGTGCGTTCCAGCTTGCCGCTCCCGAGGACGGGCGCACTCCGGGAGCGGCTGCGTGGCTGCGGAGTGCGGCCGTCCCCGGCCGCAGCAACGTTCGAGCGCACGCGTGCGGCGGGATCGGTCCGCGGCACCGTGCGTTCCAGCTTGCCGCTCCCGAGGACGGGCGCACTCCCGGGATGCGGCTGCGAGCCGACGTCATCGGGCTTGGCGACGCCGGTCCCAATCGTGATTCAGGACGAAATGTTTTCCGGCCTGCTGGCTGAAGGTGATCGCGCCGGTGATGTGGCGTTTGGCGCGCGTGACGGCGTCGGGCAGCGCGCACCCGCGGGCGAGCAGCGCCGTGATCACGGCGGAATAAGTGCAGCCGGTGCCATGCGTGGAGACGCCGGGCACAAAGGGCGCGCGGAGGAGCAACTCGGTCGTGCCATCGAAGAAAATGTCCATCGCGTCGCGACCCGCGGTTTTGAGATGACCGCCCTTGACCAGCACGGCGCAACCGAAGCGCTGGTGAATCGCGCGCGCGGCGCGGCGCAGATCCTCTGGCTCGCGCAGCGTCGTGCCGGTGAGGATCGCGGCTTCGTCGAGATTCGGCGTGACGAGCGTGGCGCGGGGGAGGAGGCGCTGCCGCAGCGCGGCTTCCGCCGCGGGCTGAAGCAGACGCGCGCCGCTGGTGGCGAGCATCACGGGATCAACGACGAGGGGCACGGCGGGATGCGCGCGCAGGAATTCAGCGACGGCGCGAATGATCGCGGCGGAAAACAACATGCCGGTCTTGACCGCGTCCGGGCGGAGTTCGGCAAACACGGCTTCGAGCTGCTGTCGCACGAGCGCGGGCGTGGCAGGCTGAATGGCGCGCACGCCGCGTGGATTTTGCGCCGTGAGACAGGTGATCACCGTGGTGCCGTGGACAGCCAGCGCCGCGAACGTGTGGAGGTCGGCCTGGATGCCCGCGCCGCCGCCGCTGTCCGAACCGGCGATGGTCAGGGCGATGGGCAGACGCGGACGCGATTTCATGCGGCGCGAGTGTGGGGAAATGGCGGAGGGGGAAGAAAGCTCAAAGCTCAAAGTACAAAGCTCAAGGGAAGATCCAAATCGCAAGCTCCAGTCCTGATTCGCACGTCTGCTGCCGCCCGGATTGGCGACACGTCTCGGCACCGATGGCGATTGGCGCTCGGCGATTGAAGCTTGGCGATTGAAACTTTCTTTGAGCTTTAAGCTTTGAGCTTTGAGCTTCCTCCCCGGCGATTACACTCCGGCCATGACCAACAACGAAGTCGCCGAAGTTTTGCTCGAGATCGGCACGCTGCTCGAGTTGAAGGGCGAGAATCCTTTCAAAACCCGCGCCTACCAGAACGGCGCGCGGACCATCGAGGGCCTGTCGGAGCCGCTGGAAAAACTCGTCGCCGAGCAGCGCCTGGCGGACCTCAAGGGCATCGGTGAGGCGTTGCAGCAGAAGATCACGGAACTCGTCACCACCGGGAAACTCCGCTACTTCGACGAGCTGAAGGCGTCCGTCCCGGCGGGCCTGGTGGCGATGTTGGGCATTCCCGGCCTCGGTCCGAAGAAGGTCAAAGCCCTGAACGACAAACTCGGCGTCACCACCATCGAGCAACTCGAGGCGGCGTGTCAGGCGGGGCGGGTCGCAACGCTCGACGGCTTCGGCGACAAGACGCAGCAGAAGATTCTCGAGGGCATCGCGCATCGCCGGACCTATGCGAGCAAGCATCACCTCAGTGCGGCGCTCGAAGTGGCCGAGCCGATTCTCTGGGCGTTGAAGAGTCATCCCGACGTCATCCGGTGCAGCACGGCGGGCAGCTTGCGCCGGTTCAAGGAGGTCGTGGGCGACATCGACTTTCTCGTTGCCTCGAAATCCCCCGCAACGGTGATCCATCATTTCACCAGCCAGCCGGGCATCGTCTCGGTGTCGGCCAAGGGCGACACGAAGGCAAGCGTCGTCCTGCCGGGCGGCATCCAGGCCGATCTGCGGGTCGTGACGAGCGAGGAGTATCCGTTCGCGCTGGCCTATTTCACCGGGAGCAAGGAGCACAACATCGTGATGCGCCAGCGCGCGATCGCCCGCGGCCTGCGGCTCAATGAATACGGGCTGTTTCGCGCGACGGAGGAAACCCGCGATCCGGCGCTGCGGTTGCCGTGCCGCACCGAGGAGGAGATTTTTCAGGCGCTCGACCTGGCCTACGTGCCACCCGAATTACGCGAGGATCACGGCGAGTTCGCTGCCGCCGAACGCGGGGAAATCCCGCGACTGCTCGAATGGACGGACCTGCGCGGCTCGCTGCACAACCACTCGACGTGGAGCGACGGGCGCAGTTCGCTGGACGAAATCGCCGCGCACGCAGACGCGCACGGCTGTGCGTATTGGGCGATCACCGATCACTCCGAATCATCGTTTCAAGCGAACGGCCTCGACGCGACGCGGCTGCGACAGCAACTGGTGGAAGTGAAAAAAGTCAATGCCCGCCTGGCTGCGGAGGGCGTGGATTTCCGGCTGTTGAGCGGCTCGGAGGTGGACATCCTGCGCGACGGCCTGGATTTTCCCGACGATTTGCTGGCGGAACTGGAGGTCGTGGTGGCCAGCTTGCATGTGCCCGCCAGCGACGAGGCGGAGAACACCCGGCGGCTGATTGCCGCGGCGGAGAACCGTTACGTCCACATGCTCGGGCATCTCACCGGCCGGCTGTTGCTCGAACGCGAGCCATACAAGGTCAACCAGCAGGCCGTGATCGACGCGTGCGCGGCGACGGGCACGTGGATCGAACTCAACGCGAATCCCTGGCGGTTCGATCTCGACTGGCGGCTGTGGCAGTACGCGAAAGCCAAAGGCGTGAAGTGTGTGATCAACTGCGATGCGCACCGGCTCGAACACACGGGCTTCCTGCGGCTCGGCGCGGGCATCGCGCGCAAGGGCTGGCTCACCAAGGCCGACGTGCTCAACACTCTGCCGCTCGAGGAACTGCGGCGGAAGCTCGCGCGAAAGCGGGCACGCTGAAACCGAAACGCGCGGCGCCGGTGGCGTGGTCCAGCGTGGTTTTAGTTAGTGCCGGTTAGCGGTTTCCAAGCCTTCGTGGTCCGGCAACGTCCGGTTGAAGATTTAACGCGCCTGCACGGCATTGGTGGGCGGTGCCGGCTGACTTCCCGGTGGCGCGGGCGCGGGCTTCGGCGCGCCTTCAAAATCCTTCCCCAGCGCCTTCGCGCGGAGTGCGACCAGATCGTGATAGCCGATCGCGACCGACTGGATGATACCCTTCCGATCAATGAAAAACGTCGTGGGAATGGACCGCACATCGCTGAAGGGCGCGGCGAGTTTTTCCGCCGAAGCGATGGGATAATTGATTCCCTTCCGCTCGACGAACGGCTTGAGCACCGTACCCGCCTCCGAACTGATGCCGACGATTTCCAGCTCGGCGCGCGAGGTTTCCTTGTACAAATCGATGAAATGCGGAATCTCCTTCACGCACGGCGGACACCACGTCGCCCAGAAATCGAGCACCACGCGTTTGCCCCGGAGCTCGGCGAGCGAAAGCTTCCGCCCCTCGAGCGTCGTCACCGTGAGTTCCGGCGCCGCCACGCCTTCCCAACTGCTCAACGCCGCGCCGCCACCGCCGGACTGCATGTTCTTCCGCAGCTGTTGGCCGAGTTGATAATAGCCGAAGCCCAGGACCAGGCTCGCGACGACACCCAACACCGAGAGGCCGGTGCCCCACCGGGCCAGGCCGCGCGGCGCGTGTGGTTGCCGGAGCTGCGCAACGCCCAAGGCGATGCCGACCAACCCCAGAACGCCGCCGACCACGACCAGGCTGAGAATCACCGCGAGAATCCCGAGCACCAAACTGGCGATGGCTAGCCCCTGCGGGCCGGGGACGGGTTGTGATTGCGGAGGCGGCGGCGGGGAAGAATTCATGGCGGGGTGGGTTGAGGTTTCGCCGGTAGTAGCCCACGCTCCGCGACCCGTCAACGGAATCGCCGGAGGAGCAGCGAAACCGGGGGCGGCGACGTGAACGCCACGCAGGACAGGACTGCGTAAATTCCCTTAATTCACCGTTTTGCCGAATGCTTCGTGGACATTGGATTCCCGCGGGGTTAATCATCGCACCGTTCCGCTGGCGCATGAGAACCGGACCTGAACTGATCACGGCCACCAAGCCGTACGCCCACGATTCCACTGGCCAGAGCTGGTGGTGCATCCTTTCCACCGGCGCCCTCCTCGGGGCGGCGCTCGCGGCGACACTGCTCCCCATTCCCTTGCTCGCCAAAACCGCCGCCAGCGTCCTCGCGGGCCTGCTGCTGCTGCGCGCGTTTGTCATTTACCACGACCAGCAGCACCACGCGATCCTCCCGAAATCGCATGCCGCCGAATGGTTGATGCGCCTCTTCGGCATGTTCGCCCTCAGCGCCAGCAGCGTCTGGCGCAGCTCGCACAATTATCATCACCACCACAACTCCAAGCTGCGCGGCTCGCACATCGGTTCGTTCCCGATCATGACCAAGGCGCAGTTTCTGCGCTCCTCGAAAGCCACGCGCTTCGGCTACCTCTTCGTGCGGCACCCGCTCACGATCCTG
>BJHT01000093.1 GCA_014193395.1 Verrucomicrobiota bacterium
ATGCGCCCAGTGCCATAACCACCCGTTCGACCGCTGGACGCAGGACGACTACTACGACTGGGCCGCCGTGTTCGCGAAGCTCGATTACAAGGTGCTCGAGAACAAACCGCTCGACCGGCTCGACAAAAACGAGTTCCGCGGCGAGCAAATCGTCTTCCTCAACCGCGACCAAAAGGTCACCAACCCGCGCACCGAAAAATCGGCCGCGGCCCGCCTTTTGGGCGTCCCCACCCCGACCGCGGACGCCGGCACCGAACTCGAATCGCTCGCCGACTGGATCACGCGGCCGGACAACCCCTTCTTCGCCCGCGCGCTCGTGAACCGCGTTTGGCACCACCTCCTGGGCCGCGGCCTTGTGGATCCCATTGATGATTTCCGCCCCACGAATCCGCCCTCGCATCCCGCGCTGGTCGAGGCGCTGGCGGCGGATTTCGTCCAGCACGGCTACGATCTCCGACACCTCATCCGCACCATCACCGCCGCGCACGCCTACCAGGTTTCCAGCGAACCCAACGACACCAACGGCGATGACGAGCTTAATTATTCGCGCGCCATTGTGCGCCGCCTGTCCGCCGAACAAATGTTCGATTGTCTGCACCAGGTCGCGGGCGTGACGGGGGAGTTCAAAAATCATCCCGCCGGCCTGCGCGCCGCCGAACTGCCCGGCGAACGCAGCGAAAGCCGCCGCAAACGCAAAGTCGAGACCACCCCGGACCAGTTCCTCAGCCTGTTCGGCAAGCCTCAGCGGCAGCTCGTCTGCGAATGCGAACGCTCGGCGGAGACCTCGATGGGCCAGGCGTTCCAGATGATTTCCGGTCCCGCAATCAACGAGCTCATCTCCCGCTCCGACAACCGCCTCAACACGCTGCTCGCCGGGGATCGGCCGGTGCCGCAGATCGTCGGGGAATTATATTGGTTCGCCCTCACCCGCGCCCCCTCCGCCGCGGAGCAGACTGCCGCCGCCCGGCATCTCGAAAAAACCAAAGACCGCCGCGCCGCACTCGAAGACCTGCTGTGGGGCCTGATGAACGCGAAAGAGTTCATTCTGCGGCGCTGATTTCGGGGAAAAGCTCCAAGCCTAAAGCTTAAAGCTCAAGGGAAGCATACAAGGACCAAGCTCCACCACCCACGAGCCATACGGTCAGATGATCGCAGTGAACGACTTGGTACTTGGAGCTTGGTCATTCCCTTGAGCTTTGAGCTTTAGGCTTGGAGCTTTCCCCGCCGCTTCCGAATGACTCTTGGTTTCACATCCGTCCACGATTAGCTTCGGCACCTCGTTCGCATTGTGATGACCGGTCGCCTTTCATTCGCCCAACACGTCCTGCCACTGCTGCTGCCACTGCTGCTGCTCGCAGCGCCGGCCCTGCGCGCCGCGGAGCATTACATCACCTCGACCACGCCCGCGCCCACGCTGCCCCGAGAGTTCCGCGGCACCTGGGTGGCGACGGTCTCGAACATCGACTGGCCCGGCAAGGCCGGCCTGTCCGTCGCGGAACAACAACGCTCGCTGCTCGCCCTGCTGGATCGCGCTGCGGGCCTGCGCCTCAACGCGGTCATCCTCCAAGTCCGCCCCGCATGCGACGCGCTCTACGCCTCGCCCAACGAGCCGTGGTCCGAGTATCTCACCGGCGTGATGGGCAAGGCCCCCGAGCCGTTTTACGACCCGCTGGCCTTCGCCGTGCAGCACGCGCACGCGCGCGGCCTGGAACTGCACGCGTGGTTCAACCCCTTTCGCGCGCGGCACGCCTCGGGAAAATCCGAGGTCGCCCCCAACCACCTCAGCCGCACCGAGCCCCGGCTCGTCCGCCCCTACGGCAAGCAGCTCTGGCTCGACCCCGGCGAACGCGACGCCATCGAGCACTCCCTGCGCGTCATCCTCGATGTCCTCCGCCGCTACGACATCGATGGCGTCCACCTCGACGACTATTTTTATCCCTACAAAGAAAAAGACGCCGCCGGCAAAACGATTGATTTCCCCGACGCCCCGAGCTGGTCCCGCTATCTCGACCGCGGCGGTGCGCTCGCCCGCGACGACTGGCGGCGCGACAACATCAACGGCTTCATCGAGCGCCTTTACAACGCCATCAAGTCCGTCAAGCCGTGGGTGAAATTCGGCCTCAGCCCCTTCGGCATTTGGAAGTCCGGCCAGCCCGAGCAAATCAAGGGCCTCGAGGCCTACGACCAGCTTTACGCCGACTCCCGCAAATGGTTGAACTCCGGCTGGGTGGATTATTTTTCGCCGCAACTCTACTGGGCCATCGAACCCAAGGCCCAGAGCTACCCTGTGCTCCTGAGATGGTGGACCGAGCAAAACCTGAAGGGTCGCCACCTCTGGCCCGGGAACAACGCCGCCCGCGTCGGTGCCGCCTGGGCGCCGGACGAAATCATCAATCAAATTCGCCGCTCGCGCACCACCGACGGCGTCACCGGCAACGTCCTGTGGAGCGCCAACAGCCTCACCAAAAACAACGGCAAGCTCGGCGACACCCTCGCGCAACATGTTTACACCCAGCCCGCCCTCGTCCCCGCCTCGCCGTGGCTCGGCAAAAATCCCCCGGCCAAACCCCGCCTCCATGTCGGCCACGAAGCCGGCCCGAAACAATTCGACATTTACTGGGAGGCCGCCGACACCAAACCCATCGCGTGGTGGGTGCTTCAGGCCAAGGCCGACGGCCGCTGGGCCACCGAGATTCTTCCCGGCACGCAAACCTCCCGCGTCATCACCCGGCACGGCACCGGCACGGGCAAAGGCCCCGACTTCCTCGCCGTCACCGCCATCGACCGCTTCGGCAACGCCAGCCCCGCCGCCGTGCGCGAACGCGTCGTCACGAAGTAGTCTTGTAGGAGACGGCGCGGCAGCGGACACATGAGCAACGAACTGCGCGGTGCCGATACACGCAGGGAAACGAGGCAGCGGAATTTTGGGCAAAGGAATGGAGGCAAAGGAATGGGGACGGGGAAACTTTTTTGTCTTCATTCCTTTGCCGCCATTCCTTTGCCCAATGAATTCGTCCCTTCCCATTCCTTTGCCCAAAATTCCCCAGCCCGTTTCGCTGCTTGATCGGCACTGCTCCACCCGCTGCTGTGGCATCCGCTGCCGCCCGGCGAGGACGTTGCCAGACGGATCGTCCGCTGGCCCGAGACCTCCGCCTGCCAACGTCCCCCCCTCCCTTTATCGGGTACGATGGCCCCATGCTGCGCCGTTGCGGTGCTCGGGTTCTCCTCACGTCAGCGGCTACGCCTCAACCCAAAAAATAAAAAACCAAGACGCCGCGCCCCGCGATGCGCTAGAACACGCCCGTGAAAATCAGCCGCATCTTCGCCCATCGCGTCGAACTCCCGCTGCACGAGACCACCTACAAATGGTCCGGCGGCAAATCCGTCACCGTCTTTGACAGCACCGTCGTCGGCGTCGAGACCGACACCGGCCTCATCGGCTACGGCGAGGTCTGTCCGCTCGGACCGTTCTATCTCCCCGCCTACGCCGACGGCGTCCGCGCCGGCCTGCGCGAACTCGGACCGCACCTGCTCGGCGCCGACCCGCGCCAGCTCACCAAACTGAACCGCACGATGGACGCCGCGCTCAAAGGCCATCCCTACGTGAAGACCGGCCTCGACATCGCGTGCTGGGACCTCCTCGGCCAGGCGACCGGACTGCCCGTGTGCGAACTCCTCGGCGGCCGTTACGGCGCGGACGTGCATCTCTATCGCGCCATCTCGCAGGAATCGCCCGAGCAGATGGCCGCGAAAGTCGCCGGCTATCGCGCCGAGGGCTACCGCCGTTTCCAGCTCAAGGTCGGCGGCGATCCCGACACCGACATCGCGCGCATCTTCGCCGTCGCTGCCAAGCTTCAGCCCGGCGACCGCCTCGTCGCCGACGCCAACACCGGCTGGGTCCAGCACGAAGCCGTGCGCGTCGCCAAAGCCGTGCGCGACGTGGACGTTTACATCGAGCAACCCTGCCTCACCTACGAGGAATGCCTCGCCGTCCGCCGCCAGATTCCGCATCCGTTCGTGCTCGACGAAAACATCGACGACCTCGGCATTCTCCTCCGCGCCAAGGCCGACCTCGCGATGGACGTGGTGAATCTGAAAATCAGCAAGCTCGGCGGCCTCACCAAAATCAAACAAGCTCGCGACCTCTGCGTGAGCATGGGCATCGGCATGACCGTCGAAGATTCCTGGGGCGGCGACATCGCCACCGCCGCCATCGCGCATCTCGCGCAGAGCACGCCGACGGAGTTCCTCTTCAGCACCACCGACTTCAACAGCTACGGGCCGGTGAGCATCGCCGACGGCGCGCCGCAACGCGTCAACGGCCGCATGGCCGCCAGCACCAAGCCCGGCCTCGGCATCACCCCGAAACTCGACGTGCTCGGCAAACGGGTGGTGGAAATCAGTTAGCCAAAATCAATCTGGGCGCCCGCGGCTCGCCGCGACGTGCCCGGGCGCGCGTGCCAGCGTAGGCTGTCCCCCGCGCTAAAACTTGTCCTTCCGCAGCACCCGCACGTCGGACTCGAAGGCCACCATGCCGTAGCGGGGGAAGAATTCCGCGCCGAGCCGCTCCATGAGCTTCCCCGCCACCTCCGGCTGCACGATGACTTCAATCTGGATGTTCGCGAACTCCGGAATGTCCGCCGGACGCTTGCCGTGGGCGCCGTCGCCTTCGACGTGGAACAAGGTCCAGCCGTGCGCGCCGACTTCGCGGAGCAGCTTCGTCACGGCCTCTCGCGCGTGGGCTTCGCAGATGATGGTCACCAGCTTCATCGGGTGCGTGTTCATGCGGAATCTTCAGGAATAGAGCCGGCGCGCGACCTCGAAGTAAATCGGGATGCCGAGCGCGATGTTGAACGGAAACGTGATGGCGAGCGACGACGTGAGGTAGAGCGTGGGATTCGCGTCGGGCAGCGACATGCGGATGGCCGCCGGCGCGGCAATGTAGCTCGCGCTCGCCGCGAGCACGCCCATGAGCGTCGCGCCGCCGAGTTCCAAGCCGGAGATTTTTCCAAGCCACACGCCGAGGCAGCCGTGCAGCAGCGGCATCACCACGCCGAAGCCGAGCAGGAACGGCCCGACTTTTCTCAAATCCTCGATGCGCCGTCCGGCCACGGTGCCCATTTCGAGCAGAAACAGCGCGAGCACGCCCTGGAACGGCGTGACAAAGAACGGCTCCACTTTTTCCATGCCCGCCTTGCCGCACAACGCGCCGACGATGAGCGCGCCGACGAGCAGGAAAATGCTGCGCCCGAACAGCGCCTCGTGCATCGCGGCCCTGAGCGAGGTGAAGTCCGGCTTGCCGCTCTGGCTCGTGGCGAGCTTGCCCAGCACCACGCCCACGAGGATGGCGGGTGATTCCATCACGGCGAGAAACGCGGTGGCGTAGCTCTCGAACGGCTGGTTCACCGCCTTGAGATAATTCGTCGCCGCGATGAACGTCACCGCGCTGACCGAGCCGTAGTGCGCCGCGATGGCCGCCGAGTCCACGGCGGAAATTTTCCCGCCGAAGCGCAGCACCGGATACGTCCACAGCGGGATGAGCGCGCCGAGCAGCATCGCGGCGCACGCGGGCAACCAGACCTTCGCGAGGCCCGCCTCGGAGATGGCGACGCCACCTTTGAACCCAATGGCGACGAGCAGGTAGATGGTGAGCGTGACATAAAGCGGCTCGGGGAATTTCAAGTCGCTCTTCACCAGCGCGGCGACGAGGCCGAGCGCGAAGAACAGCACGGCGGGCGACAGCAGGTTGGCCCTGATGGCGTCGAAGATTTCCATGTTATCGAATCACGACCGGCCTCACTCGAAGAACGCCACCCGACCGGACTCGAGGTCATGCAACCCGCCGACCAGGCCGACTTTTCCACCGCGAATCAGCTCCGCGAGAATCGGGCTGCGCTCGCGAATTTGCCGCATCGCGAGCTTCACGTTCTCCCGCGCGACGGCATCCACGCGAGTGGTCGAAGTCGGGTCGGCTCCAGGCGGCACGGCAGCGACTGCGGGTTGAATCCGCTGGAGCAGGCCGGTGAGGTGGCCAAGTTCGACGCTGCCGCACGCGCCCTTGACCGCGCCGCACTTGGAGTGTCCAACGACGGCGATGAGCTTCGCGCCCGCTGCTTTGCACGCGAACTCCATGCTGCCGAGGATGTCGTCGTTGAGAATGTTGCCCGCGACGCGCGCGTTGAAGACGTCGCCGATGCCCTGGTCGAAAATCAGCTCGGCCGAGGTGCGCGAATCGAGGCAGCTCAACACCACCGCGAACGGATACTGGCCGCCCGCCGTGGCCACGCGCTGCGCCGCCAGGTCGCGGGTCAGCAGATGATTGGCGGCAAAGCGTTCGTTTCCTGCCTTGAGCCGCGCCAGCGCCTCGGCAGGTGTCGTGGCGGCCTGTGAGGCGGCGTTCTGTGCCGTAGCGACGAGCGGACGGGAAGTCTGGCAGCCGGCGAACAGGCCGACGGCGGCCAGGAGGGCGAGGAGTTTCTGGGGTGCGGGCATTTTCATTTTGTCTGAGGGGTTCAGTTTGTTGCGGTCGCGGAAAGGATTACTTCGAGGCGGCAGCCTGCGGCGCGAGGACGATGCCGCAAACGATGAAGGTGAAGCGCCCCGATGGCGCGGGGCATTCGCAGTCGCAAGTCGTGTGCATCACAAAATTTGGCTGGCGGCAGAGACCTGGGCGCGGCGGCTGCGCAGCCATTCTTTCAGTCCGGATTTGCGCCGTGCCTTGGCGACTGCGCCCTTGGCATTCCGCAGCGCACGGCGCGCCCAGAAAAATTCCGTCGCCAGAATCGCCAACCCCGCCGCGACGACCGGGATGCCCGGACCGGGCAACACCAGCAGCAGCGCGCCGATGAGCAGCACCGTGCCGCCGATGAGCGCAATGAAGAGCTTTTTCACGGCAAACCTCCCTGCACAGCGAGCGGAGAACTCGTTTTTGATGCGCCCACGCTTTTCGGCCGCAGCAGCGACAGGATCACCGAGACCGCCAGGACGGCCACGATCACGCCGAGCGAAACGAGCGTGTCAATTTTGTAGGCCGTGTGGGCGAGCAGCATCTTCACGCCGACGAAGGTGAGCACCACGCCGAGGCCGATCTTGAGGTAGTGAAACTTGTCCATCACGCCCGCCAGCGCGAAGTAAAGCGAGCGCAGGCCGAGGATGGCGAAGACGTTCGAGGTATAGACGATGAACGGATCAGTGGTGACGGCGAAGATCGCAGGGATCGAATCCACGGCGAAGATCACGTCGGTGATCTCGACGAGCAGCAGCACCACGAACAGCGGCGTGGCCATGCGGAGGCCGTGCTCGCGGACGAAGAACTTGTCGCCGCGATAGTCCGCCGTGACCGGCATGAGCCGCTTGAACCACCTCACCACCGGGTTGCGTTCGGGATGAATTTCCTCCTCGCGCTTCACGATCATCTTGATGCCGGTGAGGATCAGGAAGCCGCCGAAGACGTAAATGATCCACGCGAATTTCGCGATGAGCGCCGCGCCCGCCACGATCATCACCGCGCGCATGAGGAGCGCGCCGAGGATGCCCCAGAACAGAACCTTGTGCTGGTACAGCGGCGGCACCGCGAAATAGGAGAACAGCAACGCGAAGACGAAGACGTTGTCCACGCTCAATGACTTCTCGATGAGGTAGCCGGTGAAAAACTCCAGCGCCTTCTGCGAGCCGGCGAAATGCCACACGCCCACGTTGAACGCGAGCGCCAGCCCCACCCAGACGAAAGTCCACGTCAGCGATTCCTTGAGCGACACGGTGTGCGTCTTGCGGTGAAACACGCCGAGGTCCAGCGCGAGCATCGCGAGGATGAAGACGTTGAAGCCGATCCAGAGCCAAGTTTGTTCAGTCATGGTATTCCAGTGTTCGAGTTAAGCAGCCAGGCCAGATACAGTCCGAAAAATCCCACCAGCACCGCGCCTTCCCAGCGCCGCACCAAGTTGTCGGTCCAGAGCACGGGCAGCAGCAGAAGCGCCGCGCCCAGGAACCAGCCCAGCGGCAGCAGGCTGAAGCCCGCCACATCCAGCGGCCGCACCAGCGCCACGAGGCCCAGGATGGCCAGCGAGTTGAACACGCAGGAGCCGACGGCGTTCGCTATCACGATGTCGCCGTGTCCCCGGGCGGCGGCCACCAGGTTGGTCGCCATCTCCGGCAGGCAGGTTCCCAACGCCACCAGCGTGAGGCCAATGACGGCGAGGCTGATGCCAAAGTGTTTCGCCACGGCCACCGCGCCGTCGAGAAACAGCCAGCCGCCGCCCGCCAGCAGCCCCAGCCCGGCGAGCACGCGCACCACATCCGGCCACGCACGCGGGGAGTTCCGGGGCATTTCCTGGGCAAACTCCGAATCCACCTCCGCCGCGTGCGAGCGTCGGGCCAGCCGCCAGCGCTGCCAGGTGAACGTGACGAAGCCCGACAGCAGCAAGCCGCCCTCCACCCGCGTGAGCAGACGGTCGGCGAACATCAGCAGCAGCGCCGCCGCGATGAGGACAATGACCGGCGCGTCGAACTTCGGCACGAGCCAGTGAACCCGCAGCGGTTTCACCAACGCCGCCACGCCCACCATGAAAGTGCTGACGATGAGATTCGAACCGATGACATTGCCCAGGGCCAGCGCGCCACGGTTGGTGGAGGCGGCTTCCAGGCAGACCACCACCTCCGGGGCGCTGGTGCCATAGCCCACGATGAACAGGCCGACGATGACGATCGGCACGCCCAGCCGCAGCGCCAGGCCGGCGCAGCCGTTCACCAGCCAGTGCGCGCCCCAGTAGAGCATCAACGGCGCGATGAGCAGTGCGAGCCATGGTGACATGCGTGGGTTGAGGTTGCAGTGCGACGGCGGGCCGTCACTCGTTCAAACCGCCACGCAGCCAGGGTTGGGTGCATCGAAAGGGCGCGTGTGCCCGGGCATAAATTCCGCGCGCGAACTCGGCGGAACGGCGGCGCGCGGCGCGGATTTCCCGGCGGGTCGCCTGAACGCCCGCGCCGAGCATTTGCCGGGAGACATTCATCGCCTGCCGCGGGGCGGACGCGCCGGAGGCAAGAAGGTCGGCGGACAAATCCGCCAGTGATCGCAGGATGGTTTTTGCTTTCATGGTTTGATTGGGTTGACGGGTTAATCGGAGGCCGGCTAAGGCGCGGTGCCGCGCCTTGACGTTGCACTTGAGCTTCTGCATCCGCTTGGTGGCACGGCCGGTGATGGTTTTGCGCAGTTGCCTCACCGCCTTGGCAAAGGCCGCGCGCAGCGTGTGGTCGCGGCTCTCGGCGAAGACATCCGGTCCGGGCTTGACCAAGTGGACCTGCACCAGATAGGCGGGGCTGGCATCCTCCAGCCGTACGAGCCGAACGTCGGCCTCGTCAATCTGACACGCCTCGGCGAGGGAAAAGATGTGCCGCTCCACCCACGAATCCAGTGCATCGAAGGAGCGGACGTTGAGGTGACGCAGGGTTAGTATCATGGTCGTTGTTAGGATGTCGGAGAGTTTCGCCAGGTGACTTCAATCGCGGGACCGGCTTCCGCCCGCGAGCAGCGGGAGCACATGGGAGAGAAAATACGCCAGCGACGTGACAAACGCCGCCACATAGGTCCACGCCGCGGCATCGAGCACTTTCCTGACCGCGGTCGCCTCGGCACCGGGCAAGATGAAACCAAAGTCCGCCAGCACGGTCTTCGCGCGGCGCGAGGCATCGAACTCGACCGGCAGCGTGACGAGGTTGAACAACATGATGACACCCCACGCGCCAGCCATGATGACCGCGCCAGTCAGCGGCGTGATCAGGCCGGTGAACAGACCGAGCAGCGGCAGGAGCATGACCACGTAGTTGGCGTAGGTCGTGATCCCGACGGCCGCCATGCGCCAGTGCAGCGGTTGGTAGGCGCGCGCATGCTGGATCGCATGACCGCACTCGTGCGCGGCCACGCCCAGCGCCGCCGGCGTGCGCCCGAAGTAGTTCGCCTCGGACAGCACGAGCCGCTTGTGCAGCGGGTCGTAATGGTCGCCGAGCAGTCCTTCCGCGTGCGTGATCTCCACGTCGCGGATGCCGTTGCGCCGGAGGATTTCCGCCGCCACCTCGCCACCGCTGATGCCGGAGCGGACTTCGCCCTGGTTGTAGCGGTGGTAAACCGCCTTCACGCGCCACATCGCCCACAGCGAGAGCGCCATCGTTCCGAGAAACAGAAGCCAGATCATAATGTTGCCTTTCGCTTGCGCGCCGGGCCGGCGGTTCCCTGTGAACCGCCACACTGCCCGGCGCTGACGGGTGGAGCATCGCCGGGAGAAACGCGGCGGACTAATACGCGATTCCGAATGGACTCATAGGTTAATCCGAAGCATCCTCGGCCATCATGGAATGGCTGAATTACCACCATCTGCGCTACTTCTGGACCGTCGCCAAGGAAGGCAGCCTCGCCCGCGCCGCGGCGAAGCTGCACGTCTCGCAACCGTCCATCTCCGAGCAGGTTCGCGAGCTGGAATCATCACTGGGCGAGAAGCTGTTCCGCCGCGAGGGCCGCGCCAACAAGCTGACCGACACCGGGCAAATCGTGCTCAGCTACGCGGACGACATCTTTGCCCTGGGCCGTGAGTTGATAAATGCCGTCCAGCAGCGCCCGAGTGCGAAAGCGCTCCGTTTCCATGTCGGCGTCACGGACTCCTTCCCCAAGCTCGTGACGAACCAGATTCTCAAACCGGTTTTCCTGCTGCCGCAGCCCGTGCATGTCATCTGCCGCGAAGGCAAGCTGGACGATTTGCTCCTGCAACTTGCCGCGCACCGGCTCGACATCGTCCTGTCGGATGAACCGCCGTCGAGCAGTGCCTCGTGCAAAACCTTCACGCACTTGCTGGGCGAGAGCGACACGACCATCTGCGCCGAGCCGAAGCTGGCCGCGCAGTTGCGGCGGAATTTCCCAAAGTCGCTGCACGACGCGCCGGCTTTCCTGCCGGGGCAGAACACCGTGCTGCGCCGGGCCTTGGAGCTCTGGTTTCGCGATCAAGGCGTGCAGCCGCGGGTGCGGGCCGAATTCGAGGACCTCGCGCTGATGAAGGTCATGGCCGCCGAGGGCAGCGGCTTCATCGCGGTGCCTACGGTGGCCTTGGAAGAAGCCGCGCGACGGTACGGATTTCGGTCGGTTGGTCGGGCGGCGAACTGCCAGGTGCGTTTCCATGCCGTCACCACGGAGCGGAAGATGCTTCACCCGGCCGCCCTGCTCATTACCTCCAAGGCGCGGCTGCTGATGAATGGACGCTGAACCGCAGGTCGGCGCGCGGCCGATTCGTGACACATCGTCCACTTTGCTGTTCACTCGGCGACTGTGCCGTCCAAAAATAATCCTGCCCCCCGTATGAAGACTCTTCTTACCGCCCTCGCCATTCTCTCGGTCAACGTGTTTGCCGCCTCGCCCCCAGCCACGTCGCCCCCTTATCGCCGCATGGACTTCGGCCCCGTGCTGTTCTGCACCTACCAGGTTGCGCCCGGAAACATTGCCCAGAAAGGCCTCGCCATCCGCCTCGACGACGGCCCCGGCGGCGTGAGCAAAGGCCGCGCGTGGCTGGTGTACGATCACGACACCATGCGCGTCGCCGCCGCGACCACGGGCGATTTCGTCGATTGGCGCGGCATCGCCTACGACGGCAGCCACGGCACGCACACCGGCCTGACCGGCGACCGGCACTTCATCACGCCCGACGCGCCGGGCTGGGCCACGCCCGACGGCAAATGGGACGACGTGCGCCTCATCGGCCGCGACCAACGCCGATTCGGCCCGCTGCCGCGCGAGTGGGTGCATTACGAGGGCCTCTATCTGCACGGGGCCAAAGCCGTTATCGCCGCGCGCATCAACGGCACCCGCGTGCTCGAATCTCCCGGCTGGATCGACCACGGCGCGACGCCCGTTTTCACCCGCACTCTGAATGTGGCCGCCGCGAAAAAACCGCTGCTGCTCCGCGTCGCGCCCGACACGATCAACGTCGCGCTCACCGGCGACGGCACGCTGCGGAAGGACGCCGGCTTCTGGCTCGCCGAGCTTCCCGGTGCCGCCAAGACGCGCCTCTTCGTCTCGCGCGCCGAACCAACCGAACTCGCCGCCCTCGCAAAATCCACCACCGCGTCGCTCGACCTCGACCCGCTCACCCACGGCGGCCCGGCGCGCTGGCCGCAGGAAGTCACCACCACCTCCGTGCCCGGCAACGCCGACGGGCCGTTCATCGCCGACACTTTTCCGCTGCCGGTTGAAAACCCGTGGCAGAGCTGGCTGCGCCCCGGCGGCGTCGATTTCACGCCCGACGGCAAGGCCGCCATTGTCGCCATGTGGAACGGCGACGTGTGGCGCGTCGATGGCCTCATGGCCGCCGCGCCCGCCCCGCTGCGCTGGAAACGCCTCGCGAGCGGACTCTTTCAACCGCTCGGCGTGAAATTCCGCGGCGACGAACTGTTCATCACCTGCCGCGATCAACTCGTGCGACTGCGCGATCTCAACGGGGACGGCGAGTTCGATTTCATCGAGAGCTTCAACAGCGACCACCAGGTCACCGAGCATTTCCACGAATTCGCGATGGGCTTGCAGGTCGATGCGGCGGGAAATTTCTACTACGCCAAGTCCGCCCGGCACGCGCTGACCGCGCTCGTGCCGCACCACGGCACGCTCCTGCGCGTGAGCGCCGACGGCCAGCGCACCGACATTCTCGCCAACGGCTTCCGTGCGGCGAACGGTGTCTGCCTGAACGACGACGGCACCTTTTTTGTCACCGACCAGGAAGGCCACTGGACCCCGAAGAACCGCATCAACCGCGTGAAGCCGGGCGGTTTCTACGGCAACATTTTCGGCTACACCAGCGTGACCAACACCGCCGATTCCGCGATGGAACAGCCGATGGTCTGGATCACCAACGCCAAGGACCGCAGCCCCGCCGAGCTGCTCTGGGTGCCGAAGAACGCGTGGGGCGCGCTCGGCGGTTCACTCCTCAATCTCAGCTACGGCACCGGCCGCGCCTTCATCGTGCCGCACGAAGAAGTCGCCGGCCAATGGCAGGGCGCGGTGTGCGAACTGCCGCTCCCCAATTTCCCCACCGGCATCATGCGCGGACGCTTCGCCGCCGACGGCGCGCTTTACACTTGCGGCCTGTTCGGCTGGGCCGGCAATGCCACCGCGCCCGGCGGCTTCCATCGCATCCGCCGCAGTGAAAAACCCGCGCACGTCCCGCTCACTGTCCACGCCGCGAAAGGCGCGCTGTCCGTGACCTTCAGCGACCCGCTCACGCCCGCGAGCGTGAAGCCGGACGCCTTCGCCATGAAAGTGTGGTTCCTCAAACGCGCCGCCAGCTACGGCTCCAAACACTACGAAGAACACCCGCTCGAAATCACCGCCGCGCGCCTCAGCCCCGATGCCCGCACCGTGACCCTCACCATCCCCACGCTCGCCCCCACCCAATGCTACGAACTCAAAGTGAGCCTCCCGCTCCCCGACGGCACCACCCTCACCCGCTCGCTGCACGGCACAATTCACCAACTTGCGGAGAAGTGATTCCGTACCGGGGCGGGAACGGCTCGTCCCCGCCAGCGCGCCACCGACAAGCCGTCTCCAGCCGGGAGATTTTCGCATCGCTCAAGCCACACACGTTCCGCCCGCCCGCCGGCTGCTGCTAAAAACCTCCGCGCCGCACACCATCATGACTCCACACCCCAACACCCGCTGCCGCATCGTCCTCACCGGCGGACCCGGCGGCGGCAAGACCACCGCCGCCGATCTCTTCCGCCGCGAGATCGGCGAAAAGGTCGTCATCGTCCCCGAGGCCGCCACGCTGCTTTTCTCCGGCGGCTTCCCGCGCACCGACGAACCCACCGCCATCCACGCCGCCCAGCGCGCCATCTACCACGTCCAGCGCAACCTTGAGGATGTCCAGTCCGCGCTCTATCCCGAGCGCATCCTCCTCTGCGACCGCGGAACCGTGGATGGCGCGGCCTACTGGCCCGGCGAGCCGCACCATTTCTTCCACGCCGTAGGCACCACGCTCGCCGCCGAGCTCGCCCGCTACGACGCCGTCATCTTTTTCGAGACCGCCGCCGCCGGTGGCCTGAGCATCGAAACCGGCAACCCCATTCGCACCGAGGACAACGCCCAGGCCGTCGCGCTCGACCATAAACTCCGCGCGCTCTGGTCGCAGCATCACCGCTTCGTCCTCGTTCCGCACAACGCCTCCTTCTTCAAAAAAATCTCCTTCGGCCTCGCCGTCCTCGACGGCATCGTCTCCGAATTGAAAAACCGTCCCGGCCGCATCGCCGCGCCAGCGACGCAAGCACCCGTCCGCCGCGGCACTCGTAAGCGGTGACTGAAGCTCAAAGTTTAAAGCTCAAAGCTCAAGGGAAGCACCAACGAACCAAGGTCCAATTGCAATATCATCATCCCTTTATGGTGAAAACGGAGTTGGCACCACGAAATGCACGAAATGCACGAACGGAGAAAGTCTTGCAGAATGGGGAGTCGTCATCATCCGGGTGAGATAATTCACCGTGAGCCAACCAAGATTCGAGCCTTTGTTTTCGTGCCTTTCGTGTCTTTCGTGGTTCACCTCAACTGCCGTTTCCGAGTTCATTCTGGAGCTTGAATTTTGCACCTTCCCTTGAGCTTTATCCTTTGAGCTTTGAGCTTCTTTCCGTGCCTCGCCGCGAACATACCGTGAAGCCCACCCCACCCCCTCCCGTCTCCTATCCGCGCCCGGCGATGCCCGTTTCCCCAATTGGAAAAATCATGCTCGGGCGCTCACATTTTCCCGGTCGTCCGCTGAATCGTAACTGCAAAAACTCCATGCGAAATCCGCTCTCGTCCCGCCTCCCGCGCCGCGCGCTCGCGGCCCTCTGCGCCGTCCTCCTCGGCGCGATGCCGCCGCTCATTCTCCCCGCCGCGCCGCCGCCGTCACCTACCGCGCACGTCTCCGTCAAAGCCGCCGACCGTCCCCTGCCCTGGTCCTTCAAGCCGCTCCAAAAGGTCGAACCCGCCGCCGTCCGCAACCCCGCCTGGGCACGCACGCGCATCGACCAGTTCCTCCTCGCGCGCATGGAAGCCGCCGGCATTCAACCCGCCGCACCCGCCGATCCGCGCGTCCTCCTCCGCCGCCTGACCTTCGACCTCACCGGCCTCCCGGCCACGCCCGCGGAGGTCGATGCCTTCGTCGCCGACTCTTCCCCCAATTCGTCACTCGAAATTCGCCAGTCGAAATTCGCCGCCGCCGTTGACCGCCTCCTCGCCTCCCCGCAATACGGCGAGCGCTGGGCGCGGCACTGGCTCGACCTCGCGCGCTACGTCGATGAGACCGCCTCGTGGCTCGAGAAAACCAGCAGCGCCCATCTCTACCGCGACTGGGTCATCAAAGCCTTCAACGACGACATGCCTTACAACCAGTTCGTCATGCGCCAGATCGCGACCGACCAGATGGGCCTGCCGCCCGAAGACCGCCACGCACTCGCCTTTCTCGGCCTCGCGCCCACTTACTGGAAGGAACTCCAACTCCCGCCCGAACTCATCAAAGGCACCGTCGCCGATGAATGGGAAGAGCACGTTGACACCCTCAGCCGCACCTTCCTCGGCCTCACGCTCGCCTGCGCGCGCTGCCACGATCACAAGTCCGACCCCATCACCGCCGCCGACTACTATGGCATCGCCGGCGTCTTCGCGAGCGTGCGCCACGCCGAACGACCCACGATGGGCGACGAGTTCTGGCTGCCCGTGAAAAAAGCCCGCGAGTCCGTCGCCGCCCTCGAAAAACAGCGCGACGAATTGAAGAAGAAAAAGCCCGCGCCCACCGACCTCACCAACCAGGTCGCCGTCATCGAAAAGAAAATCGCCGACACCAAATCCGGCACGCCGCATTTCAACATGAGCATGGCCACCGCGGTCGAGGACGCCGCCCTCTTCGTCATTGCCGCCGCAAACAACAAGGGCACCGTCCTCGACTTCAAACCGGGCCAGGCCCGCGACCTCGAACTGATGCGGCGCGGCGACCCGAACAACACCGGCGACCTCATCCCGCGCCGCTTTCTCGGCGCCTTCCCCGCCAAAGACGGCCAGCCGCGCCGCCTCGTCACCGGCAGCGGCCGCCTCGAACTCGCGCAGGCTCTCGTGCAGGAAGCCGCGCCGCTTACCGCGCGCGTCATCGTCAACCGCGTGTGGAAACTCCACTTCGGCCGCGGCATCGTGGACACCCCGAGCGAGTTCGGCGTCCTCGGCGATCCGCCCACGCACCCGGATTTGCTCAACGACCTCACCGCCCGCTTCGTCGCCAACGGTTGGTCTATCAAATGGCTCCACCGCGAAATTCTTCTCTCCGCCGCGTGGCAGCAAAGCTCGCTCGCGCCCGATTCCGAGAAGCGCGACCCCGAGAACAAACTCTTCGCCCGCATGCCACGCCGCCGGCTCGACTTCGAGGCCTGGCGCGACACCACGCTCGCCGCCGCCGGCACGCTCGACAGTCGCTTCGGCGGTGTCGCCACTCCGCTCACCTCCGACAAAAACGTGCGCCGTACCCTCTACGGCAACGTGAACCGCCACGAACTCGAACCCATGCTGCGCATCCACGACTTCCCCGACCCCGCCGCCCACAGCCCATCACGCACCGAGACCGCCACCGCGCTGCAAATGCTCTTCTCCCTGAACAGCCCATTCCTCCTCGCCCAAGCCGACGCCCTCGCCGCACGTCTCGAAAAAGAAGCCGGCCCCACATTGAACAACCGTGTCACCCGCGCCCACGCCCTGCTCTTCCAACGCCCGCCGACCGCCAAAGAACTCGCCATGGCCACCCGCTTCCTCACCAGCCGCGAGGCCGACAAGAAGGCGTGGTCCGAATACGCCCAAGCCCTGCTCGCCAGCAACGAAACGCAGTTTGTGGATTGAGGGATGAAGGCGACGCAAACAGCCGACGCGCCCGCAGCCCCGCTTTGGAGTGCGGTGACTTGTCACCGCTTTAGCCGCTTGGCCGACTTGTCGGCCAAGCAGGGCCGCGCGGCAGCGGCCCGTCGAAAACCGGACGCGCCCCGAATTTCGACGGCGACAAGTCGCCTGCGGAAAGCGGTGACAAGTCACCGCACTCCAAAGGCAACATCACCCGCATCGAACTGACATGGGAACAACGACATCCCACCCCATGCCCCAGACATCCCCAACACCATTCCGCCTGAGCACCCTCGGCGCATGGGTGACTGCGCACATGGCGACCGTCCCGCTGCTGCAACTGACCATGTCCGCCATAACCGGCGGCGAAAACCTCGCGTTCTTTGGTCTGCCGGTAGGATTCGGCTTGGTGCAAATCCTCTTTCTTCGCCGAAAAATCCGGCTCGCCTGGCTGTGGCCGGTGTTGACCGTCGTCGGCTTTTACCTCGCCATGATTTTAGGTCTGGGCTGGTTCTGGATTCCAGCGATCGGTCTGGGCTTCGGCGTTGCTCAACTGCCGCTGCTACTCGGGCGCGGATTCCGCTTCGCCCCGCTGTGGACAGTGTGCAGCGGCCTGGGCTGGGTCGCGGGTTTCTTCCTGAATCCCCTTATGGATCGTGTCCTCGTATTTCTCACCAGCGGAGCCCCTTCAAGTTCCCCAGCGTTCTGGGCCATCTACTTTCCCGGAGCGCTCACCTACAGCGCCGCAACTGGATGCTATCTTTATTTTTGCAGTCCCCAGCCAACGGGCGCGTCAAAGCACCCGTCGGCGATCAATGCAGACGAACCGAAAACCGTTCTCACATGAATCCCCTCCCCCTCTCCCGCCGCGCCGCCATCGCCCGATTCGGTGGCGGCATGGGCACCCTCGGCCTGCTCGCGGCGCTTCCCGACAGTGCCTTTGCGCTGCCGAATGCCAACGCGCCTGCGCTGGCGGTGCCGCACTTCCGGCCACGCGCCAAGCGGGTCATTCATCTATTCATGAACGGCGGCCCGTTCGGCCCGGACTTCTTCGACCCGAAGCCGGACCTGACCAAGTTCGCCGGGCAACGGCCCGCGGGCGCGGACTTGCGCACGGAGCGGCCCACGGGCGGGTTGCTGCCGGTGCCGTTCAAGTTTTCCAATCACGGCAAATCCGGCCTGCCCGTCAGCGAATTGCTCCCGCTCACCGCACAGTTCGCCGACGACCTCTGCGTGCTCCGCAGCGTCCACACGGACAACCCGAACCACGGCCCCGCCCTGCTCCTGATGAACAACGGCACCATGACGCCGCGCGTGCCTGCGATGGGTTCGTGGTGCAGCTACGGCCTCGGCACGGAGAACGCCAACCTCCCGAGCTACGTCGTGCTCTGCCCCGGTCGGCCCGTGCGCTTCTCCATTCTCTGGACCAGCGCCTTCCTGCCGTCGCAGCACGGCGGCAGCTACATCAATCACTCGAACCTCGATCCCAAGGCGATGATCCCGTGGCTGCACAACCCGCGCACCGCGCCGGACGCGCAGCGTAAGCAACTCGACCTGCTGGGTGAAATGAACCGCGAACACCTCGCCGCACGCGGTGGCGCGGACGCGGCGTTGCAGGGCCGCATCGAGGCGATGGAGACGGCCTACCGGATGCAGTTCGCCGCGACCGACGCCTTCGACATCACGCGCGAATCAGCGGCGACGCGGGAGACTTATGGCAAGGGTCACTTCGCCAACGGCTGTCTCATGGCGCGGCGGCTGGCGGAGCGCGGCGTGCGTTTCATCCAGGTCTATTACGGCAACGGCCAGCCGTGGGACACCCACTCGAACCACGATCCTTCCACGCGCAATCTCGGCAAGGACATCGACCGTCCCATCGCCGCGCTGCTCGGCGACCTGAAGCAACGGGGACTGCTCGAAGACACGCTCGTCGTGTGGGGCGGGGAGTTCGGGCGCACGCCCGTGAGCGAGAATGGCAACGGGCGCGACCACAACCCGCACGGCTTCTGCATGTTCTTCGCGGGCGGCGGCACGCGCGGCGGCATGAGCTACGGCGAAACTGACAACTTCGGTTTCAAAGCTGCCGAGAACCGCATGCACGTCCACGATGTCCACGCGACCATGCTCCACCTCCTCGGGATCGACCACGAACGACTCACCTTCCGCTACGCCGGCCGCGACTTCCGCCTCACCGACGTCCACGGCCACGTCGCCAAAGACATCTTGGCGTAACGCAGGGATTTCCCGGAGACTCCTTGTAGGAGACGACGTGAGGAGTCTCTAACCTTTTCTGCGGGGGCAGCGTTCTTGGCAAAAAGGCGGTCAGAGACTTCTCACGTCGTCTCCTACAAAGACTACTCCCTAAACCCTTTCGCCCCAACCAGCCCAACTTACTCGTTGAAGTTGATCTTCTCCAAGTCCGCCGCCTGCCAGAAGTCCGCCTTGTCCGCCACTTTCTTACGAATCGCAGCCACCTGTTCGGGAGTTACTCCGGGCAAATTGTTACCCCATTCTTTGTTCTGACGGATGTAGGTGACCACAGCGGCGACCTTCTCGTCGTTCAACACATCTCTCCACGGCGGCATCTGGTTGTTGAAGTCATTGCCTTTGACTTTGATCGGACCGCCAATGCCATTCAGAATCAGGCGCACGATCCGTCCGGAACCTTCCGCCAAAACCCATTCGGACCCAGCGAGCGCGGGGAATTGTCCGGCCACACCCAAGCCGTTGTTCTGATGACACCCCGAACAGGTCTCGGTATAGACCTTCTTGCCCAACAGATACCGCTCTTCCTCGGGGGACTTGACCAGATAAGCCTGCAAGTCACTCGCCGACGTGTAGGGACCGTAAAGCTTCGGATTGAAGGTGCCGCCCACATTCTCAAACGCCACACAACCCCGATACCCGAGCAACACCATCAACATCACGAGCCACACCGGGACTGCGCCAATGCCAGATTTCGGCTCGGCGGTCGGGAGATTCAGTGCTGATTTCGCGGAATCAGAGTTCATTTCGCGGGAG
>BJHT01000094.1 GCA_014193395.1 Verrucomicrobiota bacterium
GACGCGCTGGCGGACGATTTCGCGGAAGACATCGGGCATGCGGCGGTGGTCTTTGGCGCAGTTGCCGTGGCTGGAGTCGATCATGATGGCGGGCCGGAGCTTGGCGGCTTCGAGGGCGTCGCGGGTTTCGAGGACGTTGTCAGCGCCGTAGTTCGCGCCGCTTTCGCCGCCGCGCAGAATGAGGTGGCAGTCGGGATTTCCACTGGTGGTGACGGCGGAGGCGACGCCGTCTTCGCTGACGCCGAGGAAGGTCTGGGGCTGCATGGCGGCCTTGATGGCATTGATCGCGGGCTGGATGTGGCCAAAAGTGCCGTTCTTGAAACCGAGCGGCATCGAGAGGCCCGAGGCCATCTGGCGGTGGGTCTGCGACTCGGTCGTGCGCGCGCCGATGGCGCTCCAGCAGATGAGGTCGGCAATGTATTGCGGCGTGATGGGATCAAGGAGTTCGGTGGCGGTAGGCAGGCCGAGGTCGATGACGTCGCGCAGGATGCGGCGCGCGAGGCGGAGGCCGGTGGGGATGTCGCAACTGCCGTCGAGATGCGGGTCCATGATGAGACCCTTCCAGCCAACAGTGGTGCGGGGTTTCTCGAAATAAACGCGCATCACGACGCAAAGGCGGTCGCCGAGTTCGCGGGCGAGGGCGGCGAGGCGGCGGGCGTAGTCGAGGCCAGCGGCGGGATCGTGGATCGAGCAGGGACCAACGACGACGAGAAAGCGGGGGTCGCGGCCGAAAAGGATCGCGCGAATCTGCTGGCGGGCCTCGCTGACGAAGGCGGTCTGCGCGTCGGTGGGCGCGGTTTCCGCGGCGAGCACGCGCGGGGGCGGCAGCGGGATGTTGGAGGCGATATGCACATTGGCCGTTTGACTCATGGGCTTTTCGTAGCATCCGCGGCGGCGCAGTGCATCAGAATTCAGGAAAAGGGGGCGGATGCAGCGGCGCAGGCGTGGATTGGCCGGCGGCGGGGGCGGCGAGACCGCGCGTTGGGCGGCCGGACTTGGCCGGAGAATTTGGGGCGCAAAAACGGGACGGGACGCGTTGGCTGCGGCCCAGGCGTGCCCGGAATTAGGAGGTTTTCACGGCGGCGGCGGTTTTTTGGAGGATTTGGAGGAAGGCTTGGTTGAGCGGGTTGGGGCGGCCTTGCCAGAGTGCGCCGATGGTGACGGGCGCGAATGTGTCCGCAGGCAGCGGGAGGACGCGGACTTTGTCGGAGTGTCGGAACTGGGGCAGGTGTATGGAGAGACCGATGCCGTAACCGTTGGCGACGTAGGTCTCGACGAGTTCGACGGTGCTGACTTCGATGGCGGTGAACCAGTCCACGCCAAGTTTTCCCAAGCCGAGCTGGAAATTTTTGTAAATGGCCTCGTTGGTCGGGAGGCTGATGAGGGAGGCGTCGAGGCGGTCGCGACGCCAGAGTTCGGCGGCGGATTTCACTGGGCTGCGGAGTTCGACCAGTAGCACGAGCGGGAGGGAGACGAGCGGGATTTGTTTCACGCCGGCGGGCGGTTTGCCGTCGAGCAGGGTGATGGCGACGTCGAGTTCCTGCGCGGCGAGCCAGGATTCCAACTGCGGATGGTAGCCTTCGCGCAGGGTGACTTTGAGTTTCGGAAATTGTTTGCGTACGACTTGCAAGACGCCGGGCAGGTGGTCGCGGAGGATGATTTCGGAGGCGCCGATGCGGATGTGTTGCTCGACGCCGCCGCGGAGTTTTCCAGCGACGGTCTCGAGGTTGGCAAAGAAGGGTTTGATGAACTGGAAGAGTTCCTCGCCCTGGGGTGTGAGGAGAAATGGGCGGCGCTGAAACAGGCTGGTGCCGAGGGATTCCTCGAGTTGGAGAATCTGGCCGCTGACGGCGGGTTGCTGGATGCCGTAGGGCATGTTGCGCACGGCCTCGCTGATGCCGCCGAAGCGGGCGACGTAGTAGAAAAGTTCGAGGTGATGGATGTTCATGGTGGCGTGGCAGGGAGGTTTGGAGTGGCCGGAGGTTAGACAGCGCGGGGCGCAGGCTCAAGCGGGAAGGGAGCGCGGGAGATTGGCGACGCCCGGTGGATGGCGGACGCGGGGCGGGCGGGGAGGGACAGGCGGGTTTTGGGTGGCGGCGTGGGACGGAGGCGCGGGCGAGCAGGGCCGAGTTGGGCAGGGGAATTTGGGGCAGAGGAATGGGACGGAGCGGTGATTTCCCGCAGATTCAGGGAGACCACAGATGGGGAATGGGAGCGGGGATTGCCGTGAATCGGTGGGCGGGCGTCGCGGCGGGAGGTCTAGCCGAGAAAAAGCAGTTGAAACCACGAAAGACACCAAAGACACGAAAAGGGAACGCGCTACAGCCGGCTCAGGCTTCATCTGGCAGTTGAGGTTTTTCGCCGCCGGAAAAACTTACTCTCAACCTTTGTTTTCGTGTCTTTCGTGTCTTTCGTGGTTCATCTCAACTGCCGTTTTCAGGTTGAATCGGGAACGAAGATTTGGGCGGGCCGCCCAAATCGGCACGCGGGCCGCGGGCGCTCCCCGGGGGACCGGGTTTCGCCGAATTTCCGCTTCCGGTTTAGAAATCCAGCGGGTCGTTTTTGGCGGGCGCGGCGGTGGCGAGGGCGGCTTCGTGATCGTGGCTCGACGCGGGCGCGGGCGCGCGGCGGGGTGCGGGGCGCGGGGTCGCGGCGAGGATTTCGCGGGCGGTGGCCTGTGGGGCGAAGGCGTTGACGGAGGTGCGGTGGGGGCGCGCGGCGGGCGCGGGCGCGCGGTGGTCGAGGGCGGGGGCGGCGCCGTTGATGAGCGCGAGGAGGTCGGCGACGGATTGTTTCAGGGCGACGGCCTGGGAGTTGAGTTCTTCGGCGGCGCTGAAGTTTTGCTCGGAGCCGGCGGTTGGCCTGGGTGACGGAGTCGATCTGGCGGACGTTGGTCTGGATGCGTTTGATGCCGGCGTTTTGTTCCTGCGAGGCGGTGGCGATCTGGCCGATGACGTGATCGACCTGGCGGGCGCGGCTGACGATGGCCTGGATGCTGGATTCGAGTTCACGGGCGCGGCCCTCGAGTTCGTCGAGGTGGCGGTTGACCTTCTGGGTGACTTCGGCGCCCTGGCGGCTTTTGCGGGCGGAGTCTTCGATTTTCTCGGAGGTTTCTTTGGCGGCTTCGGCGCAGCGCTGGGCGAGGGAGCGGACTTCATCGGCGACGACGGCGAAGCCTTGTCCGGCCTCGCCGGCGCGGGCGGCTTCGACGGCGGCGTTGAGGGCGAGGATTTTGGTTTGAAAGGCGATCTCGTCGATGGACTTCACGATCTTGGAGATGTCGCTGGAGGCGGTTTGGATGGCATCCATGGCGGCGCGCATTTCCGCGCCGGAGACTTTGATGGAGCCGATGGCGTGGCCCATTTGCTGGAGGTTGCCGGCGCCGGTCTCGGCGGCGACGCGGGTCTGGCTGGCGAGTTCCTTGGAGGCCTGAGCGCTCTCGGTGTTGCTCTGGACGCGGCCGGCCATTTCCTCGAGGGAGGCGGTGGTTTGCTGGAGGGAGGCGGCCTGCTGGCTGGCACCTTCGGCGAGCATCTGGCTGGCGGAGGAAATCTGGCTGGCGGCGGCGGCGACCTGCGCGGAGCGGTCATCGAGTGAGTTGGCGACGTGGGAGAGGACGCCGTTGAGGGAGCGGGTGACAAGCCAGCTCAGGACGAAGCCGGCGATGAGGGCGACGAGGCCGACGCCCGCGCCGATGAGTTCGTAATGGGCGACGGCGAGCTGGGTTTCGCGGGTGACTTCGGCGGCGAGTTCCTGATTGAAACGGGTGAGGCTGGGGCGGAGTTCATCGTAGCGCTGGTAGGCGGGGGCGAGGGTGGTGCGCAGGTGGGCGAGGGCTTCGGGGCTTTGGCCGGCGTTGCTGAGTTCGAGGAAGGCGGGGAGGAGGCGGAGGTAGTGGTCGCGGATTTCCATGTCGCGGCGGAAGGCGCTGAGGGCTTCGCCGCTGAGGCGGGTTTCGACTTCGGTGCGGAACTTGGCGCCGCGCGCGGCGTAGTCGGCGGCGTGCTGTTCAATCGCTTTTTTTTTCGCGGGCGTGGTGGCGATGAAATGGCGCAGGGCGTCGGTGTGGACCGCAGCGGTGGCGCAGGCGATGCGGTCAATCAGGGCCGTGCTGGGTACGGTGTCGGAGACGGAGCGGCGGACGTTTTCCTGGAGGCGCTGGACAAGGAGATTGTTGCCGGCGACGAGCAGGATGATGAGGACGAGGATCGCGCCGAAGCCGGCTTTGATGCGGTGACCGAGGGTGAGATTTTTCATGACGAAGTACGGTGATGAAGCGAGGAGATCAGCGAGTGACGGGGAGGACGGCGGGGGTGTCGCCGAGGATGAGCGAGTCGATGTTGAGCAGCGTTTTGACCGAGCCGCGAAACTGCGCGAGGGCGAGAATGTGGGTGGGCGCGGTGGGGCCGGCATCGTCGAGGCCGGGCGCGGGTGTCAGTTCGGCGGCACCGAACAGGAGGACTTCCTCGACGGCATCGACGGTGACGCCCAGGGCGGACTGGCCGCCGGTGGCCAGGCGCAGATGCACGACGATCAGGCAGGTGCGCGGGGCGGGCGCGAGCGGCGGCAGGCCGAGGCGGACGCGGAGATCGACGACGGGGATGACGCGGCCGCGGAGGTTGGCGACGCCGCGGATGTGCGCGGGCATGCGGGGCACGGGCGTGATGGCGGGGAGGCGGATGATCTCCTGCACCTTGCCGACGGGCAGGCCGAAGGATTCGTTGCCGAGCGCGAAGGTGAGGTATTTGCCGGCGAGCGCGGCGAGATCGGCGGACGGCGGGGCGGTGTAGCGGGTGGTCATGCGGAGGCAGCGGAGGGGGGAAATTTTGAACCACGGATGGACACGGATGGACAAGGATGGGGAGCGGAGGCGGAGGTGGAGCGGAATGCGGCGGAGTGCGCCCGTCCTCGGGCGCAGCGGGGTGGAGCGCAGGAGGTCGTGGGCAAGTATCGGCGGGCTTCGTGCGGGCGGACGTCGCTGCGGCCGGGGACGGCCGCACTCCGGGGCAGCGCCGCGGCGGAGTGCGCCCGTCCTCGGGCGCAGCAGGGTGGAGCGCAGGAGGTCGTGGGTAAGTATCGGCGGGCTTCGTGCGGGCGGACGTCGCTGCGGCCGGGGACGGCCGCACTCCGGCGAAGCGCCGCGGCGGAGTGCGCCCGTCCTCGGGCGCAGCGGGGTGGAGCGCAGGAGGTCGTGGGCAAGTATCGGCGGGCTTCGTGCGGGCGGACGTCGCTGCGGCCGGGGGCGGCCGCACTCCGGGGCAGCGCCGTGATTATTGCGGAGCCTCCGTGTGCATCCGTGTGCATCCGTGGTTTCATTTTCAGCGGCGGTTTCATGCGGCGCAGGCGAGGGGGAGGGGCGGGGCGGCGGGGCGGCATTTCACGAGGTGGTTCACGTCGAGAATCAGGCCAACACGGCCGTCGGCGAGGATGGCCGCGCCGCAGACGGCGGGATTGGGACGGAAGAGTTCGCCGAGGCTTTTGATGACGAGTTCGTGGCGGCGCGCGAGCTGATCGATGACGAAGCAGCACATCTGCTGGTCGGCCTCGACGGCGATGATGATGGCGCGCGTGAGGTCGGGCGCGGCGGAGTGGCCGAAGTGTTCGCCGAGGCGCACGAGCGGGTGGAGGCGGCCGCGGCAGTGGACAACTTCGCCGTAGCCGTGGATGTGCGAAATGAGCGCGGGATCGTAGCGGAAGGATTCGCGGAACGAAAGCGTGGGCAAAATGAAAAGCTGGCCGCCAACGCTGAAGACGAGGCCGTCGATGACCGCGAGCGTGAGGGGCAGCGTGATGGTGAAGGTGGTGCCGCGGCCGGGCTGGGATTGGATATCGATGCGGCCGCGGAGTTTTTCGAGGTTGCGGCGGACGACGTCCATGCCGACGCCGCGGCCGGAGAGGTCGGTGACGGTTTCGGCGGTGGTGAAGCCGGCGGCGAAGATGAAGTTGAACAACTCGGCGTCGGTGGGGCGGGCGTCGGGGGCGAGGAGTTTTTTCTCGATTGCTTTGGCGCGGATGCGGTCGCGGTTGAGGCCCGCGCCGTCGTCGCGGATTTCAATGACGACGCTGCCGCCTTGGTGGAAAGCGCGGAGGGTGATGGTGCCGTGGCGGGGCTTGCCGGCGGCGACGCGCTGATCGGGGAGTTCGATGCCGTGATCGACCGAGTTGCGGATCATGTGGACCAGCGGGTCGGCGAGTTCTTCGACGAGGCTGCGGTCGAGTTCGGTGTCTTCGCCGACGGTGGCGAGTTCGACGGCCTTGCCGGATTTTTGTGCGAGGTCGCGGACGAGGCGTTTCATTTTCCAGAAGGTGCCGCGGACGGAAACCATGCGGAGCGAGAGGGCGGCTTTCTGGAGTTCATGGGTGAGGCGGCCGAGTTGCGTGACGTGGCGGGCGAGCGGCGTGTTGTCCCACGCGTCGGGATCGGTCTCCTGCGCGACGAGGGATTGGGCAATGACGAGTTCGCCGACGAGGTCCACGACGAGGTCGAGTTTGTGGGTCTCGACTTTGATGAGGAACTGGCTGCCGAGGGCCGCGACCGCAGCCGCAGCCGGAGCGGGCGGAACGGCAGCGCGAGAAACGGGACCGGGTGTAACGGCGGCAAGCGCGGGCGGCGACGCTGCGCCAGCGGGGGCAACGGCGCGGCGTGCGGGATCAGCGGAGGCGGTGTTCGCGGCGGCGCGAACGCGCGAGAGGAGCGCGGTCAGCGGAAGGAGAATTTCGCCGGTGAGCGGGCGGATTTGCAGGCGTTGTTCGAGCGCGGTGAGGAATTGGCGCGTGGCGTCGGCCCCGGCGAGGATCAGTTCGATGACGGCGGGCGTGATCGCGAGGCGGCTCTGGCGGGCGAGGTCGAGGAGCGATTCGAGTTCGTGGGCGAGGCGGTTGAGCGGCGTGAGGTGGAGGAAACCGGAGCCGCCTTTGAACGTGTGGAAGGCGCGGAAGATGGCGTTGAGCGTCGCGTTGTCGGCGGGGTCCTTTTCGAGCGCGAGGACGCCGAGTTCGATCTGCTGGAGATGCTCCTGGGATTCGTTGAGGAACTCGCGGAGCAGGTCGGGGTCGAGGGTCGGGTCGAGGACAAGGAGGTCGTCGGAGTCGGGCGCGGCGGAGGCCGTGGACGTGGCGAACTCGGTCGGGATGATGACGGCGATGGCTTCCGCATTTGCAGCGGGTGCGGCCGCGGACGCGCTGACTGGTGACGGTGCAGACGCGCTGGCGAAGGGCGGCAACGGCGCGGCGGCAACGATGGCGGGGACGGCTTCGGCAAGCCACGCGAGCCAGTTTTTAAGCAGCGCGATCGAGTCGGGATCGAACAATCCGCCGCGGTCGAGAAGCGCGTCGAGACAGCGGCGGGGTGCGGCGAGGGCGGTGGCGAACTCGGCGGGGAAGGCCTGGGCGGCGGCGAGTTCCTCGAGTTCGCCGAGGAGATAATTGAGCGGCAACAGGCCGTCGTCGGAACCCGGTTTGGTGAACGCGAGTTCGCGGCGGAGCGAGTCCGCAAGCGATTGCAGACTGGCGACGGCATGAGGTTCCAACACAGGCATGGCGGCAATACGATTCCTCCCGAGGTATCGACAGAATCGCGCGCTGGTTGAGGGATTTGGCGGGGGCGAAACGGCGGCGGAAAGGGGTGAAGCGACGGCGAGATTCAGCGGTGAGTTGACGGACGGACAATGGGAGGAAGCCGCACGGCCGCGGGGGTTCGTGGGTGAATGCCCCCGGCGGCGGGGGCTTCAAACGCGCACTATGTTTTTGCCCGATTCCCGCTCCTCCGGCTCGCGTTCGCGTCCGTGCGCGCCTGCCTTCACGTTGATCGAACTGCTGGTGGTCATCGCCATCATCGGGATTCTCGCCAGCATGTTGCTGCCCGCGCTGGGCAGCGCGAAGTCCAAGGCCAAGGGGATGCACTGCCTCAACAACAACCGCCAGATCAGCCTGGCCTCAAAACTCTACCTGGACGAGGCGAACGAGACCTTTGTGTTCCTATGGCGGAATCCGCGACTGCCGCAGCAAGCGGGCGAGCCGACCCAGGCGCAGAGTCTGGTGCCCAACGCGGGGGTCATCTGGTGGCCGGACAAGCTCAGCCAATACGTCCCCAACGATCCGCGAACCTTCAACTGTCCCGGCCTGCACGAGGCGGCGAGCCTGTCGGCCGGGGGATCGACGAGCACCAACATGCTCGGCATCGCCATGAACCACGCGGAAATCGGCCGGACCTACGCCGCCGCCCCCATCCCCGTCCACGAGAGCGATGTCGCCAAACCCGCCGCGACCATTGTCTTTGCCGACGCCGG
Organism: Verrucomicrobiota bacterium; assembly: GCA_014193395.1. Taxonomy (GTDB): domain Bacteria; phylum Verrucomicrobiota; class Verrucomicrobiia; order Limisphaerales; family BJHT01; genus BJHT01. The sequence goes on from BJHT01000094.1 coordinate 8,289, forward strand.
ACTGGTCAGCAATCCCGCCGCGCCGAACCCTGACGACTGGATCGCGACCCCGAACGGTGCCTCCGTTTACATGCGCGTGCCGTCGGACACGTTCTTCGCCGCCGTGGATCCGGTGCGTCTGGTCGCCCGGCACAATCGCCGCGCACCGTGCGGGTTTGTGGACGGCCACGCGGAGATGATGAAACCCAGCGACACGGGGATGCAGTTCCCGCTCGGGAATCCGGCGGCGCTGTGGGACAAACAGTGAGCGGCGGGCGCGGTTTCATCGGCGGCACTCGGAGTTCCTGCGATCGGTCGGCATCGGAGTTCGATTTACCGCCGAAGAATCCCGCGGACCTCCGGGACAAGTTCTGATTCGTGAGTTTGGTTTTCTCTGATTGTTTATGTGGCAACATTCTCCTTCCATTCGTTCCCTCGTGCCGCTGCTGGCCGGGGCGGCCCTGTGCCTCGTGGCGTGCAACAAGCCCCCGCCGCCCCCCGCGCCGCCCGCCGCCGTGACCGCGGATGAAAAGGCGATGACCATCGAGGAGATGACCGGTGCCGTGCAGGCGTGGGTCACGAGCCGCGGCGAGGCGCCCAAGAATTTTCAGGAAATGATCAAGGCGGGCTTCATCCGGAAAATGCCGGAGCCGCCGCCCGGAAAGGAGTTCGCCATCGACGCGAAAAATTTGCAGGTGGTGCTGCGGGATCGGTTGATCGGGAACTGAGACGCGCGCGTTCCCCTGCGGTGCCCGCCGGCTTGAAGTGACGCCGGATTCAGAGCTTTCCGAAGCTGGGATGATGGGAGCGGGCACGGGGGAAGCTCAAAGCCCAAAGCTCAAGAGAAGGACCAAACGCCAAGCTCCAAGGTCTAGCCGGGCGCATTTGGGAATCGGCGCGGCGATGCTGCCAAGCGGCCTGACCGTCGGGTTTGATTCACGCCGGACGGCAAGATGCTTCATCATCCACGCGTTTCACCCGAGAGGCTCCGCTTGTTCCTTCTCCCTTGGTGCTTCCCTTGAGCTTTGAGCTTTATCCTTGGAACTTCCGCTCCTCTCTCCCCCTCTCGGAAGGCACCGCACTGCGACAGGAGCGGCCCACCGCGCCATTCGTTGACACCCCCGCCGTCAGTTCCTAGCGTTCCGGTATGAAAGACCTGCCCGCCGCGCTGCTCGAACTTATCCGCCGCACCTCCGCCGAGATCCCCGACGACGTGCATCAAGCCATCCTGACCTCGCTCGAGAACGAGAAGAAAGGGACAATCGCCGAGTCCGCGCTGAAGATCATCGACCGCAATATCGCGCTGGCGAAACAGAAGTCGCAGCCCATCTGCCAGGACACCGGCAGCATTATTTTCTACATCGAATGCCCGGTTGGCCTGGATCAGATCGCCTTCGAGGACGAGGCGAAACTGGCGGTAAAGACGGCGACCAAAAAAGGTTTCCTCCGCCAGAACTCCGTCGATTCCCTCACCGGCGTGAACGACGGCACCAACGTCGGCCCCGGCTCGCCGACGGTGCATTTCCACCAGCACCACGGCCCGGAATTGAACGTGCGCCTGATCCTGAAAGGCGGCGGCTGCGAAAATGTCGGCGCGCAATATTCGCTGCCCAACGAAAAGCTCCACGCCAACCGCGACCTCGACGGCTGCCGCAAAGTCATCCTCGACGCGGTCTTGCAGGCGCAGGGCAAAGGCTGCGGTCCCGGCATCCTCGGCGTGTGCATCGGCGGCGACCGCGCGACGGGCTACGAACTCTCGAAGCAGCAATTCCTCCGCCGCCTCGACGACCGCAATCCGCACGCGGGCCTCGACGCGCTCGAACAAGACATCGTGAAAACCGCCAACGAACTCGGCATCGGCCCGATGGGTTTCGGCGGCAAGACCACGCTGCTCGGCACAAAAATCTGCGCCGCCAACCGCCTGCCCGCGTCGTTCTTCGTCAGCGTCAGCTACATGTGCTGGGCGTATCGGCGGCAGGGCGTGACGCTGGATGCGGAGGGGAGAATTTCCAACTGGCTCTACTGACCGGGGCGTCCAGATCGGTTTACCGCCACCAACGAACGGCTGCTGCTCAAGATTCTCAATCTGACTTACTCATGACCAAACTCACCCTCCCCCTCACCGAAGAAAAAGTCCGCGCGCTCAAGGTCGGCGATGAAGTGCTCATCTCCGGCGTCATCCACACCGGGCGCGATGTGGTTCACAAATATCTGCACGAGGGCGGCCACCTGCCCGCCGGCGTGAGCCTGCGCGACGGCATCCTATATCACTGCGGGCCGGTGATGATGCCGCAGCCGGATGGCTCGTATGTCTGCACCGCGGCGGGGCCGACGACCTCGATCCGCGAGGAGCCGTATCAGTGGCAGGTGATCCGCGACTTCGGCGTGCGCGGCGTGATCGGCAAGGGCGGCATGGGCGAGCGGACCTTGCAGGCGTGCAAGGACTACGGCTGCGTGTATCTCCACGGCGTCGGCGGCGCGGCGCAGGTGCTGGCCGAGTGCATCAAGCAGGTGCGCAACGTGTATTTTCTCAAAGAGTTCGGCTCGCCGGAGGCCATCTGGGAACTGGTGGTGGAAGACTTCCCCGCCGTCGTGACGATGGACGCGCACGGCAACTCGCTGCACCGCGACGTCTTCGCCAGCAGCCAGGCGGAACTGGCGAAACGGCTGTGATGGCCGACGCCCGGCAGCGATGCAAAGCGACGGGCACACGCAAACTCTCGAGATCCCTTCTCCCCGCGTCTCTTCGTCCCGGCACCAGTTTGCCATGTTGGGTTGTTGTCCCTGAACTCACTCGTGCGCGTCGTGCGCTCCACCGTGCTGCGCCTGCGGACGGGCGCACTCCGCTCAGGCGCGCGGGCGGCCCGCGCCCGCAGCGGCTCCAAACGTGCGCAAGAGACCGCAGAATGTCCCACGCGCCCTTTCGCCACCGCACGCGCTGGGACCGGGGACCGATCATGCTCCAAAGCCATGATGCGCCGCAGCCATTGCGCGCGAAAACCCGCTGCGGGGAAGTTTGAGTTTGAGCAACGCCCCCTGAAACGGTACACCTCCCCGCCATGACCGCACCCCGCAACGCCGCCCATCGATGTTCACTTGCCTGAACGCCAGTTGCCTCGCGGCCCTCGTTCCCGCCCCGACGCTGCTTGGCGTCGTGGGGACCGGTGCGGCCGCGCCGGAAGTGTACCTGCTGGGCCTGCCGCTCCTGCTGCTGGGCGGCGGCGCGGTCTATTGCCTGACGCGGCTGCTCGCCTCGCAGCAACGGGAGGAACGGATGCTGGCGGCACTGGCGGCGGAACGGCGGGCCGCGGACCAGGCGGCGGCCGAATTCAGCCGCAACCAGTTCGCCGCCGAGCAGGCGTTCCGCGAACAGCAGGCCGCCAATGAGAAGCAGTTGCGCCAGGCCCGCGCGCTGCTGGCCGACGCGGTGGTGACGCTGCAGCGGCTCAAACAGGAATGAGATGAACCCCCGGCTGACACGACAGGTCGGGGCCTTGCTGGCCACCGCCGAGGCGTTGAACGCGATGAGCAACGTGCTCACGGACACGCACGACCTGATTGTCCACCGCCAGTTTCAAGGTGAACTCGCCGATTTTGTCCGCGCCCATCAGGTCGCCGGCAACCTCCCCGAGAACCCGCTCGCCTTCATGGTCGCGCTGGCAGACCGCGTCGAGCAGTTGCTCACCGACATCGAGAATTTCGTGCGCAACCAGCTCGAGCTCGGTCAGGCCGTGCTCACCAAGGAGCGCCTGACCCTCACCAAGGCGATGCTCGATGAGATCGCCACCAAGGTGGAGGACGCGCTCGGAAATCTGGTCGCGCGCGAGCATGACTTCGCCGCGGCGTTCGATCCCTGCGATCTGCTCGTCGGCGACGGCGGCCTGGACTTTGCCCCCGAGCTGGCGGCCGTGTGCCGGCTCAAGCGTCCGCAGGCGCGCGTGCTGCGCAGCACCACGCGCAACACCTGCCAGTTCACCTTCGGCCAGGGACCGGTCCACGCCGACGTCGTGCTCCACCTCCAGTCCGTCGCCGCCGCGGCCGAGGAATTGCTCGCCGAGCACGCCCGCCACAGCGCGGTGTTGGAGCAGGCGCGCGCGCTGGCCGAGGCCGGCGATTACCTCCGCGCCGCCAAGCTGTTCGGCGAATTGAACCCCATGTTCCGCGACCTGCCCTACGACGGCGTCAGCGTGGTCCTGGACAAATGGTCCGGGCAGTTGCGCGGGATGCAGAGCCGCTTCGACCGTTTGAAGGTACAAGTGCTGGCCGACTGGCGCGCGCCGGTGGGCAAGCCGTGGCGGGTCACGCCGCGCGAGGAGCAGGCCGTAGCCGAGGTCCAGGAGTTTCAGAATTCGGTGGTGACCTTTCACGCGGCGCTCGACAAATGGCCGGCGTCGGATTTTGAAAAGGACGGCCGCGCGCTGGTCAAAAAGCTCAACGAGGAATCGCGGCAACTGCTGGAAATCATCGCCGTCAATTTTGCCCGCGCGCGCCGCGTGGCGCAGGCGCAGTTCGTCGGGCTGGCGCTCGGCTTCGCCGTGGCTGCGTGGTTTTGGGAAATCTCGTGGCCGATCGTCGCCGTGCTCGCCGTCGTGTGGGGCCTCGTGCGGGCGGCCCGGGCCATTCAGATCTGGCGCGAAGGCAAGACGCGCCTCGAATACAAACTCGAGGCCAACGGGCGCATCATCGAGGATCCCGTGGCCAGCCAGATTTGCCTGAATGGCGTCGTCTTCCAGTCCGGCGCCGCGATCAAGCCGGGCGTGTACCGCCTGACGTTGCACAGCAAAACCTTCGAGCCGATTGACCAGGCTGTGACCATCGCCACGGGGCGACGCAACAATCTCGGCGTGATCAAGGTGCAGATGCACCAGCAGGCGCACACCAATTCCCTGGGCCAGCCGTTCGTGCCCATCGCCGGCACCTCCGTACTGTTCTGCCGCTGGCCGACGCGCGTGCAGGACTTCCTCGCCTTCTCCGGCGAGACCAAACGCGTGTGGCCCGCGCCCAATTTTCCGCAGGAGGCCACGCATCCCGCCGTGAACATCACCTGGCACGACGCGGGCGATTTTTGCGTCTGGCTCACCGCCAAGGAACAGGCGCTGCACCTGATCGGACCCAAGGACAAATACCGCCTCCCGACCGATGCGGAATGGAGCACCGCCGTCGGCCTCGGCGTCGAGGTCGGCGGCACGCCCGCCGCACGTGACGGCGGCAACGACACCAAATTCCCGTGGGGCACGCAGTGGCCACCGCCGAAAAACGCCGGCAACTACGACCCGTCGCTGCAGCTCGACAGCTTCAGCAACACGTCGCCGGTCGGCACCTTCCCGCCGAACGACCAGGGCTTGTACGACCTCGGCGGCAACGTGTGGGAATGGTGCGAGGACCTGCACAGCCCGAAGGAAAAAAACCGCACCCTGCGCGGCGGCTGCTGGTGTTCGTCACTGCGCAAGCACCTGCTGTCCTCGGCCCGCATCTTCGATTCGCCGGGCCATCGCATCGGCTTCATCGGCTTCCGCTGCGTGCTCGAGGTTCATCGCCCCAGCCCGGTGCTCGCCAGCATCGCCAAGCCGCCCGCGGACGCGATCACGCCGGTCGCCGGGACGAAGGCATAGGATGGTGACAGGCGCGGCATTTATGCCGCTCCAACGTGGTGCGTCGGCGGGGGTGCGAACGCGCTGCGACGCGCGGACGGTGAAGCGGCCTGAATTCAAAAGGCGAGGACAAGCTGCACGTCTGATGCTCGGATTCGCCCACTGGTCTTAACCTTCCGAAACGCTCGTGCGCGGCAGGTTGGCATTACATGGATGGCGAGCACGGGCGGCGCGGGCGGGGGCAATGTCAGAGTCTCCTCACGTCGTCTCCTACAAGGTTTACCAGTCGCCGACGCTGCCGTCGGGGTAGAAGACGCGTTGGGGGATCTCCTGTTGGAAGGGGTGTTTCTTGACGGCTTTTTCGTTGATGGTGATGCCGATGCCGGGACGGGTGTTGGGGCGGACGAGGCGGCCTTTTTTCTCCACGGTGAAACCTTCGTCCACGACGTCCTGCCGCCAGGGGACGTCGGCGTGGACGGTCTCGCAAATGATGTAGCTGGGCTGCGAGAAGCCGAATTCGAGCGAGGCGGCGGTGCTGACGGGGCCTTGCGGATTGTGCGATGTCGGGTGGGAAATCCGCTGTGCCACCGCGCTGTTCACGGCTCGATGACCGGGAGCGTGGGCAGGATGCTGCGGAAGTCAGGGGCGTTGCGGGTGATGATGCCTTGGAATCGTTCCGTAAATGCCGGGATCAACATGTCGGCCACCGGACGCTTCACGATCTGGCTTTGTCGCCGCCGGAGTTGATGCCGATGCCAGAGGCGATGAGCCAACAGCGTGTCCGCCGAACTCCAGCTCTCGGTGGTTCCGATCCGCGACGATCGCAGAAATGCTTCCGCCGCCACGTCATCGCCCGCGAAGGAGGGGCCGAGTTCCACAAAGGTCACGGGACTGATGACGAGACCATCGCCGAGATGCGCTTGCAGGCACGCGGTGGAGGCGGGTTCAAAGACCGGATCGCCGGTCACCAAATCCACGACCACCGAGGTATCGACCACCTACGCCATCTCAGTCCTCCTCGCCTTCCCGCAACGCTTTCATGGTTTCTGCGGTGGTTTTCCACGGGCTGCCGGGGGACTGCTGACGGGCAGCGGCGACCATTTGTCGATACTCGTCCAAGCTGGGGACTGGCGCAGTGGCGGGCACTTCAGAGACTTCCAGTTTCACGCGGGAGCCTTTCGGGAATTGTCGCAGCAGGTCGGCCACGACGGTGGCAACATCGTCTTCGACAGCCACGGTGGCAGTGATTGCACTCATGCGAACGAGCGTAGCTTTCGGGCACCGACAGTTCAACCATTGCCACATCCTTCGCAGGAAAGGGCGCAGTCGCGGAATGCCACGGACGCGCGGCATCGCGTCCCTACCGAGGCGTCCGCCTCCGCACGTCGGTGGCTATAGGTCACCAGTCGCCGACGCTGCCGTCGGGGTAGAAGACGCGTTGGGGGATCTCTTGTTGGAAGGGGTGTTTCTTGACGGCTTTTTCGTTGATGGTGATGCCGATGCCGGGGCGGGTGTTGGGGCGGACGAGGCGGCCTTTTTTCTCGACGGTGAAACCTTCGTCCACGACGTCCTGCCGCCAGGGGACGTCGGCGTGGACGGTTTCGCAGATGATGTAGCTGGGCTGGGAGAAGCCGAATTCGAGCGAGGCGGCGGTGCTGACGGGGCCTTGGGGATTGTGCGGCGCGAGGGCAATTCGGTGGGCCTCGGCGAGGGCGGCAATGCGGCGGGCTTCGGTGAAGCCGCCGACGTGGGTGATGTCGAGCTGGCAGACTTCGCAGCCGCGCTGGGCGAAGAGGTCGCGGAAGGCGGCGAGGTGGGTCATGCGTTCGCCGGTGGCGACGGGGGTGACGAGGGCGGCGTTGATCATGGCGAGGCCGTCGATGGATTCGGGCCAGCAGGGTTCCTCGAAAAAGTAGAGGCCGTAGGGTTCGAGGGCTTTGCCGAATTTCAGTCCCATCGCCGGTGAGGGGCGCGCGTGGCAATCGACCATGATGTCGATGCTTTCGCCGACGGCGTCGCGCATGGCGGCGACGCAGGCTTCGGCGGTGCGGATGGCTTTGAGTCCTTCGATGGGCATGGTGGGCGGGACGGCCATGCTCTTGAAGGCGGTGAAGCCGTCGGCGACGGCCTGGCGGGCGAGGTCGCCGAAGCGTTTGGCGTCGTCGGCGCGGGTTTCGTAGAAGTCTTCCATCTTGCCGCCGCCGAGGTGGCAGTAGGTGCGAACGTAGTCGCGCACGGGGCCGCCCCAGAGTTTGGAGCACGGGAGATTCGCGACCTTTCCGACGATGTCCCACAACGCTATGTCAATGCCGGCGATGGCGGTGGAGCGGACGATGCCGTGGCCGTGCCAGAAGTGTTGGCGATACATCATCTGCCAGAGGTGCTCGACGCGCGTGGGGTCTTCGCCGATGAGCAGTTCGGCAAGGTCCTGGACCGCGCCGACCACGCTGCGGGTGTGCCATTCGAGGGTGGCTTCGCCCCAGCCGATGAGGCCGGGCTGGTCGGTGGTGACTTTGACGAACACCCAGTTTCGCATCCGGGCGTGGCAGACGAGGGTTTCGATTTTTTTGATTTTCATGGGTGGGGAGTGATGCGTGATGCGTGATGCGTGATGCGTGATTAGGAGGGGAGGGGGTGGGGAAAAGTAATTAGTAATTAGTGATTAGTAATTAGTTGGGAATTGGGGCGGGAGATGCTGGGAAAATGACCACAGAGACGCGATGAACACAGAGGGCTGCAAAGGGCAGCATAGGATCAGAGCGGGTAGCATTTAGGGAATTAGAGTTGGCCAATCTGTGCTTTGTCTTCTCTGTGTTCATCGTGTCTCTGTGGTTAATCGGATTGGTCCTACTGCATGGTTACGGATCAGCAGTTGATAATTAGTGATTAGTTGTGGAGTTGCGCGGCGCGCCGGTAGCCGACGACGTGAGGAGGCGGACGAACTGGTGTAATCGCCCGATCCGCCTCCTCACGTCGGCGGCTACGTGCCGGTTACAGGGATTTGATGCGGGTGGCGATGGAGTCCATGAGTTGTTCGAGGCTGCCGGGGGCGACGACGGCGATGGATTCTTGATAGATCTTTTTGTCGTAGAGACCGGCGGGCGGGAGGTAGGAGGCGCCCCAGTCGGCGGCGATGGTGGCGACGATGATCGGAGTGTTGGGGAAGCGGCGGCGGAGTTCGGTTTGGAACACGCTGTACATCTCGCCCTGAGCGACGAGCCAGAATGCGTCGCCCATGCGCCAGAGGACGACCTGGAGCGGGAAGTGTTCGCCCGGAGGAAGTTGGGCGAGGCGATGGAGGAGTCGCATTTTGCGCTCGGCCATGGCGCGGGATTCGGCGGCACGGGTGAGGTCGCCGTCGGCGCGGGCGGCGCGTTCGTCGTGTTGGAACTGCTGCAATTCCGTGGCGACGGCTTCTTTCTTTGGCTGGCCGGGGCGGTAGGCGAGGGCTTCATTCCAGCGGGCAAGTTGCCAGCGAGAGCTTGCGGCGAGTTCGGCGGGAGTGAGCGGCTGATGCGCCCACGCGCCGAGGGTCGCGCCGGAAACGACGGCTCCCGTGAAGACGAAGCGTGTGCCGGCGGCGGGCAGCGCGGTGAGTGCGGAGAGGGCGGCGTAACCGAGTTCGCGGCCGTTGCGGTCAGCGACGGCGGGGTCGCCGACGTAGCCTTCGCGCGGGCCGAGTTCGCCCGAAGCGCCTTGCAAAAATACGCACGGCGCGCCGGTGGCCTGCTCGACGACTTCACGCATCGCGCCGGGGAAATCGGGGCTGATGAGGGTGTTGTCCCAGGCGAGCGTGGTGGGGTGGCAGGCGTAATTCACGAAGGTCGCGAGGGTCGCGCCGTGCTCGTTGGTGACGCGGGCGACGAGGACGGTGTCGTCGGCGGGGCCGGTGGGATTGAATCCGCAGATGGTTTGCTGGGTGGTCTCGTCCCAGAAATCGCGATGGCCGGCGAGGCGGCAGCGGCCGGTGCCATAGACAATGCTGGCGCGGGTCTGGCCGGCCTGGGCTTGGGACGTGAGTTCGGAAACGATGCGGCCGAGCTGGTTCAAGTAGTCGGGAATCAAATCGCCGCCGGGCAGGCCGACGCGGTCGAGGCCCATCAGACCCGAGGCGTGGGTGTGCGAGAAAACGACGGCAATGGTTTCGCGCCGGAAGCCGGTGGCGGCGGAGACGTGGTCGAGGAGGTTGGTGAGTTCGACCGCGCCGAGGACGCAGTGATCGAGGGCGACGAGGATTTGTTCCGTGTCGGCCCGCGCGTCGCCGGCCTCGGAGTCGGCGGCGAAGGCGATGACGGTGGCGCGCAGGGGACGGTGGATGCCGGTGGCGCGCTCGTGTTTGGCCGCGCCCCACATGCGATGATAGATGTTGGCGGGCGGGGTGATGTCGCCGGTGGCGAGGCCAAAGCGGCAGCGGCTTTGCGGGGTGTCAACGTGGGTGTTCATGCGAGTTCAATGACTGTTTGGAGTGCGAATAGCGGGGTGGTTTTGGAGTGCGGTGACTTGTCACCGCTTTCTGGAGGTGACTTGCCGCCGTCGAATTGCGGGAGGTGCCGTGTGAATTGGAGCGCTCATGGCTCGCGCCAGCGAGGGCGCAGCGGGCGTGATCGGATGCGCGACAACGTTTGACGGCGACAAGTCGCCTGCGCAAAAGCGGTGACGAGTCACCGCACTCCAAAGCGCCGTGGCGCGGATAGTTTACCCGCTCGGCGCAGGTGGTCGCGGGTGGCAGAACAGAGGGGGAAGGCAGGCTTGCGACCGCGTGTTTAACCCGGTGGTGGCGGCGAAAGTCTTCGTTTTTCATCCGTGCTTATCCGTGTCCATCCGTGGTTTCCCAATTCCAGCCGGGGCTTCGCGAATCAAGGATTGATCAAGGATGTTGCCGTTGGGATTGAGGATCAACCAGAAAGCGGCGGAGACGAGGTAGGTGCCGCCGAAGACAATGAGGACGGCATCCCAGTTGCCAAACTGCCGCAGCAGCACCGGCACGGCGATGGGGAAGGCCCACGCGCCGAGGTTGCCGCACATGTTCATGGTGCTGTTCACGGTGGCGACGTGTTCCCGGCCCATGTCGATGGTGATCGTGTAGGCGCACGGGCCGGCGAGCGCGGCGCAGAAGGAGCCGAGGCTGATGACGAGGACGGCGAGGTTGGTTTCCTGAATGAAGAACGCCGCGCCGATCAGGGCCGCGCACAGAGTCTGGCAGACGACCGCCATGCCTTTGCGCGCGAGGTTCAGGCTGTGGGTGCGTTTCAAAATCAGGTCGGAAGTTGCGCCGCCGAGGAGGCTGCCGATGACCGTCGCGAGCAGCGGGAGCATGGTGAGGAGGCCGGAGCGCGCGATGGTGACGCCGCGGGTTTCCTGAAGATAGGTCGCGAACCAACTGGTGAAAAACATGTAGCCCGCGGCGCGAAAGGTTTGCTGGCCACAAATCCACCACAGCGCGGGGCTGCTGTAGAGGGCGAGCCAGGGGGTCCGCCTCCTCACGTCGGCGGCTACGGGGGCGGCGGTGGGCGCAGGCGCGGCGGCCGCTGGCGGCGTTTCGGTGGTACCGCGGATGAGGTCGAACTCGGCGGCGTTCACTGATTTGTGTTGCCCGGGTTCATTGCGGAACCACGCCCAGAAGCCCGCGGCCCAGAGCAGGCCGGGCAGGCTGAACACGAGGAAGACCAAGCGCCAGCTCCAGCCGCGTCCGACGGCGGGTTCGAGCCGTTCGAGCATCACCCCGGTGAGCCACGCGCCGACGGCACCGCCGACGGACATGAAACCGCCGAGCGCGCCAGTCCCGAAGCCGCGGCCAGTTTTCGGAAACCATTTCGCGATGGTCATCGTGCAGGCGGGAAACAGGCCGGCCTGCCCGATGCCCTTGAAACCGCGCGTGATCGTCAGCGCCCACAGGCTGCCCGAGAAGGCCGTCAGCGCGGTGGCGATCGACGAGATGACCATGAAAATGGGAAGCGCCGCGCGGCTGCCCCAGCGTTGCGAAAGTTGCGCGGTGGGAATCTGGCAGAGCGCGTAGGAGAAAAAGAACACGCTCATCAA
>BJHT01000095.1 GCA_014193395.1 Verrucomicrobiota bacterium
CCGTTGCTGTCGCTGTAACGCACCACGTCCAGCCACCAGCGCGCTTGGTGTTCGCCGTAGCGCTGCGAGGCGAGCAGGCGATCCACCAGGCGCTCGTAGGCATCCGGCGCGCGGTCGGCGAGGAAGGCGTCCACTTCCTCGGGTTTTGGCGGCAGACCAGTGAGGTCGTAGTTGAGCCGGCGAATGAGCGTGCTGCGGGAGGCTTCCGGAGCTGCTTTGCTCGCGGACGATTTCGCGCGAAGGAACTGGTCAATGGGATGGCGAGCGCCGGTGCGTTGGGGCGGCGGTGAGTCCTGGAGCGGCTTCAGAGACCGGAGGTCAATGCGTCCGCCTTTCCAGACCTCACGCACGGGATTCTTGGGATCGGTCCAGGCATCGCCGCGCCGCTCCCGTGGATCCGCTGCGTGCGCCACCAGTGACAGGGCGACGACCAGCAGGGCCATGATTCTCATCGGGAGCAACACTACTCACCAGACAATCCGAAGACGGGGGCGAATTCAAGTCGCGGGCTGCGCTTCCAACTATTCGCCAGCACCAACATACTGCCAATGATGTCTGCCACGAACCACCCCACGTCGCGCCGGGATTTCCTTTGCCGCGCGGGCACGGGCCTCGGGGCGGTGGCGTTGAACGCACTGCTTCAGGACGTGGCCCGGGCGGACAGCGCGGGCGCGATGCCGGTGATTGATCCGTTGAATCCCTTCGCGCCCCGGCGTCCGCATTTTCGGCCGCGTGCGAAGTCGGTCATCTTCCTGTTCATGGTCGGCGGGCCGTCGCAGGTGGACACGTTTGACTACAAGCCCGAACTCCAGAAGCTCAACGGCAAGCCGGTTCCCGCCGCCATCCGCAAGGCGCTCGAAGCCACCAAGCACGCGAATGTCTTCCACGGCTGCAAGGACGAGCTGATGGGCAGCCCTTACCAATGGTCGCAGCACGGCCAGTCCGGCATGTGGGTGAGCGATCTGATGCCGCGAGTCGCCCGCCATGTGGATGACCTGTGCTTCATCCACTCGCTCCAAGCGGACTCGAACAACCACGCGCCCGCGAGCTACCAGCTTCACACCGGCGACATCCGGTCCGGCAAGGCGAGCCTTGGCTCGTGGATCACCTACGGCCTCGGCTCCGAGAGCCAGAACCTGCCCGGTTACGTAACGCTCTTCGACGCCGGGCCGCTGGGTGGGGCGGCGAACTACGCGAATGGTTTCCTGCCTGCCGCGTTCCAACCGACGCGGCTCCGCGACTTGGGCACGCCGGTGCTCGACCTCTTGCCGCCGACGGAGTTCGCCGACGGGCAGCGCGCGTCGCTGGATTTGATTCGGGACCTGAACTTGAAGCACCGCGCCGCCCGGCCGGCCTTCACGGACTTCGATGCCCGCATCGCCAGCTACGAACTGGCCTACCGGATGCAGGCTGCCGCACTGGAAGTGGGCGATCTCAATGGCGAGCCGGCCTACATGCGCGCGGCCTACGGTGTGGACGACGCCGACAAGCGCACGGCCAGCTTCGCGCGCAAATGCCTGCTGGCGCGTCGGCTGGTGGCGCGTGGTGTGCGCTTCGTGCAGGTGTATGACATGCCGGACAAGGACGGCTGGGATGCGCACGGCAACCTCCGAGGCAACCACGATCCGCGCGCCCGCTGGACCGACCGCGCGGTGGCGGCATTGCTCGATGACCTCAAGCAGCAAGGCCTGCTCGACGAAACGCTGGTCATCTGGGCGAGCGAGTTTGGGCGCACGCCGATGATGCAGGGGGACAAGGGCCGCCAGCACAACGCCGCCGGCTTCACCATCTGGCTCGCGGGCGGCGGCACGCGCCCCGGGGTGCGGATCGGCGCGACGGATGATATCGGGCTGATGGCCGTCGACCGTCCGCTGCCGATGATGGATTTGCACGCGACCATCCTCCATGCGCTGGGATTGCGGCACGAAGACCTGTTCTTCAAGGCCAATGGCAGACAGGAACGCCTGACGGGCATTGCCGGGGGAGCAAAGCTGATCGAAGGCATCTTGGCGTAGCGACCGCGGTAGTTGGATCGCAGAGGCGGGCGCGGCACGCTTTTCCTCGAAGCGCGGCCTTCTGGGCCGCAGGGGCGCCTAATTGCAGATAGGAATTTGCTTTCTCGACGCTCCGCAGTTCAGTGGAAGCCGGAAGAACTCGTGGCCGAGATGGTGAAGGCCGCGGCGGTTAATTCTAATGCGCGTTCGAGATGAGGCTTAAGCGCGCCGGGATTTTCGCTACTGGGAAGGCGCGAGGAAGGCGCATATCCGCACGCGATCTGTGACTGACGAGCAACGCCGCCAGCGGCGAAAAGACCCAGCGAATTAGGCGCATCTTGAAGGCAACTTGGAATGAGGTCGGCATCCACTGTTTCCCGCGGCTCGCCCCACCGCAGCACCGCCAGCCCGCCGCTGAAACAAAAGCGCCACCCGTGCGCCTGACAGACCGCCTGCAACTCGGCGGCAGCTTGAATGACCTCAGAGCGTGTTTTAAAAGTCCGTCCCGGAGTGCGCCCGTCCCCGGGCGCAGCAGCGCGGATTCGCCGAGTGCTTTGGAAAAACCCAAGCGCCCCGTGCTTCCAATGCGGCTGCGCCCGAGGACGGGCGCACTCCGGCCGAGACTCATATCTCCGCCAAATTTAGTTTTAAAACAGGCTCTCAGTCATGGCGGACTAATTTTTTGAACCACCACTGCTGCTCGACCAATCCCGACGAACCCTTCGGTGCGTGCGGGGCGCGGATGTAGTCCGCCGGACCGCAGAGCTGCGAAATCACCTTGAAACTGTCGAGTTCGCGGATTTCCCGCCGCCGAATCCGCTCCAAATCCGGTCCCGCTCGCTGCCACGCGGCCAGCCACCGTTTGCCATCGGCGATCTGCTCCGGCGACCAATCGGAAAGCGCAGAACCTAAATCAATCATGGCCGCAGCGTGCCAGCTTGCACGCGGGAGAGGAAGCGAAGAAGCAGCCAAACCAAAGCGCGCCGAAACGTCCCCGCCTTCGCCAAAAGGAACCAGAAAGCAGCCGCACGGGAAATCGCACTGGGCGAACAACGCAAACGCGACTACCGCAACCGAAAGACGAAATCATGAAAGCTGACCTGGCCAGAGATGTGGAACGCCGCAAGCGCACCGATGCGAAGTCCACGGCGGACTCCGTGAGCGGCTACCAAGAGTTCAAGGTGGGGGTGCTGCTCCGGCAGGCCCGCGAACAGGCGGGTCTCACGCAGGAAGACCTGGCCCGCCGCACCAAGACCAAGAAGTCCGCCATCTCGCGACTCGCAAATCACGCAGAAGATATGCGCCTGTCCACGCTCGCCCGCGTCGCCCGCGCGCTCGGCAAGACTCTGCGGATTGAATTGATCGAAGCGGGGAATTGAATCCCAAGGAAGACCAAAGCGGACGGTGTCGGCGCATCCTCGCCAGCCATTTTCAATAACCGTCCTCCTCAGATTCCCGACTACTGCTGCGCGCCGGCGAACCGTGAACTATTGGCAAACCCAAGGCACCTGTACCGACTAGGAAACAATCGTTCCGTCGTGCCGCAGCCTCCTGTCTGAACCCTCAGCCCTTTCCTATCTCGCCCGACTCTCCGCGATGACTTCGGTCAAGGCCGCGACCATCTGCGGGTTGTATTTGAAGGAAATTTCCTTCAGGGGCGGACGGTTGAGTTTGCCGCCCCGCCCCGGCCCCTTGGGACGCCAGTCATGCACTTTGTAGGCATACAGCGTGATGTCATGGATGCCTTCGCCGGCAATGGTGCTCACGACCTTTCGGACCAGCTCTTTCGGCATGGGTTCGAACTTATACAGTCCATTGACCCAGGTGCAGAAATGGAGTTTCTGCGGCGGGCAGACTTCCTTCTCTCCGGCGATCACGCGCTTGATATGGGTAAGCAAATCCGCCTCCGGCATGCGGAGAAACTCCTGGGCGATGTAGGGTCCGAACCGGTCGAAGCTTTCCACCATCTTGGCCGTGTTGTGTCCGAAAGTCAGGTAACTCCGGTCGAGATAGTAGTCGTAGTCAATATAGATGATCTCGGCCTCCCGGCCGATGGACTTCCGGGTCAGCGCGGCAAAGACCCGGGACCACTCCCCGCGGGCCAGCATCCAGTCCTTCCATGCTTTTGCGGACTCCACGGGGCTTTGGGGTGGTTTGATCTCCGCAAAGCTCTGATACGGGTTGGCATTCCGGCGGTATTGCAGGTTGAAACTGGCAATGGACCCATAGCTCTTTTCAAGGAAGTCCGAATAGCGCTTCTCGTCTTCGGGAGTGTAGCTGTAGATGATGCTGGCGTCGTCGGAGCAGGCCGTGGCGTCGTCGAACACGATGCCCGTGTAACCAGGACAGGGGCCGAACTCCCGCTTGACCCCCTCCAGAAACGGCACCCAAAACTCCCTCTGCCAGGTCTCCGAATAGAAGTTGGGACGGTTGGGAGTAGCTCCCTTGTTGGTGAGCGGTCGATGTCGTTGCTCCACCAAGCCCATGTTGGTGGGATTCCAGATGCCGAGGAAAACCTTCAGTCCGGCGTCGTGCGCGGCTTGAATGGCGCGTTTCGTCATCGGGACATTCCTGACTATCTCAGTCAGATCCCACCAACCGCCCTCCGCCGGAATCACATTCCAAAGAGTGACACAGTCAAAACCGATCGCCTTGATCCCCTTGAAATCCGCCGGCCAGGTCGACTCCTCTTCACAGTTAATCATGTACCAGGTGTGGAATCTCATGCCACTCTCCTTGCGGGCCGCAGCCTTGCCGGAATCCGCACCAGAGAGGAAGGCCACCAACACGAACAAGCTTATCAAGGATTTAGACATAGATTTCGAGGGAAGAGAATTAGGTATCTGGATGTGGTAGTGCGTGAACGGAGAAGGGCGCGCCGAAAGTCTCTGCTGACCTTCTCACTATGGCCGCACTGCCGGCGAGAACGCGCGGTTCCCGTCCCGGAGGGATGCCGGAGGAGATTAGCCGGAGCAAGTCCGCCCCGGCGGACGTCGCCCCCGGAAACGGTGCCGCTTGCCTCCGTGCCCCAGCGGGGCATCGAAGAAACAGGCCCGCGGCGACGACTGCTGGCGGAAAGGCTGCGGGGAGGACGCCGCCAAAAACTTCTTCGATGCCCCGCTGGGGCATGGTCCGTTTGGCGGCGCAAACGGGGGCCGCGCCCGCTGGAGCGGGCTTGCCCCAGGCCAATTTCCTGCGGGGTCTCTCCGGGACGAAAAGCCAGGTGTCGGCGATAATTCTCTGGCTGTCGTCTGGCGGATAGTGCCGCGGAATAATCCTCGCGGCACGCGAGGATTCTGAAGAGTTGTAGTAGCGCGGAAACAAAGAATTCTCCGGGAGCCGGTGGTTCATTGCTTGGTGAGTTCCCGAAGGCAACGTCACCCGGAATTTTTCTCTGGGTTCATCCTATCTCGGTGGTTCTCCCGGCAGTTTTCATGGCACAGATACGACCGAGTCATGAGCCTGCCGAAAACCCGGTCTTCCTCACTCCGTTCTCAACGGAAGAGGGCGCGGAAGAAGCGGCGGGGATCGGTGGCGCTGCCGGGGTCGATGAATTCGAAGCCGCCCGCGGTCGGGAAGTTGGTGGCGACCGGAGACCAGTTGCGCAGGTCGGTCGAGGCTTCCACGACGTAGGCGGCCGCATCGGCGGCATCGCTGGCGGTGGATCGAAAACGGTCGGCCCCGTCGCGGGAACCCTTGCTGAGGCGGGGCGGGCGGACGAGTTCGATGCGGCCAGACTGAGCGTCCAGGAAGCCGCCCAAGCGGGACTTATCGGGTTGGTTGAGTTCGACCTGAATCTCGGGCTGTAGGGAGTCCATGACCAATCGCAAGGCCCCCGGACCGATGTCGGTGAGCAACGCGCTGGCGACCGCCTGCACGGCGGCGGAACTGCCGGCGGAGTTGTTGGTGGGCATCAACGCGCTGGTCACGCCGGAGATTTGGTCGTCGGCTAAGTTGGTCAGGACGTTGTAACGGATGGTGAAGATAAAGTCCGGCATCGGTCCGGCCACGAGGTCCTGGCCGTCGAGTTGAAGGCGGACGCTGCCGCCTCGGTAACGCCGGGTTTCGACCGCGCTGGCGGCATCGTAGTTCCAGACCTGGGCGTCGTCCGCCCCCAATGTCATCAGCCCGAAGCGGGCGCTGAGTTGCGCGATGGTGAAGCCATTGGCGGCCAGGGCCGCCAGCAGATTGGTGAATCCCGCCACGGGCGCGCCGGCCCGGAACGCACTGGTGGCGTCGGGGTCGATGCCATCGTAGTCGCGCGAGGCCACGTAATGGTAGGCATAGTAGTTGGTGTAGGGAGGAAGGCCGCGCAGCCAGGTCAGTTCGTGCCCCACGCGCGGCGGTTCGACGGCCCCGGTGAGACCGGTGACGTTCCAATTCACCACGCCCTCATGGTTGGTCGAGAGTCCAGTGATGGGGATGTGATCGGCTCGGAGCCGGGGGACGACAGCGAGAGCAAGGATAAGTCCGAGCAGCAAAATGCGACGGACGGGTAGGCAGGTTTTGGTTTGGAGTTTCATAGTGTGTGGCCGAAAGGATTCCCATTCTCAGTGTGCAAGGCAAGCCTTGAAACGGCTCCGCGTCACTCGCGAAATCCGTTCCATCCCTACGGTGTTCCGTGAAGGGACCAGTTCTTGATCATGGGTACTCGGGGGGGGAGCGACCAGCAGGCCACCTCGGCCGCTCGTAAATCTCCTGCAACACCTTGTCCGCCCCTTCACCCGCGCGGTTTGGCCCACGAAGGTGATGCCGTCGGGGCCAAAGCGCGCAATGACAGTCGCGCCTTTACCTTCGGCCAGGTATTTGAAGTCCAGGTTACGCACTTTGGCGGCGGCGTCCACGATGGCGCAGGTGATGCGGGCCTCCTCGGCGGTGGGATACAGGCTAGCCACGGTGTCGCTGGTTTCGTCGGCGAACTTCAGGTAGCCGACCACGACAGGAACGACGGCCAGCTATTGCTCAAACTCCCGCCGCCGCCGTTCCAGTTCCGTGAGAATCTCGGGAGCTTCTTTCAACTCCGCCAGCGGACGCAATTGCTCCCGGATGTAATGCCAGTCCAGCTTGCCGGTCTGCCGAACAATGATTCGCTCCACATCCACCCAATCCTGGCCGCGTCCGGCGAATGCCTTCATTACCACCAGGTCCTCGGCCGAGCAGGTGCGCAGCGAGACATCCGGCGGATATACGAACAGGGAGGATCGCTGCACGACCCGCTCCTCAAACCGCAAAGCGCCCAGCGCCACGTCCAGGCCGACTCCATTGCGGGACCGGAGCAGAAGTACCCGGCGGTCGAGCGCGAACGCACCCGCATCCGGAATCCTCCCCGCGAAATGCTTCAGCAGTTCGTCAATAAACGCCTGCTCGTGGTCGAAGCCCGTCAGCTACATCAGCTCGGCATCCACCGTCTCCCGCGGCTCGCCCCAGCGCAGCACCGCCAGCCCGCCGATGAAACAAAAGCGCCACCCGTGCGCCTGACAGACCGCCTGCAACTCGGCGGCGGCTTGAATGACCTCAGTCATGGCGGACTAATTTCTGGAACCATCGCTGCTGTTCCACCAAGCCGGACGAACCCTTGGGAGCATGCGGGGCGCGGGTGTAGTCCGCCGGGCCGCAGAGCTGCGAGATCACCTTGAAACTGTCGAGTTCGCGGATTTCCCGCCGCCGAATCCGCTCCAAATCCGGTCCCGCCCGCTGCCACGCGGCCAGCCACCGTTTGCCATCGGCGATCTGGTCAGGCGACCAATCGGAAAGCGCGGACGGTGAATCAATCATGCCCGCAGGTTGCCAGCTTGCACCTACGAGAGGAAGCGCAGAAGCAGCCGAAAGAAAGCTCGCGGAAGCGGTCGAATCTTCGACTGCGGCCGGGCATTTGCAGTTCCGGTCGCCCACCTTGGCGGCGGCGTCCGCGATGGCGCAGGTGATGTGCGCTTCCTCGGCGGTGGGATACAGGCTGGCTAAGCCGTGACAATGCAGACAGCGCGACAGGAGCGCGGCCTTCATGCCGCAGAAACGTCCGTCCTGTATGGGGCAAGCGAATCTGCGAACCGTTTTATTGAGCTCACCCAATGGTGACTGGGAGAATGCGTTTGGAGTGTATGACGCGATCACTGCGGGCGGACGTTTCTGCGGCCTGAAGGCCGCGCTCCTGTCGCCCTCACTGAATCGTTACGGCTAAGCCGCATCTATGCAGTGAAAACCGAGGTGAGAACCACAGAGACACGATGAACACAGAGAAAAACAAGGGCTGGCGTCAGCGCGGGTAAGTCACCAATTAGTGAATCCAGGTCGGTCAAAGAACTCTTGGTCTTCTCTGTGTTCATCGCGTCGCTGTGGTCAATAAATCGGTTCGACTGAATGCTTACGGCAAAGGCACCGCAGGTTTCACCGGCGAACTTCACACGGCAAATCGCCACGAGGCCGACGGTGAGGCTGTCCACGCCGTAGCCGACGTGGGCATCGGTCCCATCGGCGCGGAGGATGTCGCAGGTGAAGTGGTTGTTGCTCGTGCGCGAGACCCAGCCCTTGTTCCACCAGCGGTAGTCGAGGAGTTGCTATTTACCTTTGTATTTCAAAAACAACTGCTCCACGGCCTTCGTCACTGGCACACCGTTCAATTTCGGAAAGTCGTCGTCTGTCCTGCTGCGCGGCTCCTGCTCATACCCGATGGTGCCCGCGTGGGACGTGGCGAGCTGGGCCGGAGCGTTGACCAGGTAGGCCAGCGCGCCCTCGTTCGCCGCCGCGCGCATTCGTGCTTCGGTTGTGCCTTCAGGAAAGCTGCCGAGGTGGAAGGCCACGTCGTATTTGTCCGAGTTTCGCGGCGAAACAACTTTCCAAGCGCCGCCGCCGATGTTTTCCAGGGTGACGCCATTGCGCTGGAGCCAGGCGACGTAGGCGACGACGCGTGGGTCGGCGGGATTCTGCTGCATCTCCGCAAACGCCGGTCGTCCCGACGGCACTTGTGAATCCGTGCGCGAACGGTTGCAACCGCCAGCGGCCAGTGTCGCGACTAGCACCGTCAAGGTGAGCACAGCAAGGTGCCTCCTGCTTCCCCGACGGGAGTGACACGGGTGTAGTTTGGAATTTGGTTTCATCGGAGATGGCTGGTTCGCGGGACTATTCCCGCACCACTTGGACCTCCCGGCTGCTGATGGTTCCGCGCCAGGCGTTGCTGATGCCGCTGTGGCCTGCGGCTGCCGTCGTGTCCCAGCCGCCGTCGTAGGAATAGTCGTAGCGCAAAGTGTAAGTGTCGGGTTTCTCAAGGCCGGCATAGTTGCCCGCTGAGAGTTCAAGTTTGTCCTCCACCGTCTCGCCCGGGCGCAGGGTGGCAAAAGCGAGCGCGCCAATCTCATAACTCGGCATCGGCCCGGTGTAACGAACGCGAGTCTGCGCGTTCCAAACCTTCATCGCCGTGGACTGGGCGACCACCCAATCGCCGAAGGGCCGTATCACGGTCACTGGCTGCTGGCTGATGTTGCGCAGTTGGGCCGCAACCTGCACGGCCTCGCTCCGGGCTACCTTGGGTCGAGCAACCGTCAATCGCAGTTCCAGCTTTCCATCTTCGGATTGAACGAACTGGGCGGCGGTTGGGGCTTCGCTTGGTGCCCGCTCGATCACCTCATGCGTGCAGCCATCCAGCAGCGTTGCGAGCATGAGCAGCGCAAACCCAGGCGCTAAACGACGCAGCAACGCAAGAACAGGCGACTCTACTCCGCAGGCATGATCCATAGGAAAAGTAGTTTCCCGTCTGGAGCCAGGTAAGCTGAGAAGCCACTGAATTCCATGGTTCCGGGATGGTAGATTTCGGTCAGCCTGGGTTGCTGGCGCAATTGCTGCAAATCGCCGAGAAGAACGAGCGCGCGCTCGGATGGACGCAACGAGCCATCGATGAGGGCAAACGCCTCCTGGCCGGTGCTTTCGCGGACCAAGACACGCTCCCTTTCAAAAAGCTGTTGGGCCAGCCGCCCGTTGTGAGGCTTGAATGCCTCGCGCTTGGACAGGTCACTGCGCCAAACAGTTTGGAGGCGCGAAAGCGGCGTTGCTGTCGGAGTGAAATCGCCAGCGCAGCCCAATCCGTTGAGCGCCACGAGGAGCAGACTGGACAGCAGACGATTCACACGAACTGTTGGACGGCGTTACTTGGGAATTCCTCCCGCCGAAAATCGCCTCAAATCGCCTTGTCGTAAATCCGCTGAAACACCTTGGCGTGCCTTCGCCCGCGCGGTTTGGATCGCAGATGGTGATGCCGTCGGGGCCGAAGCGGGCGGTGACGATCGCGCCTTTGCTTTCGGCCAGGCATTTGAAGTTCAGGTCGCGCACTCTCGCGGCGGCGTCCACGATAGCGCAGGTGATGCGGGCTTCCTCAGCGGTGGGATTCGGTCTGGCCACAGCGTCGCGGGTTTCGCCGGTAAGTCTGAAGGCCAATATCAAGACTCGCCCCGCTTGCGACCCGCTTTCCCCATCACCCCTTCACTTCTGGCGGAGGAAAGTCTTTGCGCCGGAGCGGTAGCCGCTTATGCCGTGGCTGGGAAGCCCGTCGGCCCCGCGAACGAGCAGGATTTCATAGTGGGGCGTGTCCTTGAAATACGGGTTGCGTTGATCGGTCTTGAGCACGCCGTCTTCCTCCAAGGTGAGCCCCCACGTCTTGCCCGCATCGTTGCGCCACTCCAGTCTGCCATCTGCCAGCTTTATCTCACCGGAGTTCCATTCATTTTTTGGGCCAGCAACGGCGTAGCGTCCCACAAGGTCCTCAGGCTTCAGCGCCGACAGCAAGTCTGGAAACCAAGTCCGCCGGATAAAGTAGCCGGCGAGCGAAGGTTTGGCCTGAGTTTGGAGCCGCTTGAACATGGCTTCCGAGTAATAGTCAGCCTCGAAGCGGCCCACAAAGTCTTTGGGCCAGATGGTGCGGTCGAACCACTGATGGGGTTTCGCTTCCAGCCCGAGGTGCGGGTTCTGGCCGAAATGGTTGTGGAAAAACTCATGCTGCAGCCAGGTGGGAAGGAAAATTTGATTGACCATAGGATGCAAGGGGCCACCGCCATCCGCGTTCGGGCGACGGGTCATCATGAGGTCATCACACATGACCCGCGGTTTGTTCGTCCCCGGCATCATACCCATACCGGCGCCAGCGGCGTCAGGGGTGCTGCCTGGCGGGAATGAGCCAAGGTAATACCCGCCGTCGCGAGGCCGGGGGATCCCCGGATGAATCTGCCAATACCAATCCGCCACTTTGGCAATGTCTGGTGGGATGGCCGCCTTGAGCTGGGCGATATTCTCGTGTGCCCAGCCGGGCCCGCCAGGCGCACACAACTTGAACTCGACCTCCGGGAAATGCACGACCCGGAGGCGCAGGTTAATTTTCCCCTCGGTCACAGCGTGGTAATACTCTCGCGTCAGCCAGACCAGTTCATGAACCGCACGATGCTCGTTGGCGAGCAGGAGGGGGTCGATAGTCTTGGAGACCGGGGTGCCTTTTCCGGCTTTGGCCTCCTCGTCATTGGCGGGCATGAGGCCGCTCGATTTGCCGACCAGCAGGACGACGATGTTCCAATCGACCGCCTGCACGGGCTTGGCCAAGGTTTTCTCCTGGAGCCGCCACTTCACAGCGTCGGTGAGCAGAATCAACGCGGGATAACCGCCAGGACGACCGAGCTTGAACCCCAAATCGTCGTTCCATCGCAGCGCCCAGGTCCCCGCGTCGCGCGGATTCTTTTTCCAAAAGGAGGTAAGCTCTTGCTGACACTCTTCGAACAAGCCCTCGCGATACAACGCCCGCGCCACGGCAAAGGTCTCCATAGCCTCCACGGTGAGGGGCTTGGGATTGCGGAGTTCAAGGATAAGACCTTTCGCTTCGGCCTTGGCGTCGGCCCTCACCTCAGCGGCTGGCCTCGGGCGCGCTGGTGGAGACCATTGGGAGGCGGCGGTAGGGTCGGTTGGGCTGCCGGTTTTTTCCGGGCGCTTGCTCGTCACGGCGGTCTGACCCGCCGCACTCAGAGTGAAACCGAAGCACCAGATGAGGAGGAAGGCGGAGAGGGTTTTCATCGGTTAGGAAGTTGCATTCGGCACGCTCCGCAGTTCAGGGAGAACTGCTGATACATCGGGTTCATGGGCGGTTATTCTGCACATCCACGGTCCGTTGAGAAGCATCGCCTTCTGGGCTTTTGCCAGCCCGCGTCGGCCTCGCCGAACGAAAGTTGGGGGGCATCAGTTCAAATCGCCCGGTCGTAAATCCGCTGAAATACCTTCGCTGCCCCCTCACCCGCCCGGTTCGGGTCGCAGAGGGTGATGCCGTCGGGGCCGAAGCGGGCGGTGACGGTCGCGCCTTTGCCTTCGGCCAGGTATTTGAAGTTCAGGTCGCGCACCTTGGCGGCGGCATCGACGATGGCGCAGGTGATGCGGGCTTCCTCGGCGGTCGGATACAGGCTGGCGACAGCGTCGCGGGTTTCGCCGGCGAATTTCACGCGGCAGATCGCCACGAGGCCGACGGTGAGGCTGTCCACGCCGTAGCCGACGTAGGCCTTGGTGCCGTCGGCGCGGAGCACGTCGCGGGTGAAGTGATTGTTGCTCGTGCGCGAGCCGCCGCCCTTGTTCCACCAGCGGAAGCCGCGGTATTGCTGGTCGCTCTCCACCTTGCCGTCGGCGCCGACGATCTCGTGGCCCTGGTTCACCGGCCCCTCGAAGTCGGGCGGCGTGATCCAGTTGTTGTGGAAGTTGATGCTCATGCCGTTGTCGAAATCCACGCGCACCTGCACGGCGTCGTAGGCGTTGATGCCGTCGCGCACGAGGCGCTTCTTCTGGCCCACGGCGGTAAGTGAGACGGGCTTGGAGTGGTAGTAGGAATAAATCAAATCCACCCAGTGCGGCCCGACATAGCTGAAGGGATCGCTCGACTCGACCCACTTGAAGGTGCTGGTGCTGACCTCCAGCGGCTCTTCGAGAAATGCGGTGCCGTAGAGCGGCGCGCCGATGCGTTTCTGGATGTCGTCGCGGATGCGCAGGTGGTCGGGGTCGTAACGCTTGTGCATGTCCACGGCCACGATGCGGTTCTGCGCGCGTGCGGCCTCGATGATCTGGTCGGCCTCGTGCGTGGTGAGGCACATGGGCTTCTCGGTGAGCACATGCACGCCTTTGGCGAGCGCGGCGAGGATGGGCTGCGTGTGGAGATGATCCGGCGTGGCGACGGCGAGCACGTCGAGGTCGGGGAAATCGCGGAGGATGTCGTGCCACGGCTCGTCGCCGAAGTAACACTTGGGCGAATGGCCGGTCCACTCCGCAAACGCGGCGGCGGATTTCTCGGCGGACTTCTGCGAGCGCGTGGCGACGGCGACGAGGTCAAACTTCACCGGCGCGAGCTCGCGGTTGAACCGGTCCAACCCGACGCGCGCAAGCTGGCCGGCGATGCCGAAGCGCTGAAGGTCAGCGTAGGCGCGGAGGTGAACATCGCCGCCGAACATGCCGGCGCCGACGAGGGCGATTTTGATGGTGGGTTCCATGAGTGATTTGTGTGTAGGTCTGAGTCGTAACTACGGAATTGGAACCGCCGAGATCACTCCAGAGACATGATGAACACAGGGCGGCAGGGCCACAAGCAACGCGGCGCGCGCGAGGCGGCAAGGGTGGATGCGAAACGCTGACCACCTCTGTAGTGACTTCGCGTTAGACACGTCCGCCCTTTCCCCCTCTGCGTTCCTTCCGATCTCTGCGGTGTTTTCCGGAAACGCTCCGACCGTTGGGGCGCGGAGTGGAACACCGCAGAGATCGGAAGAAACGCAGAGGGGGAAGGAGCCGGGGGAGTTGTCACACGCTGGAACGGCCGACACCCAGCGTGGAGGACGGGACGCCGCAGTTCGTGAATGCGTCCGGGTAGGGCGGGGAAATCTGGGGCAAAGGAATGGGAAGGGACGAAATGATGGCGAGCGGAACTGGCCTGCCGTGCGACCGTAAAACCCTCGCGGCACGCGAGGGTTCTGAAGAGTTGTCGTTCCGAGGGGAACCAGAGTCTTCTTCCGCTCCGCCCAGTCACTCAGCGGAGACCAATAATTCGCCCGCCAATTCTTCTTCTCTGTGTTCATCGGATCTCTGTGGTTAATCGCGGTCGTCCCTACAAAATAGTTACGGCTAAGTTAGTAAAGACGGTCTCTCCGTCCGTAACTCACGCGGCGAACAACTCCTTCAGTTTCTTCAATACCGGCGGCACCGCGGCGAAGGGATTTTCCGCCGCCTCGTACTCCAGCGCGACATATCCCTGATAATTCGCATCCTTCAGTATTTTCACGAGCCGTCCGTAGTCCGAAGGCTCCGCGACGGTCTGGCCGCGTTTCTTGATCTCCACTTTCACCTGCACGTTCACCGCATACGACGCGCACTTGGCGAGATCGCCATACGGATCGTCCGTGTGGAAATTCCCCGTGTCCAAGTTCACTCCGAGCCACGGACTCTTCACTGTCCGCAAGATTTCGAGCAACCCGTCCGCCTCCGCCACGATGCCGCCGTGATTTTCCAACCCAAGGAAAATGCCCTTCTTGCCCGCATAGTCGGAGACTTCCTCCAACGACGTGATGCACATCTTGCGCGCCTCGGCGTCCGTGATCCCCTTGGCCGCGCCCGCGAACACACGGATATGCGGCGCGCCCAGGATCGCGGCATGATCAACCCACCGTTTTACGTCCGCGATTTGTTTGCTCAACGCCTCGCCCGCGGGCAGCGCGAAATTGTTCCCCACCGCCGTCCCGCTGATCGCCACGCCGCGCAGAAACGCGTGCCGCCGCACCTGCACGAGATACTCCGGCGTCAGCTCTTTCGGGAAATAATAGCTCGTCAACTCCGCCCCCGCGCAGCCGTGGTCCGCGCAAAAGTCGATGAACTTGAACATATCCAGCGCCTTGTCCGCCGGCGGCACCGCCTTGTTCCCATCCTTGAAAAACTGGCGGAACGAATACGCCGCCAAGCTCAACAACAACCGCGGCGAACCCGCGCGCTGCAGCGGCTCAACCGCCCGCAACGCGGCGGGCGCGAGAATCCCAAGGCCGGCGGCGGCCACAGTGGAGGAACGAAGAAAATCTCGGCGGGTCAGTGTGTTCATGGTGCGGAAGGATTGAAGGGGATTAACGCGCGAGGCAATGGCAAACGCGCCCGCCCCGCCCCGCCCCGGTCAAACATTCCTACGCGCGCCGGTGATACGGGGGCGGGGCGGGGCGGAAGTTCCAAGGATAAAGCTCAAAGCTCAAGGGAAGCACCAAGAGCCAGGCTCCAAGGAGCGCACTAGCGCAACATTCGTAAAAGAAGGTTAGCCCCGTGTTGTGGACGCTCCGCCCATGTCCAGCTCAACTTGGTACTTGGCCTTTGGTCACTTCCCTTGAGCTTTGAGCTTTAAGCTTTGAGCTTCTCCCCGCCCTACTTCGCGCCCTTCTTCGGCGCCGCCTCCGCCTGCCGCTTCCGTTCGAGTTCCAGTTCTGCGCGCCGCCGCATCGCGGCCTGCTGCACCGGGGTCATGATCGCCTCCAGCCGCCGCACAAACTCCGCGGCCACGGCCTCCTGATATTCCCGCTGCACCAGCGCCGACTCGCCCTTGCCCTTGGCCGCGGCGAACTTGTCCTGCATCCGCTCCCGCACCGTCGCCGCCGCGGCGTCGCGCTCGGTCGCCGCCTTCGCGATGAACTCCTTCTGCTCGACCATCAAGATGCTGTTCACCCGCGCCTTGAGCGCCTCACGTGCGTCCTCCGCCCGTTTGCGGATCGCGTCGCGTTCCGCTTCCGGGAGGTTCGGATCGCCCTTCAAACGCCGCGTCTGCTCGTTCAGGGCCGGATCGTAAATCGTCTCCTGCCGCGCCTCGTTCAGCTTGTCCTGCTGCTCGTCCGTCAACAACAGCGCCGCCGTCAGACCGGGCACATACTGCCCGCCGACGACCCCGCCCTTGCCGGGCCAGAAGGGAAACTCGGAGACATCCGGCCGCTTCTGCGCCGGCACCTGATTCACGAAAAAGCTGAACGCAACGATTCCGATACCGAAAAGCTGGCTGATTTTCATGCCGCCGTTTCTAACCCTCCTCGCTCCGAAGACAATCCCAAGTTCTGCACCGGAACCCCCCGCCCCAGTTGCCGCGGCCTACGATTTCGCTCCCAACAACACTTTGCTCATCGCGCCGCGGTGCGAACCCTTGACCAGATCCGCCAAAGTCTGGCGGTCGAGGCGTTCGTAAAAGGCGTTCAGCGCGTCGCCTAGCACCCCTTTCAGGCGACAGCTTCCGGCGAGCCGGCAGGTGTTGGTGGCCATGTCGAAGCACTCGACAATCGCAGGCTGCCCCTCGGTCTCGCGCACCAGTTTGCCGATGCGGATTTCCTCCGGCGGACGCCCGAGACGGATACCGCCGCCGCGCCCGCGCCGGGTGTCCAAGTAGCCGAGCTTGGACAGGTTGTGGACCACCTTGACCAAGTGATTGCGGGAAATGCCATAGGCGGCGGTAACTTCGTCCACTTGAAACACCTCGCCCTTCAACGCGGCAAACATGAGGACGCGCAGGGAGTAGTCGCTAAAGAGGCTCAGGTGCATGGCTCGGATGATTTCAAGCTGCGGACTTTCGCTAGCGTGGCGTTGAGCGGCAATCCGTCACGTCCACCCGCCGCCCGGGCGATCCCTGTCGGCCCGGACAAAAAAACGGTGCGGTTCTAAAAGTGTATTGCAAATACATCTTATGTGTTGAACACTCTGCGCGCTTGTTCGTTCGCTCTCAATCTTAAACCTGAAATGCCAGCCAACACCCCGCACTTATGAAACGAGTTCGTCCCCTGTTCGCCATCATCACCGTCGCCATCTCCCTCCTTGCGAACGCCGCCCCCGGCGCCGAGCCGGCGGCCAAACCCGCCCCTGAGGAGATCAACAAGATCTGCCCCATCAGCGGCAAACCCGTCGATCCGAAGATCACCGCGGTCTATGAAGGCAAGACCTACGCCTTCGCCGCCGAAGCCTTCCGGAAAAAGTTCACCGAAGCCCGCGAGAACAGCCTCTACCACAAGCTCGGTGGCAAAGCCGCGATCGATGCCGCCGTCGAGCTGTTCTACACGAAGGTCCTCGCCGACAACCGCATCAAGCACTACTTCGACGACATCAACATGAACAAGCAGCGCCGGAAGCAGAAGGAGTTCCTCGCCGCCGCCTTCGGGGGTCCCATTGCTTGGACCGGCAAGGACATGCGCGCCGCCCACGCCAACCTCCCCGGACTCAATGACACTCATTTCAGCGCCGTCGCCGAAAACCTTCAGAAAACCCTCGAGGAACTGAAGATCAAAAAGGAACTGATCGATCAAGTCATGGCCATCGCCGCCAGCACCCACGACGACGTCCTCAATCGCCCGAAGAAAGGGAAGTAGTTTGGTCCGGGACCATGCGCGAGGCGGGGCGGCGCCACATGCGGTGCCCCGCCGTCGGCGCGTTGAATGGTCAGACTTTTGACTGACGAATGGGGACTGACGAAAGGGGGAGAGCGGTTCCGAAACTCCATTCCTTGGGCCCCATTCATCAGTCAAAATTCCCCTTCCTCCCACGCCGCACCAAGAGTCGCCGCCGAATCGTCCGCTGGGCGTCCTTCTTCGTCGCAGCGGAGTTACTCGACTGCCCCGGAATCCTTGCAGGCTGCAAGCTTGCGCGTACTGTTCGCCGCGCAGAACACGCGTACCCATGCACCACGACTCCCCATTCCATTGCGTCCCGACACAACTGGCGCCGTTGACCCGGCGCGAGTTTCTGTGGAGTTCAGGCGGTGGTCTCGGCGGCATCGCGCTGGCGCAAATGCTCGGTGCCGGGAGTGCGCTGGCCGCTGACGCGACGCCCGCCGCAGGCACCTCGGGTGTCATTCACGCGCCGCAATTTCCGGCGAAAGCCAAGCGCGTGGTGCAGCTCTTCATGGCGGGCGCGGCGAGTCATCTGGACCTGTGGGATTTCAAACCGGAACTGCTCAAGCACGACGGCAAGCCCAGCGATTTCGGCGAGGCGGTCGAGGCGTTCCAGAACGGGCTGGGGCCGTGGAAAAAACCGGTGTGGGCATTTCAGGCGCGCGGGCGTTGCGGAAAACCGCTGTCGGAAGTCGTCAGCGCGCTGGGGCCGTGCGTGGATGACATGGCGTTCATCCACAATCTGGTCGGCAAGACCGGCGTGCATTCGCAGGCCACGCTCTTACAGGCGACGGGGTTTAATCTGCCGGGCTTTCCCGGCATGGGCTGCTGGGTGAGCTACGGGCTGGGAAGCGTGAACGAGAATCTGCCGACCTTCGTGGTGTTGCCTGATCATCGCGGCTTGGCATCGAACGGCGTGAAAAATTGGGACGCGGCGTTTCTGCCGTCGCAGCACAGCGGGACGGTGATTTATCCGGGCACGGCGACGCCGATCGCCGATTTGTTTCCGCACGCGACGGGAAATTTCATCACGCAAAATTCCGAAGCCGCGGGGCACGCCGTGATGGCGGCTCTCAACCGGCAGCACGCGGCAGCGCGCGCGGACGATGGCCGGCTGGAGTCACGCATCCGCAGCTACGAACTTGCGGCGCGGATGCAGCTCGCCGCGCCCGAGGCGCTCGACCTGGCGAAGGAACCGGACGCGATGCTCGAATTCTACGGGGTGAAGCGCAATCCGCCGACCTGGCCGAGGGAAATCAACGCAGCGGAGGAGGCGGATTACTTCGGGCGCAAATGTCTCGTCGCGCGGCGACTGCTCGAGCGCGGTGTGCGCTTCGTGCAGATCTGGAGCGGCAATGACAATGGTTTTCCCCGGCGCAACTGGGATTCGCACGAGGACATCGAGCGTGACCACGGCCCGCTCGCGCGCGGGATGGCGCACGGAGCGGCGGCCTTGATACAGGATTTGAAGCAGCGCGGATTACTCGAAGACACAATCGTACTCTGGACCACGGAGTTTGGCCGGATGCCAAGCACACAAGGCGGCAAGGGGCGGGATCACAACCCCTACGTGTTCACGAACTGGCTGGCCGGGGGCGGCATCAAAGGCGGCATAACTCACGGCGAAAGCGATCAGTGGGGCTACAAGCCGGCGGACAGGAAGAACCCGACCACGGTCTATGACATCCACGCCACGATGCTACACCTGCTCGGCGTGGATCATACGAAACTGACCTATCGCATCAACGGCGTGGACCGGCGGCTCACCGATGTGCATGGGCACGTCATCGAACCGCTGTTGGCGTAAACAAAGCAGTCCGTGTCTTTGTAGGAGACGACGTAAGGAGACTCTAACCTCCTTCTACCCGATCACGCCCCAATGGGAGAAATGTTGGAGTTGGCCATCGTAGGTTGCGCCACGGTACCGCAGGCGGACCGCCTGCAAGTTCGCGGGGCGTCCCACCCCGAGTCGGTTTCGGCGGCGAGACGACGCCCGAACTCGCTGATGAGACGCCAGTGCTGCCGCGACTGCGGCCCGCCCACCCGTCGCGACCCCCGCTCGAACGATGACCGCATCGCGCGCCTTTGTTGGGGCGCCCGGGTTTTCCTCACTTTGGCGGCTACGAGGCGGCGCTACAAAGTTTGCCGCACCGCGCAGTTCTGTGGTTAATGGCGCGATGCAAAAGAACCTGCTCGCGTTTGTGGACGACATTTATGAGGACCTCGAATTGTGGTACCCGAAGCTGCGCCTTGAGGCCGCCGGCTACGGCATGGTGCTCGCCGCGCCCGAACTAAAGCTCTACACCGGCAAACACGGCTACCCCGCTTACGCCGACGCGCTCCCCAAGGAAGCCCCGAGCGCT